>NZ_JACSLQ010000021.1:0-2777 GCF_018618205.1 Exiguobacterium sp. s157
GATGTTCCATCAGTTCCGAGAACACGATCCGGACGAACGGATCCAATCCATCGAACGCATAGTCATCAAGTATCCGCTCGTCCATCACGTCTCCCCCCTTCCGGTTTTCTATAGAACGATTCCCCGTAAAAAACCAGTTCAGTCCTTGTTCTTGAACCTACAGAAATGAAGACTTTCAAAAAAATGTATACACATATACATGTATACACGTATACAAATCTACATGTATACATGTATACAATGATTCCTTTTTCTTATGTACGACGATTCCGTCGAATCATATTGGTATTGAAGAAGACGGTGAGGTGGGTCAAGCGCTCTCCTTCCTTCACATCACAAAGCAGATCCATGCTCACAAGTTTTAAGTCATCAAAATCTTCTTGAAGCCGGTTAGGAAGGCGTCGAAGCAATACCTCCGTCATCTCGTCCATCGTCTGTTGATCTAGTTGGTAGCTGTCCATCTGAATCATCCTCTCCTGTTGATAGCCTCATGATACCTCGCATCCAAGCAGGCAACATCTCGCCTAATTTCACGTAAGCCCTGGTGTTGTTTCAAACAAGCCCTAGGGCTTGTTTAGAAAACATGGTCATTTTCAATAAACAAACCGTGTTTTCACTTCTACTATTTCATCAAACAATCTTCTTACGAGACAGACCAAAACAACGTCCAACCTTCACACACGAACCATCTCGTTTTCGTCATGCGAAAACGGACCTTTTCCCGGATCCCGCTCTATGGATCCAGGCGAGAGCACGCGAGTCGCCCCTCTCGTCAAAGAAAAACGCACGTTTTTCGTCCTTCTTTATAGACCGATTCCCGATACTTATGGGATTCACGCCTCGTTAAAGACTCAAGTGAGAAAAATAAATGTATACACGTATACAAATCTACAAGTATACATGTATACATTTTGAAACAATCAGTTATGTACTTGAAGCGTGTTTGTATTAAAGAAGACCGTCATTTGTTTTAATCGTTCTCCTTCTTTCACCTCACAAAGGATGTCCATGTTCAATCACATGACCAAGCCATCCTTACCTATGACGAGATTAAAGGATTCTTGCCTAAATACTGTGGCCACAAACTTGCCATTCAAAAGATGATGGCTCGTTTGAAATTCCTTCAAGTGTCCCTTGTAGAGGACAGCCGTCATTTCTTAAATGTGGTGAAGCAAAATCTCACGCTTAAAAAACGCGTTCAAGATATTACACGTCCAGTCCTCGTTGAATTGACATTAGACAAGTCTCAAGACAGTAAAGTGATCCGAGAAGAAGAGCGTTCAGATGCTCAAATTGCTTGGTTCGAGTTGCGTAAGCGCGTTGGTGAGTTCTTCGATTTCGATGCACTAAAAGTAAGCCGTGAATCTCTCTATTCAATGAGTGATACGTTCGGTGCATCAGCGTTCCGTGAAGTCTTGGCTGATTTGAAACAAGCGTTTCTTCACCATCGTGAAGACTTAATTCATTCAAGTGAGCATCAACTCTTCTTCAATGAGCCGATTCTTTACCTTCATCAACAACTAAAACATAAAGTGGAAAAATTGACGATCGCATGATGGTCTTTTTGGCATGCCTCATTTTGAAAAATTGTATGAAAACATCCCGAATCTATATCCATTGTTGATTCATTCCATCAAAAGGCATCGTATATGACCTGTGTTTCATAAGGTCATTTTTATATTTTACATCTTTGGAAAAAAATCAAATACAATCGTTTTTATTTCAAATATATAGCGAATAAAATTGGCTGTTGGATGTGATTTATCAAAAAGGAAATGAAAAAAAAATAGCCTCTTTGAATAAAAGAAACTATGGCTGACATATTTACAATCTTCTAAATCTCTCGAAAACGTTGGTTTCAAAAGGATTTTCGGACTTTCATTTTTCCTAATTCTTTTAATCTATCTTTAATTCTTATTCATTCTATTTAATCTTTTTTATTCATAAGAATATGGTTTTGTATTCTTCTCTTAATCGATTAGATCTGAGCGTTTGATTACATGTACATTCTCTAACGACTTAAATCATAGTAATCGTTCAAGAAACCGTTCATTCAATATCATGAAGATGTCACATCCATGATGACTTAATCCTATATACCCCTCATACAATAAAGTATATATCATCTTCTAGGAGGTCTTTCCTATGAAAAGAAGTATTCGCTATGATGTTGATTATGTATTCGCTGGTTTTGACAATATTGAAAAGTATGGACATTGGACATATCGTGATGAGATTACAGAATTAGAACTTAAAAACGCAGGAGAAAATATTGAGAATCTCGTATTTACGGGTCAAATGTTAGATGAAATTTTTGCAACTGAAATTTTCTATCAGTACGTGACAAAACTACTCGGTGCCCCTTGTGTCACCACTAATGCGATATTCGAACATTTACATAACGAAGATGACGGTGTCTATACACTAGGATTACTCTCTGTTTCGCTGATGGAACCAACCTATCAATTTGACATGTAATGTATACATCGTTAGAGCTACACGATGGTCTTAGCTTTTATTTGATGTCATCTTATCTATCGATGTTTCCATGTTCGGTGTTTTTAACTTTAAATATGTATGGCCCGAAACTGTATGCTCCTTTAGTATCCATATATCCTGATAAGGGCTTAGCTCAAGTTGCTATGTTTTATTCATTCACTAATTTCAAATTCGAAGACTATAACCCAAGTGAACTGCTCCCCGTCAAGTAGACAGGGTAAATAATGAAAACCAACCTAAGCGGCTTGAGACCTGTATTCGACAGGGCTCAAGCCGTT
>NZ_JACSLQ010000022.1:0-2474 GCF_018618205.1 Exiguobacterium sp. s157
TGTGAACGCTAAAATAAAATTGACAGTTTTTGCTCGATACGATTTTACACTATTGCCGAAAAATCAGAACAGAACTCCGATAGAGTAGTTGAGGCTATTTTATCTGGAGGGAATGGATTTGGAGGAAAAGTTAGTGCTACACATCAAGATTCATCAAATGTATCAGCAAAACATGAAAGTGGCTCAAATCGCCACAGCACTGAAGGTATCGAGACCGACGGTATATAAGTACCTGAAGATGACATATGAAGATGCCCTACATGAATTTGACGAGAAAGCCTGCTCACGAAAGAAGAAGCTCGATGCCTACCGAGACTGGATCATTGCATGGTTGGAGGAGTATCCGCATTTGAGCAGCGCACAAGTACATGACTGGTTACTTGAAAGATATCCCGGCCTGTCGGTCGGATCGAGCACGGTCAGGACATACGTGAAGGAAATCCGAGAAATCTATCAGATTGAAAAGAAAAGGATTGTCCGCCATTACGAGGCTATCCCAGAACAACCAATGGGCAAGCAAATACAGGTAGACTGGGGTGAGACCAGACAACGGACTAAAGATGGAAAAATGATAAAGCTTTATTTCATTGCGTTCGTACTTGCGCACTCTCGGATGAAGTATGTCGAATGGAGAGAACGACCGTTCACCACCAAGGACACTATTCACTGCCACGAAAATGCATTCCAATTCTATGGTGGGCGTCCTTCTGAAATCGTCTATGACCAGGATCACCTCATCGCAATCAACGAGAACGCAGGTGACGTCCTATTGACCAATGAGTTTCAAGCCTACGTGAACGAACGAAAGTTTAGAATCCACTTATGTCGTCGGGCTGACCCGGAGTCAAAGGGTATGATCGAGAACGTCGTGAAGTACATCAAACGGAACTTCGCGGACAGCCGAGTGTACCGGCATATCGAGGATTGGAACGACCGTTCCATGAGATGGTTGGAGAGGACAGGAAATCATAACGTCCATCAGACAACGAAAAAAAGACCAGCTGAAGTGTTCTCCGTCGAAAAACAACACTTACAACCGGTCTTATCGCTACTCTCTTTCGAAAGTATCCGTACCGAAAGTATAGCAAGGAACGTCAGCAAGGACAACACAATCCGTTATCGCTCAAACCGTTACACCGTCCCAATCGGGACCTACTCATCGGTCAAGAAGAAAGTGGTGTTCCTCGAAGTGACCGAACAGGAACGGTTATTGATTCGCGAATCTCCCGAGGGAGAAGTGATTGCAGACCACCGGGTCAGCAAAGAGAGCGGAAAACTGATTCAAAGCCGTGACCACCTTCGGGATCGTTCCAAAGGAATCGAAGAACTGAAGCAACAGGTCCTCACCTATTTCGAGGACAGAGAGGCGGCGTCCGATTATCTGGGTGAGCTCTCAAAGCGTTACCCGAGATACCGACGTGACCAGTTCAACATCATCAGGGACGTCGCGATCATGTATCCCAATCACTTAACGAACGCACTGGAAAAGTGTTCGCAAGAGAGTCTGTTCAGCGCCAACGATTTCCGAGACGTGGTCCACTATCTTGCGATCCTCGCGGACGATGGGTGTGATCCAAAACCCGATACCGAACGTCCGAAGAAATCCGGGATACAGGTCGCAACGAGGTCACTCCAAGCCTACACCGACATCCTGAAAGGGGTGGCGACAAAATGAGTCAAAGCGTTTCCGAGTTACAACAGGACTTTCGGCAGCTTCGTCTCGCCGAGACGGCTGACGCCCTCCCACAGATTTTGAGAGAGGCCGAAATGGCCTCCTGGACGTATATCGAATTTCTAAGTGCCATCACGAACCATGAACGCGCCAAACGAGACGCTAAAAGTTTGGAGAGACGAATGAAGTGGGCCCGATTCCCGTTCATCAAATCCCTCTCGGAGTTCAATTTGGAGGAACAGACCGCACTAACCGCCCGACAGCTGAAGCAGTTGAAACAGCTCAACTGGCTCGAACAACAGTACAACCTGATCCTCTTGGGCCCTCCGGGCGTCGGAAAGACGTTTTTGGCCGTGGGACTCGGAATCGAGGCGGTCAACCACGGGTTCAAGGTATACTTCGTCACGATGGGCGAACTCGTCCAACTATTAAAAAGTGAAGAGTTCTCAAGCAAGTCGAAGATCCAGTTAAAAAGGTTGCGAGATTCGGACCTGGTCATCATCGATGACCTGATGTATATGGCCATGGACCAACGAGAAGCCAATCTCTTCTTCCATCTCGTCAACCACCTTTATGAGCGCAGCTCGATCATCCTGACCTCGAACAAAAGCCCCGAACAATGGGGCGAATTGATCGGGGACCAGGGCATCACGACTGCGATACTGGACCGCTTACTCCATCGCGTCGAAATCATACATAGTGATGACGACAGTCATCGGATGAGAAACCGGAAATCATTGTTTTCGGCAGAAGTGTAAAAGGCAAACGAGCAAAAAGTGTCAAAATCAACTTGACGTCTACA
>NZ_JACSLQ010000023.1:0-1689 GCF_018618205.1 Exiguobacterium sp. s157
GTGAACTGCTCCCCGTCAAGTAGACAGGGTAAATAATGAAAACCAACCTAAGCGGCTTGAGACCTGTATTCGACAGGGCTCAAGCCGTTCAGTCGTTTCTGGAGACGATCGTGGTTGTAGAACGATATGTAGTTCTCGATGGCCGTTGTGAGTTCGCTATAGGCCTGGAACTCACGCAAGTAGTACATCTCCACTTTCAAGGTGCCCCAAAAACTCTCGATCGGGGCGTTGTCGAGACAACGTCCGACCCGGGACATGCTGTGGGTCAGTCCCGCGTCTTCCACCATGCGTTTGAACCCTCTCGAGGTATATTGGAACCCTCGGTCGCTATGGATCATCGGACGCGCTCCTGTGCGGAGCCCCGTGATGGCTGGCATCATCGTCTGGAAGACGAGAGCGTTGTTGTTGGACTTTCCGATGCGATAGGCGACGATCGAGCCGTCGTACAGGTCGATGATTGCGCTCAGGTATGCCTTTTTCCCGGCACCATATTTAAACTCGGTGACGTCGGTGCACCATTTCTCGTCCGGTCGGGACGCGCTGAACTCTCGGTTCATCAGATTCTCGGCCACGTGCTGCGGCGTTGACTTCTTATGCTTCTTCCGCTTCCGGCGGATGACCGATTGGATTCCATGGATATGCATCAAGCGATAGACTCGCTTTTCATTGAACGGGGACAGTCCTTGTTGTCGGCGCAACCGGTTGATCGTCATCGTGATCCGACGGTACCCGTATGTGCCGTTCGCCTGGTCATAGAGTAGACGGATGTCCTCCAGAAGCTTCTCGTTCTCTTCTTGACGCACCGGTATGGTGCGATTCAACCATTTGTAATAGGCCGTCCGTGAGATGCCGGCGACTCGACAGAGGAGCACGATCGAAAGGGCCTCCTCTTCGTTCAATTCTTTGATGGCGATATATCGTTGCTGTAGCCGTACCTGGCTGATTATGACCTCCTCTCGATCTCCTCTAACTTTTTTAGGAACAAGATGTCCGCACGAAGAAGTTCATTCTCAAGCTCCATTTGCTGGATACGGCGCTTGAGCTTCTCTTCTTCGCTTAGTTCGTCCTCTGGCTTCGTACGCCCACGGCGGTCCACGAGCGCCTCTGCCCCGCCCGTGTCATACTTTTTGATCCAGCCATAGACCTGGGCATAGGACACCTGAAATTGTTCCGCGGTCTGCTGGTAGTTGCGTCCATTCTCCAAACAATATTTCACGATCTCAAGGCGCTCTTCGAATGTAGTTTTTCTTCCTTTTGTCATAGCTCGATCCATCCCTTTTCTCGAATCTGTTAACTCGCTATGACTAGTATACTTCTTAATCCATTTACGAAGAACAGACCAATCACTGATCTGATACTTGGAGAGTACCTCCATTCTAGTGAACCCATCGAGATAGTCGCGGACGGCCGCGATTTTCAGTTCCTTGGTGTAAGATTTCCATGCCTTCGATTCCTTCAACGCATCAATCCCACCGGTATCGAATTTCACTTTCCACACCTGGAGGGTGTGCCTAGAGACGCCATGAGCCTCCATGATTTCTTTCCAAGTATATGTTTCTTCTTCCATCATGCGCAGCGCACTCAATTTTTGTTCGATCGTATGCCGACTTCTCGCCATAAAAAAACACTCCCCAATCAGATAAACAGATTTGTTATTTCATCTGTCTACCTATTGGGGAGCATATCATC
>NZ_JACSLQ010000024.1:0-1186 GCF_018618205.1 Exiguobacterium sp. s157
AGTGAAGTGAAATGGGCAGTGGTGAAAGACAAACTGAGCGGTGAGTTGACGAATAGAGAAATCATGGAGAAACACGGAATCAAAAGTGAATCCCAAATCCACACATGGATGAGATGGTATCGGTCCAATGAAATCTATCGATTCGACCAGCCAATCGGGAAGCAATACACCTACGGACTCGGTCCTGATTCCGCCAGCGAGGATGACAAGAAAGAGCGTCAACTATCTCACCTGAAGACGGAGAACGAAATCTTAAAAAAATTCATGGAGATCGAAAGAGAGTTGAGAAAGAAGTAGCCCTAAAGACTGTAGAGCTCCTGAAGAGGAAATATACGATCACGATGATCCTACGTGTCCTGGACGTGCCACGGGCAACCTATTACCGTTGGGCCAGAGAACCGGTGAAGCACCCTTCGGTGCTAGAGCAAACAATCGTCGCAGTATGTAAGCTTACAAATTATCGATATGGACATCGAAAGATAAAGGCCCTGTTAGAGCAAACCTATGAATTGGCAGCAAACCGGAACACCGTACAGAGAATCATGAAGAAGCACCATCTCCAGTGTCGGATCAAACCCAAACGAAAATGGAAGTCTCAGGGTGAGAGCATCGTCATCGCCCCTGACCTTCTCAAGCGAGACTTCACTGCCAGTAGACCGAATAAGAAGTGGGTGACGGACATCACCTACATCCAATACGGGGGAACGACGAAGTACCTCTCCACGATCATCGACCTATTCAACAATGAGATTGTTGCCTATAAGCTATACGATCATCAACAGACGCCCCTCGTCATCGATACGTTAAGGATGGCGTTGGAGAGTCGGAACAATCCCGAAGGGATCATCATCCATTCAGATCAAGGAAGTGTCTATACATCATATGCCTTTCAAGATTTCGTAAAGAGGAAGCATCTGACGAGCAGCATGTCTCGAAGAGGCAACTGTTGGGATAATGCGGTGATCGAATCGTTTCATTCGAACTTGAAGTCTGAGGAATTCCAGTACGTCAAGTTCAACTCGTTAAGCGACTATGAAGTGCGTGAGCGGGTGAATAATTACTTAACTTACTACAACGAAGAACGTATCCAAGAAAAATTAGGCTACCTCACACCGATAAAATATGGTGTGGCGGCAGCCTAATCAAGGTGTTTTTATTAGTGTCTCATATAGCTAGGTCAGTCTAC
>NZ_JACSLQ010000025.1:0-1185 GCF_018618205.1 Exiguobacterium sp. s157
TAGACTGACCTAGCGAAATGAGACACTAATAAAAACACCTTGATTAGGCTGCCATCCCACCGTATTTTATCGGTGTGAGGTAGCCTAATTTTTCTTGGATACGTTCTTCGTTGTAGTAGGTCAAGTAATGGTTCACCCGTTCATGCACTTCCTGGTCGCTTAACGAGTTGAACTTGACGTACTGGAAGCCCTCAGACTTCAAGTTCGAATGGAATGATTCGATCACCGCATTATCCCAACAGTTGCCTCTTCGAGACATGCTGCTCGTCAGATGGCTCCTCTTAACGAAATCTTGAAAGGCATATGAGGTATAGACACTTCCTTGGTCCGAATGGATGATGACCCCTTCGGGGTTGTTCCGGCTTTCCAACGCCTTCTTTAACGTATCGATGACAAGGGGCGTCTGTTGATGCTCGTACAACTTATAGGCAACGATCTCATTGTTGAATAGGTCGATGATGGTCGAAAGATATTTCGTCGTGCTCCCGTATTGGATATAGGTGATGTCCGTCACCCACTTCTTATTCGGTTCACTGGCCGTGAAGTCTCGTTTGAGAAGGTCAGGTGCGATGATGATGCTCTCACCCTGAGACCTCCATTTTCGTTTGGGTTTGATCCGACACTGGAGATGGTGCTTTTTCATGATTCTCTGTACGGTGTTCCGGTTTGCTGTTAACTCATAGTTTTGCTCTAACAGGGCCTTTATCTTTCGATGTCCATATCGATATTTCGTATGCTTACATACTTCGACGATTGCTTGCTCTAGCACCGAAGGGTGCTTCACCGGTTCTCTGACCCAACGGTAATAGGTTGCCCGTGGCACGTCTAGGACACGTAGGATCGTCGTGATCGTATATTTCCTCTTCAGGAGTTCTACAGTCTTTAGGATTACTTCTTTCTCAACTCTCTTTCGATCTCCATGAATTTTTTTAAGATTTCGTTCTCCGTCTTCAGGTGGGATAGTTGACGCTCTTTCTTGTCATCCTCGCTGGCGGAATCAGGACCAAGTCCGTAGGTGTACTGCTTCCCGATCGGCTGGTCAAATCGATAGATTTCATTGGACCGATACCATCTCATCCATGTGTGGATCTGGGACTCACTTTTGATTCCGTGTTTCTCCATGATTTCTCTATTCGTCAACTCACCGCTCAGTTTGTCTTTCACCACTGCCCATTTCACTTCACT
>NZ_JACSLQ010000026.1:0-1182 GCF_018618205.1 Exiguobacterium sp. s157
TATAGCTCTTTAAAAATGACGAAGCTTGCGCTTCATTCAAACATTGTAAAACTTTTTTTGCCTCATCGTTCAGTTTTCAAAGACCAAATTGAATTAAGAAATGGTCGGGAAGACAGGATTCGAACCTGCGACCCCTTGGTCCCAAACCAAGTGCTCTACCAAGCTGAGCTACTTCCCGTTATAAATGGTGCACCCTGAGAGATTCGAACTCCCGGCCTTTAGATTCGTAGTCTAACGCTCTATCCAGCTGAGCTAAGGGTGCATTAATGCGGTCGAGAGGACTTGAACCTCCACGGTGTTAACCACCACTAGGCCCTCAACCTAGCGCGTCTACCGATTCCGCCACGACCGCATATAATTGGAGCGGAAGACGGGATTCGAACCCGCGACCCCGACCTTGGCAAGGTCGTATTCTACCACTGAACTACTTCCGCAATATAAAATTAGATTAGAGATGCGGGTGAAGGGACTCGAACCCCCACGTCAAAGACACTAGATCCTAAGTCTAGCGCGTCTACCAATTCCGCCACACCCGCATATAAAATATTTAAGTATAGAAATTAATGAGAAATGGTGAGCCATGCAGGGCTCGAACCTGCGACCCTCTGATTAAAAGTCAGATGCTCTACCAACTGAGCTAATGGCTCATTAATTTTTAAAAAATGGGGCGGCTGAAGGGAATTGAACCCTCGAATGCCGGAATCACAATCCGGTGCGTTAACCACTTCGCCACAACCGCCATGAGAAAAATGGTGCCGGCGAAAGGATTCGAACCCTCGACCCTCTGATTACAAGTCAGATGCTCTACCAACTGAGCTACACCGGCGCTGTAAATGGTGGCTTTGGACGGAATCGAACCGCCGACACAAGGATTTTCAGTCCTTTGCTCTACCAACTGAGCTACAAAGCCAACTTATTAAATTAAATAAAAAAATGGCGGTCCCGACGGGATTCGAACCCGCGATCTTCTGCGTGACAGGCAGACATGTTAACCACTACACCACGGGACCGTTTTAAATAATTACTGTATCGACTTTACCTATTTTAAGTCTCCTCAAGAAGAAAGTCAATAATTTTTTCAAAAAAATAAACAGCCTGGCAGCGTCCTATCCTCACAGGGGGAGACCCCCAACTACTTTCGGCGCTGAAGCGCTTAACTTCCGTGTTCGGCATGGGAACGGG
>NZ_JACSLQ010000027.1:0-761 GCF_018618205.1 Exiguobacterium sp. s157
CCGTTCCCATGCCGAACACGGAAGTTAAGCGCTTCAGCGCCGAAAGTAGTTGGGGGTCTCCCCCTGTGAGGATAGGACGCTGCCAGGCATTACATATTTGGAGGATTAGCTCAGCTGGGAGAGCACCTGCCTTACAAGCAGGGGGTCGGCGGTTCGATCCCGTCATCCTCCACCATTACACCTGCCGGTGTAGCTCAGTTGGTAGAGCATCTGACTTGTAATCAGAGGGTCGAGGGTTCGAATCCTTTCGCCGGCACCATTTTTTAAAATAGTCTACCGCATGAATTATACCTTGCCGGGGTGGCGGAATTGGTAGACGCACAGGACTTAAAATCCTGCGAGGGTTTCCTCGTGCCGGTTCAAGTCCGGCCCTCGGTACCATCTTAATATCCCATGAAAGTTCATTCGTCTCGCACCCTTAGCTCAGCTGGATAGAGCGTTAGACTACGAATCTAAAGGCCGGGAGTTCGAATCTCTCAGGGTGCACCATCTATTTCGGGAAGTAGCTCAGCTTGGTAGAGCACTTGGTTTGGGACCAAGGGGTCGCAGGTTCGAATCCTGTCTTCCCGACCATCATAACTTTTGGGGCCTTAGCTCAGCTGGGAGAGCGCCTGCCTTGCACGCAGGAGGTCAGCGGTTCGATCCCGCTAGGCTCCACCAATTCTTTAAACCGACGAACTTTGAAAACTGAACGATGAGGCAAAAAAAGTTTTACAATTTTTGAATGAAGCGCAAGCTTCGTCATTTTTAAAGAGCTATAT
>NZ_JACSLQ010000028.1:0-548 GCF_018618205.1 Exiguobacterium sp. s157
TAATCTGTACCCCATGTAAAGGACATTAATAAAAAAACTTATGCTGCTTCAAGGAGATGATTCCTGTACTGTACGGGAGTCATCTTTTTCATGTTCCATTGATAACGATGATGGTTGTAATAGTTAATGGTTTTTTGGATTTCACGCTGTAGTGAATCGAACGTGGTACAGGCCTTTAACTCGACGATATCCTTGAAATGTCCAAAGAATGATTCCTGGACGGCGTTATCCCAACAGTTGCCCCGTCGGGACATGGATTGACCTAGTTTCATACGCTTCACCTCTTTCTGGTAGGTCGGGCTCGTGTAGTGCCCTCCTTGATCTGAATGGATGAATGCGTCCTTGTCCAAGCGAATCCTCCGGTTCTTCCGTAAACGCTTCAACGTGTCCAATACAATGTCGAGATTGATGTTCTCAGAGAGTTGATGCGCCAATACCTCATTGGTCGAACCATCCACGATGGTCGAAAGATAGGCCCGCTTACCGTTCCCGTAAAATATGTAGGTGATATCGGTGAGAAGCACCTTATAGGGCGTGCCCTGTTTGAA
>NZ_JACSLQ010000029.1:0-487 GCF_018618205.1 Exiguobacterium sp. s157
CGTGATGGACGAGCGGATACTTGATGACTATGCGTTCGATGGATTGGATCCGTTCGTCCGGATCGTGTTCTCGGAACTGATGGAACATCCCGAGTGGATGCGTGTTGTCGACAAGGAACATTGCGTCGAGAAGGTCGTCCGGTTCGATGAGGGACGGAACTCGCCTTACTTTCGCGTAGTGATCTATCTGGATGCGAAAGAGCATCCGATCAAGATCGTGTATCTATATGGGACGTGGGTGGTGACGGATGGGGACGTCAGCTTCGTCGTCTCAGAGCTCTCCAAGGGTGTATTCGAATATGAAGTGATGCATGTCCATTGGCTCATCAAGTATCGCTTCGAGGATTGGGGCGTGTCTGAAGACGGGGCATGGGAGAAGGAATGGTGATCCGGGCTCATGCGTGAGCGTCTAACGCCTTAGGGCGAAGTCGCTCATCGCACCGCTGCCTCCCTGACGGCCCGATAACAAGAGCTGCTGGCTCACCGC
>NZ_JACSLQ010000030.1:0-429 GCF_018618205.1 Exiguobacterium sp. s157
GGTCAGCCATCTCTGTCAGGTGGCCGGGGTGTCACGTCAGGGATACCACGCCTATTTCTCGGAACGGAGGAGACAGATCAGACAGGAGCGCGAATCGAGAGACATGGCTCTTCGTGACTTCGTTCTGAAGGCGTTCCACTTCAAGAAGCGCAAGAAGGGTGCTAGGCAGATCAAGATGGTGCTGTCTGGTCATTTCGGTGTGACGATGAACCTGAAGTGCATCCGACGTATCATGCGGAAATACAACATCGTGTGTCCAATCCGTAAGGCGAAACCATACAAACGGCTCATTAAGGCGACCGCCGAGCACCGGGTGGTGCCGAACCACCTCAAACGCGAGTTCAAACAGGGCACGCCCTATAAGGTGCTTCTCACCGATATCACCTACATATTTTACGGGAACGGTAAGCGGGCCTATCTTTCGACCAT
>NZ_JACSLQ010000004.1:0-284840 GCF_018618205.1 Exiguobacterium sp. s157
ATGGTCGAAAGATAGGCCCGCTTACCGTTCCCGTAAAATATGTAGGTGATATCGGTGAGAAGCACCTTATAGGGCGTGCCCTGTTTGAATTCGCGTTTGAGGTGATTCGGCACCACCCGGTGCTCGGCCGTCGCCTTAATGAGCCGTTTGTATGGTTTCGCCTTGCGGATTGGACACACGATGTTGTATTTCCGCATGATACGTCGGATGCACTTCAGGTTCATCGTCACACCGAAATGGCCAGATAGCACCATCTTGATCTGCCTAGCACCCTTCTTGCGCTTCTTGAAGTGGAACGCCTTCAGAACAAGGTCACGAAGAGCCATGTCTCTCGATTCGTGCTCCTGTCTGATCTGTCTCCTCCGTTCCGAGAAATAGGCGTGGTATCCCTGACGTGACACCCCGGCCACCTGACAGAGATGGCTGACCATCCCCTTCATTTTATGCTTGATGATGACACCTTGAATCAGCTCATACTTTTGCGATGCGCTTAGTCCAGCTTTCCTCTCCCTTCCGCCAGGCGGATCTCCTTTAATAGTTCGACCTCTGCTTTCAACAGCTTGTTTTCGGCCTCGAGCTTCGCGTACCTTTCTTCTGTCGACAGCTCTCTATCTCTCCAACGTCCTGAATTACTTGATCGTGTATCGCGCAGCCCCATTACACCATCTTTTCGGTAAGCCCTTGTCCAGCGGTTTTTACAAGAATTCATACGCCGTTCACCGAGAACCTCCACATCGAACCCACATCCCCGGAAGATTTCCACAGGGAACTTTCCTTCCAACGTCTGTGCTATAAAGAGTTCCTTGAACTCATCGGTATACGTGATCCCTTTCGGGCTCACAGATTTAACGTAAGGATTTGCGGCTAGCGCATCTATTTCTTTTGACGTAAATATCTTCTTCGACACTCGAATTCACTCCCAATATGATTTAGTCCAGTGTACACAAAAAACCTGAGCAATAGACTTTTTTAAGTGTCTACTACTCAGGGTACAGTTTACCGGGGGACTTCCTCCTGCTTTATGTGATTTGATTATGACCGCGCCAACTGAATCATGCGCCGGATGAGTGTTATGCCTGGAATACACACCATCAGTGTCGTCGCCACGACGACCGACCAAGCCAAGGTGCTTTCGAGGGTGAGCGCCCGTTCCGTCAGCCCGCCGAGGACGCTTCCACCTTGGACGGTCAAGACGATCATGAGTGCCGGCCAAACGCTGGCCCCGAGGATACTGAGCATCCCGTAGCGCGTCCGTAGCAGCCGACGTGACATCAAAAACAGATTGAGCCCCATAAACAACAGTCCGATGAAAAGAAACCAACCGATTTCAACCAGATTGACGTATCCGCTCATGCACGTGTCACCTCACTCGTGTGATACCTACTTGTTACCCGTCTTCCCGCACAAATATGCGAACGAACAAGTCATGCAACAAGACGAGGAAGACGGCGTTCCCGATGCCGTGGGCCACATCGAACGGTAGACTGAGCACGAGCAGTTTGACGAAGTCGGCCCCGATGACCTCCGCGAACGAAAGATTGGCCGTCCAGCCGAAGAGAAAACCGGCCCCCAGACCTACGAAAGCTAGGAGCCACCGCGAGTGACGAAGCAGTGGTTTAAGTAAAATGACGACGAGTACGACGAGAAGCCATCCTAAAAATTGAAACAAGACGAACGGACCGAGTCCGAGCAACAGTCCCGATAAAATCGGGACGAACAACGCCAGCATCGCGGCGCTCGTGAACCCGAAATACAAGGCCGTCAACATGAGCAACGCCGTCGACGGTTGCACGTTCGGGATGGCCACGAATAACCAGCGCCCGATGACGGCAAGCGCGAGAATCTGTGTCAGAACGGCAATCGGGATGTCCGTCCGCTCAAATCTTGACATGATCCCCGCCGCAATGATTAGGATGAGGACGTATGTGACCATAGCGCACTCCGTTTCCTATACTCGGCTAAATCGCCATCGAAAACAATCGTACCGTTCGACAGGCAAAGGATGCGGTCTGCCGCCTGAATCAGTTGCTCATCATGCGTCGCACACAAAACATGTGCTGTCATGGCTTTCTCGGTTAACGCTCGTTCAAACTGAGAGCGCTCTTGCTCGGTCAAGCCCACGCTTGGCTCATCCAACAAGAACAGCGAAGCTTCGGAATCGAAGACGGCCTGCAGTTGAGCGACGCGACGATTCGCCGCATGCGGGAACGGGCCGTACTCTTGCTCGGCCGGTAAATAAACCGGCCGCTCGGCCCATTTAACCTTCCCATACAAGGGACGCACGCTTTTGGCAATCAATTCGAGCAACGTCGATTTCCCGCTCCCGTTCGTTCCGATACAGATGGTCAGTCCTGCCTGCTTCGCCTCGTATGACACATGCTCGACCGCATAGGAAGCCTGCAACGGATGGCGATAGGACACGTCCGTCACGACAAGTTGGGGCTGATTCATGGTCGGATTGACGTGAAACGGGTCGGATGGGGTATGTTCGCGCGCCCTGTCCGTGTATGCAATCCGAACGCCGAGCCCGGTCAACCTGCTGAGCAACATCGTCAAATGCTCGACCCGAAACCGATCCAAATGTCGAAACGGCTCGATTAAGACGATCGCCTCGGATGAATCGGCCAGGGCGTGAGCGATTCGGACGAGTTGCCGTTCCCCACTTGAGCACTCGTCGAATCGCTTATGAAATAGATGATCGATTTGAAGAATGGCAACCAGTTCGGCTCCTCGCAGGGCGTCACTCCCAGAAATGAGTGTTGCGACTTTCCCAGCAAGCGGAGTGTCGAGGCGAACGACTCGCGCTTGTTCTTCCCTCACCCACTCCTCGAATTCATCATGTCCGTCTGCCAAGGATAACCAACGCATCGCGCACCCCTCCCTTCGTCAAATATGGATACAGAAGCCAAACAACCGGTGTGACCATAGCCGCAGTCGCCCCGAAACTAGCGAGGACGAGGCATTGGCCCCAGTCATGTCGTTCGAAGCGTCTCATCCGATTCGTCACATATACCGGCTCGAGGCGTTGGCTGTCGATACCGACGACGACGGCCTCTTGCCAGTCACGTCGCGGATGACTGGCCAACGATAAACGGACCGCCCGTTCCATCGTCGGGACGAGCGCCCAACCGCCGTATAGCAACCTTGTCGAACGGGGCCATTTGTTCAAGAACGGCAATAAGCGCTCGAGGCGCATGAATCGATTGACCCAAATCATACCGAACAAAAAAGTCGCGAGTGGAATCAATTGATTTGTGACACCACCGAGCGAAATCCGCCACCCGAGAACGAACGGGGCAAGTGAAATCAATAAGAACGCGAGGATAACACCGAGCATCGCCAGTGGAAACCGTCGTTCCATGAGTAACAAACCGAACAGACCGAGGAGGAGCCAAATCGAGTCATTCAAGTATGTCAACACGTACAAATGGACGAGTAAGAAGAAAAGGAGCGTGACCGGATGTCTGCGCTCCCAATCTGCCTCATTCGAAGAAAGAAATCGCATCTTCTTCGAACCGCCATTGAATGATGTCGGTCGATTCGACTTTTTTGGCTCCGGCGCCTTCATCGCCCGGGCTACCATTGAAGGCGTAAACCCAGCCTGAGGATTGTCCGGCCGACTTCTCTTCAATCCCGTCAACGGCCGTGACATAAGTCATGTCTCCGTCGCCGACCGATTCAATGTCAAGCTCGGTCGCTTCAAGGGCATCGAGTACCGTCGCCCCTTCTTCTAAGCAGACACTCTTCTCATTGAACAGCGTCTCTTCGGTCGCCGCATTGTAAACAGAAATCGTCGGCTCGACATCACAAGCCGCTTCCTCGGTCGATGTCGTATCTCCTCCGCATGCGGTCAAAAGCGGGACAAGTAAACTCATCAGAAGCAATTTTTTCATAAATCAGTCAAATCCTCTCGTTGATGGATAGAGTAGTTGTATAGAATCGTGTATTTCTCACCCGTCGTCCGCCCTTGCTGGCTCAATCCCGACAATTGAATGCTGTTGGCGAGCACCGGCTCGCGTTGCAACCAGAACTTGACGAGGCGATTATCCCGATTGATCATGAGCATCGACTCATTCTCGAACGTGTACATGTCGTACAGCCCATCGAATGAGAACTGGAGGAACGGGGCATCGACTTGTGTCGTGAATTCAGACCAGGCCGGTTTCCGGATCGCGTCGAGCATATGTTCAAAGTCGACGAGTTTCTCGAAGAACGCACTTCCCGAGTCCTTATTCAATTCATCGACTTGACGATACGTCAGCTCGCCCGATTCGTCGTAGTTGATTCGAATCTGTTGATACGAATTTGCGCGTTCGACCATGAGCAAATATTCGAGCGAACGGAGTTCACCGTCCTCGCTGAAAATCATTTTGCTTCGGTCGAGTTTGATGGACTCACTGTTGATTCGGCGCAGAATGTTGTCCGTCATCTCGTCAAACGTCTCGTCTTGAATCGACACCGTTCCAATCTGTTGTGACTCGGCCCGGAATTCGGATTGATCAAAGAGTGGGACGAACAAGAGGACGATGAAGAAAAAGAATCCGACGAGCGCCCCGTACCATTTATAGCGGCTATTGCGTTTCGGGAAGAATAAGAACGACATCAGGAATCCGATTGGAATATGAAAGCCACCAATCGGGAATGAAACGATCCCGAGCAATGAGAAAAATAAAAATTTGATAAGAAAGTTTGGTTCCGGTTCTTTCAGTTGATTTAAGCGTAAACCTAGCAACGTACTGATGACGAAAAAGCCTAGCCATACGTATAGTTGTACTGTCACGTTAATCCCCCACTGTAAACTCGAAGAAGTCAGTCGCTACATGGCTGTCTGGAAACACGGTGCGCACTTCATCCACAAACGCCTCGTCTCGACCTTGATAGCGGGCCGAGATATGCGTGACAATCAAACGGCCAACTTGCGCCGTTTTTGCGAGCGTTGCCGCCTCAACTGTCGTCGAGTGGCCGTATTGACGGGCGAGTTTCGCCTCTGCTTGCATGAACGTCGCTTCATGAACGAGCACGTCGACGCCAGTGGCGAGGATGGCTGCGTTCGGACAAGGGACCGTATCGCCTAGAATCGCCACGACCGGTCCGGGAACCGCGTCAGTGACGTATTCTTTAGAGGCGTACGTTTTCCCTTCAAACTCGAACGTGTCAGACTGCTTGATCGTCCGATAAATCGGTCCGCTCGGGATGCCGAGCGCCTTCACTTTTTCGACGAGCAATGCGCCCGGTCGTTCCGGCGCTTCGATGCGGAATCCATAAGACGGAAAGCGATGTTCAAGCCGTCTGACCGTGACGATGTGCCCGTCCTGTTCGAACGTATCGCCGTCCTCGTACTCGACAATCGTCAAATCATAGCCGAGATAAGAACCGGTTACTTTCATCGTCAACTCGAGCCATTTCTTGATGCCTTTCGGTCCATACAAGGTGAGGGGGCTCGATCCGTCGAGCGCCGAGCGCGTCGACAGAAACCCGGGCAGACCGAAGACGTGATCCCCGTGAAGGTGTGTCACCCAGACGGCTGAGACTTTGCGCGGCTTGACTTTCGTATGCAACATTTGGTGCTGGGTCGCCTCGCCACAATCGATAAGCCACGTCTGTTTCGCAAGCGTAAGTGCCAACCCCGAGACGTTCCGTTGTTTCGACGGCATACCGGAGCCAGTTCCTAAAAATTGTAACTTCATAAATAATATTGTCCTTTCTTGTCGTCCATTCCATGCTATACTGTAGGCAATCGTTGAAAAAGGATGTGATCCGTGATGAAGAAAGTTGAACATTCCGACTCGATCTATCAACAGATCCGGGAACGGGCGACTTCAATGAATCGCAAACACCAACAAGAATTAGGCACCTCAATCCTCATTCACGACATAGCGATGGAACTTCACTGTTCAGACGAACTCGTTTTAGAATCGTTGGAGTTCGCCGCATAATAGCTCGAACACATAGGAAGAGCCGACATCACGTCGGCTCTTTTTCATTTCGTTTTAGGTGTCGCGACGAGCTCGACAATTTGAACGACATATTCAACCAACTTGTACAGTTCGACGAGTGGCATACGCTCGTTCGTCGTATGAATTTCTTCATATCCGACAGCAAGGTTGACGGTCGGAATCCCACCGCCGGCAATCACGTTGGCGTCAGAACCGCCGCCCGAATGCAAGATTCGAATTGGACGGCCAATCGCTGTCGCGGCTGCTTTCGCCACTTCGACGACTTCGTCCCCTTCTTCGAACTTAAAGCCTGGGTACATGATGTCGATGTCGACTTCCGCACGTCCGCCATGTTCTTCAGCTGCGTCAAGATACGCTTGTTTCATCGCTTCGGCTTGTGCTTCCATCTTTTCATGAATCAATGAACGCGCCTCGGCGAGGACTTCGACGTAGTCGCAGACGATGTTCGTGGCACGGCCGCCTTCGAAGCGTCCGATGTTTGCCGTCGTCTCATCATCGATGCGACCTAACTTCATCTTCGCGATTGCTTTCGCCGCGATTTGAATCGCCGATACACCTTTTTCCGGGGCTACACCGGCATGAGCCGTCTTGCCATAGATTTTGGCGTTCACTTTCGCCTGAGTCGGTGCTGCGACGATAATGTCGCCGACCGGGCCATCCGAATCGAGCGCGAATCCAAACTTCGCATCAATTTTCGAAAGATCGAGCACTTTTGCCCCGACGAGCCCAGATTCTTCTCCGACTGTGATCACGAACTGGATTTGACCGTGTGGAATCGCTTGTTCCGTCAACACGCGAACGAGTTCGATCATCGCCGTCAATCCGGTTTTATCATCCGCCCCGAGGATGGTCGTCCCATCCGTCACGACGTAACCGTCTTGAATACTCGTCTTGATCCCTTTACCAGGTGTGACCGTATCCATATGCGCCGTGAAATAGATCGGGTCGACGCCTTGTTTCGTCGCCGGTAGCATAATAATCAAGTTGTTACCTGAATGAGCCGTTTTCGTCGACGCATCGTCTTCATAGACGTCGCATCCGAGCTCTGTGAAGACCGCCTTTAAATGCTCACAGATGACTGCTTCTTCTTTCGTCTCTGAGTCGATCCCGACCAGTTGTAAAAATGTGTCAAGCACTCGTTTCTCGTTTACCATGAAAACATCCCTCCATCCAAACATTTCTAGGTTATTATAACAAACTCGTGCCGTTTGCACGAACCTTTTCCATTCTGTACAATGAGGACAAACACATTTGGAGGAACGTCATGAGTAAGAAACAGAAAAAGCGTCAACGCATCATTCAAATCGGTGTCGTCGTCATCGTATCCATCTTTTTATTGAGCACGTTTTTGTCCGGGGTGGCCATGTTCCTGTAACAGCAGGATATACCGCTCTTTTAAAATCAAGTAGCTCTTCACGTCCGACAAAATATTTAATAACGATGAACGTACCTCAAATTCCTCACGCGACGTGGGGAGGGGTACGTTTTTTCGATAATGCTCAATCGTCTCTTCGAGCTCCCGTAGGAACGTCGAAGCGTCGGCCCGTTGGTTGACGTTGTCGCCGACGCGCCGAAGGAACGTCGCGACCGGTTTGGCCTCATTGACGACCATCGTGATCTCCCGTGAGTTCTCGGCGATGCGCTTCAAGATGTCATATTGCCGCTCCCGCATTCGGAAGTACAGGTAATCCATGTCCTCGTTCCGCTTCCCAATCGAGTTCCCCATGCGACGGAGCGCGAGGTCTTTCCCTTGTTTCAAATAATCCCGCGTCTTCAAGAGCATCATCGAATGGTCGTTATAGACGCCCGTCTCGACACAGGCGGCCACATCATAAAAGTGAACGGCGAGGGCCCGGTCGATATTGTCTTTGATGCGCTCGATCTCTTTATCAAGTGTCGGCATATACATGTTGACGACGAGTCCGACCCCGACGCCGATGGCGATCAATAACAGCTCGTTCACGAACAAATCGAGCGAGAACTGCCCTTCCGTATATAGATGGGTCAAGATGACGACACTCGTGATCATGCCGTCCTGCAGTTTGAGCTGTTGAACGAGCGGGATGAACATGACAAAATAAAGTGTGAGCGTCGCCGGTGAATAACCGAGCAAGGTGAACATCAATGCCCCCATGCCGATTGCAATCAGGCTGGCCATGACCCGCTCATAGGAAGCCCGAAACGACTTTTTCCGTGTCTCCTGAATACTGAGGATGGCGATGATGGCTGCGAAGACGTAGTAATCGAGATGAATCGTCTCGGAGATGAGCATGGCGATCCCGGCTGCCGCCGCAGTCTTGAGCGTGCGTGATCCGATTTTCATAAATATCTCCTCCTCTCTCACAAAATTGTTCACTAGTTTGTTCCGTTTGGCAATCCATATGTTTGGAAGTGATCGTATTGAAAAGAAAAAAACGTGGCGTGATTCCCACGCTGCTCACGCTCGCCCTCGCCGTTTTAGGTTTCCTTTGGCTCCAAGACCGTCCGAGCGGCTCGTATACCGTTCAGACCTATGACAGCGGGGACGTCTCGACCCGATCATTTGAGTCACTCGACGAGGCGCGGGACTATATGGAACGTGGGGGCAACCGGGCCCTGCTCGATGCGTCAGGCGACGTCATCGACTTCATAGGTACCGGTATCGCCGTCACCCCGACCGACCGAATCACGAACTTGTATCAAGACGCCGAGTTTAAGAAACGGCAGTCGTATGTCGCCGGCGGGACCCGCCTCCGTCTCGTGCAGACGGCCGACAAGCATTTGTTGGTGAACATTTCCGGCGCCGACGTCTACGTGAAGCCGGCCGACATGACGCTTTATCCGGACGCCGTCGTCGAGCGTCGCGGCTTCTATCAGATGCGGGACGGACAAGTGTTCCATACCGTCGAGGCGAACGGCAACTTGGCCGGGACGTTCCTCGTCGGACCGGCGCCGCAACAGTCGTCCGACCGCTATTATACGGAGGACGTGCGCGACGTGTTCGATTCGCCATACCAGTTCGCCTCGATCGCGTCGAAGGCACCGTATTCGGCTCGCGAGCTCGACGCCTTCCTCGGCTCACTCGACGACAGCCCGCTCGCTGGTAAAGGCGACGCCTTCAAAGATGCCGAGGCAGAGTTCGGCATCAACGCCTTGTTCCTCATGGCCGTCGCCGGACACGAGTCCGGATTCGGTACGTCAGCCATCGCCCGGGAAAAGAATAACTTGTTCGGCTTCCAGGCGACCGACAACGACCCGAGCGGAAATGCGGCCTCCTATCCGTCTGTCGAGGCGAGCATCGATGCGGCGGCTCGTTTATTCGCCGAAAAGTACGTGACGGGCGCCTATGACCGAGGACCGTTCCCTGGCAATAAACAAGAAGGCGTCAACGTCAATTACGCCTCGGACCCGTATTGGGGCGAGAAAGTCGCCGGGACGATGTATCGCATCGACCGTGAACTCGGATTGACCTATTTAGAGCAGTTGAAGTGATGGCCCAACGGCCGTCACTTTTTTTGCAGGAATCCCCCCTTCGCTGAGCGAATACATAAACTGAACGACCATTCATTCCAAAGGGGGATTTGTATGAAAACGATTTGGATCACAGGTGGCTCATCGGGGATGGGCAAGGCGATGGCGCTAAAATTCAAGACCGAGGGCTGGAACGTCGCCATCAGCGGCCGCAACGAGGAGCGGCTACAAGAAGCGATGGGCGAACTGGAGACCATCGGGGCCGGAGCGGCGATAGCCGTGCAACACGATGTGCGTGACTATGAGGGGTGTGCCGTTGCGCTCGATCAAATCATTGAACGGTTCGGTCCAGTGCACGCGCTCGTTAACAACGCGGCCGGTAATTTCGTCTGCCCGACGCTCGACTTGACGCCGAACGGATGGACGAGCGTCATCGACATCGTCTTGAACGGGACGTTCAACTGCACCCACGTGCTCGGCAAGCATTGGGAACGGGAGCAACTGCGTGACGGCTCCATCATCAACATGGTCGCGTCGTATGCCTGGCAAGCGGGCGCCGGTGTCGCACCGAGCGCGGCCGCCAAGGCCGGTGTGCTCAATTTGACGCGAACGCTCGCCGTCGAATGGGGATATCAGTTCGGGGCGCGTGTGAACGCGATTAGCCCGGGGCCAATCGAGCGGACAGGTGGAGCCGACAAACTAGCCGTCCACGTCAAAGAAGTCGAGCGCATCCGCCGCAATGTGCCGCTCGGACGGTTCGGGACACCGGAAGAGATTGCCGACCTCGCCTTTTGGATGGCGTCGGACGAGATGCGCTATTTGAACGGGGAATGCATTTCCCTCGACGGTGGCCATTGGCTAAATAAACATCCGTTCTAACCAAAAAACGGCCGAGGGATTCCTCGGCCGTTTCATATGTCTTGCCCTGTCCATTCCGCTTCGAACCGGTCCAAAAAAGTAACCATGAACGCGTGGCGGTCCCGGGCGATTCGTCTCGCCCGTTCCGTATGCATTTGATTCGCGAGCCGGAGCAACTTCTCCTCGAAATGAGCGATCGCGCTTTTCGAGTCACCCTCGCCGTGGAGGCTATTGCCACGTGCGCCGGCAAATTGGAACGTCCGGGCGATGCCGATTGCCCCAATCGCGTCGAGCCGGTCGGCGTCTTGCAGCATCGCGCTCTCACGTGACGACGGGGACCGTCCTTTTGAAAAGGACGACTCGTCAATCATCGTCAGGACGTGAGCCCGTTGTTCGGGGTCGATCGGTAACGTGTCAAGGTGACGTGCGACGAGACCTTTATCACGTCCAAGCTTCTCATCCTCGACATCATGCAAGAGCGCCGCGAGCGTCAAAGCGAGACCGTCGACCGCTTCGCCTTCCGCGAGATGCGTCGTCAAACGGCGCACGCGGTCGAGATGGGCCATATCATGGCCGGTATGGTCTCCGGCATGCAGCTTCGCCACGTACCGTTCGGTCTCGAGCACCGCTGGATGCATCATCAAATCTCAATCGTCGTGTTCGGCTCAATCAAGAGACCACGTTGGTGCAATTGATCGCAGAACGCCCGTGCGTCTTGTTTGATGGGCGGGAACGTATCAAAATGGATTGGGACGACTCGTTTCGCTTGGAGCCAGTGCGCCGCATCGAGTGCGTCGACCGGTCCCATCGTGAAGTTATCCCCGATCGGGATGAAGGCGACGTCAATCTCGAAGCGTTCGCCGTACAGTTTCATATCCGAAAATAGCGCCGTGTCCCCGGCGTGGTACACCGTGAGTGCGTTCGTCTCGATGATGAACCCGCCCGGCATTCCCATATAGACCGGGACGTCGCCCATGTCGAGACTCGAGCTATGGAACGCCTGCGTCATCGTGACGCGGCCGAACGCGAACGAATGGCCGCCCCCGATGTTCATGCCGTGGACCGAAAAACCCTTCTTCTCATAATATGTCGCCAGCTCGTGTGTCGCGACGATCGTTGCGCCCGTCTGTTTCGCAATCAATTCGACGTCTTCGATATGGTCAAAATGGGCGTGGGTGAGCAAGATATAGTCCGCTTTGACACTCGCCGGGTCGACGTCCGTATGCGGATTGCTCGTCAGGAACGGATCGATTAAGACGGATGTCCCGTCGATATCGAGTTGCACGGTCGCGTGGCCATAGTAGGTGATCTTCATAGAAATCCTCCCTTTCTGGTGTCAGATGGATCGTTTCAGTTATAAGACTTTTTCTAAGAAGCGTTTTGCGCGGTCGGTTTGCGGGTTGAGAAGCAAGTCGGCCGGTTTGCCTTCCTCCATCAAGATGCCTTCGTCGAGGAAGAGGACACGGTCCGCCACTTCACGGGCAAAGCCCATCTCGTGCGTGACGACGACCATCGTCATCCCAGACTCGGCGAGCCCTTTCATGACATCGAGCACTTCGTTGACCATCTCTGGGTCGAGCGCTGACGTCGGCTCATCGAACAACATGACGTTCGGCTCCATGGCGAGCGCCCGGGCGATCGCGACACGTTGTTTTTGTCCACCCGACAGTTGACTCGGATAGGCGTCGATTTTCTCGGACAATCCGACCCGTTCGAGGAGCTTTTTCGCCCGTTCAATCGCCTCGGCCTTGCTCACTTTCAAGACGTTGATCGGCGCGTATATCAAATTGTCGAGCACGCTCATATGCGGGAACAAGTTGAACTGTTGAAACACCATCCCGATATTTTGGCGTGCTTTCGAGACGTTCGCCCCTTTTTTCGTGAGCTCATAGCCGGCGACGCTGACCGTTCCAGACGTCGGCACCTCGAGCATGTTCAAGCAACGGAGGAACGTCGATTTCCCCGAACCGGACGGACCGATGACGGCGACGACCTCCCCTTTCTCAATCGATGTCGTAATGCCTTTGAGGACCTCGAGGTCACCAAATTGTTTGTATAAATCGTTTACTTGTATCATCTGCCATCACTCTTTCTAAGCCGTTTTTCTAGACGTTGACCAAGATACGTCAACACCATCACTATTGTAAAGTATATCACACCGGCAAACAGGAGCGGTTCAAAGTAGATCGCCTTTTGCCCACCGACGATTTGCGCCCGGCGCATGATGTCGAGCACACCGACCGTCGAGACGAGCGCCGATTCTTTCGTGAGCGTGATCATCTCGTTGACGAGGGCCGGCAAGATGTTTTTGAACGCCTGCGGCAAGATGATTGATCGCAGTTGTTTGACGTACGGGACGCCAAGGGCATCCGACGCTTCCCACTGGCCTTTATCGACCGCTTGAATCCCGGCCCGAATGATTTCCGAGATATACGCCGCCGAGTTCAGTGAGAAGGCGATGACGGCCGATTGGTATGGCGTCGTGATATATCCGGTCAACTGCGGCAATCCGAAGTGGATGATCGCGAGTTGCAAGATGAGCGGGGTTCCGCGGAACACGGCCGTATAGGCGTGCCCGATGAAGTTGACGAGACGGTTTGGGACGATTTTGAATGTGGCGACGACGACGCCAAGCGTAATCCCGAACAAGGCCGAGACGAGCACGACTTGGAACATGACGGGAATCCCTTCGAGAATATACGGGATAGAATCATAAATCCGACTAAAATCCATTGTGAGTTCCTCCTAAAAAAGGCTGACTGATGCTTTCAGTCAGCCTTCTACAATCTTTATTCAGCTGGTGCAGCTTCTTGTTCGAACCATTTTTGAGCCAACTTCTCGATTTCTCCTGAATCGATCATCTTGTTCAACTCTTCATTGAACTGATCACGGAGCTCGTCGTCCTTACGGAAGGCAGCGGCTGAACCGGCCTCTTCCTCGTCGACGATTTCAAACGTCGTGAGTTCGCTGTCTTGATCGAGATATTTCTTCGCGACCGTGTCCTCGATGACCATCGCATCGATGCGGCCGGTCTTGATTTCTTGAATAATCTCTGGAATCTTGTTCAAGGCGACGATTTCAGCACCCGGGATTTGCTCTTTGGCAATCCCTTCTTGAATCGATCCGAGTTGGACCCCGACTTGTTTCCCGTCCAAGTCCTCAAGCGACTGGATGGCATCCCCTTTTGACAAAATCAAGTTCTTCGCCGTGAAGTAGATGTCTGAGAAATCGGCGTTCTCTTTCCGTTCTTCTGTCGGTGTCATACCCGCCATGACGAAATCGACACGACCGGCGTTGAGCGCCCCGAGCAGGCTCCCGAAGTCCATGTCTTCAATTTTCAATTCGTAGCCCATGTTCTCGGCCACTTGCTTGGCGATATCGATATCGAATCCGACAATCTCATCCCCGTTCGCCGTATCGACGAATTCATATGGGAAGTAGTCCGCACTCGTCCCCATGACGATGACTTTGTCATCTTCAGCGGTCGATGTCGAACCTCCTTCGTTCACGTCTGCCCCACAGGCTACAGTAAAAGCGGCTAGGCTTGCGATACATAATGCTAGAAAACCTTTTTTCATGTTCATCGTCCCTTTCTTCAATAGGATGAAATTATCAGAACTTTAACAAAATTATGACATATATGTGAATGTTGCTCAACTGTTCTCTGACTCATCATATGTCCGACTTGTTCTTCAACCACTATATACACATAATTATTACTTGTAAAGTATATTCATGCATAAAATCTAAAAAAATACGGTCACATTCGCTCGTAAGCAAAATAAGTGACCGTACCATTGTCCCGAGAGCCGTAGGGCTGCACTCGTTTGACCGAAGCGATGGGAATGGCGCTATACACGTGGGGATAGCGTTCCCCGTCCTCGTCAAACTCATAGTGGAGCAGGCTGCCGAGACGTCCGACATGGAACGAGACGAGCACGACTCGCTCCCCATGATAATGTCGACGCACGAATTTCCCGATCTGTTGCGGGGTGCAACAACGAATGTACCCTTCCGTTTGGAGGGTCGGCTCGTTGATCTCGCCGCGCGACAAAGCAATCGTATATTCGGCCTCGCTCATGATTTTGACGACTGGTTCCATCTCATCGATCCCTTCTTAAGGAAAAGCGCAAAGGCAATGCCTCTGCGCTCACTTCTTAGGCGTAGTAAATATCGAACAACGTCTGTAACTGCTCGACGAGCTCTTCGGCCGTTGATGACTCGATTGTGCTCCGTTCGACCATCGTGACGATATTGCCGTCTTCTAACAGCGCGATCGATGGTGACGACGGGGCGTAACCTTCGAAGTATTCACGGGCGCGGTCAGTCGCTTCACGGTCTTGACCCGCGAACACAGTCACGAACTGGTCCGGTTTGACGCCTTCCATCTTATTCACGTACGCTGCTGCCGGACGAGCGATGCCACCGGCACAGCCACATACCGAGTTGACGAGCACGAGCGTTTTGCCTTCTTTCGTTAACGCCGCGTCGACTTCTTCCGGTGTGGTGAGTTCTGTGTAACCTGCAGAGCGTACCTCATTGCGAGCTTGTTCGACTACATCTTGAAAGTATAATTGAAAATCCATATTGTTTCCCCTTTCGACTTGCGTCTGTTCTTTCTTATTTTACGTCTAGTGGATCGGTTAGGACAAGTCTATCGCTCAATTGTCCTTCGAGGAACGGTGTCGCGTTCAACAGCGTCTTGAAGGCCACATAGCGGGCCCGCGCTTCAGCGGTCGCTTCCCGGTTCGTCAAATAGGCCCGGATGAGGATGTTCTTCGGCGTGTGCTCCATATCGATGAACTCGAGGAGTTGCGCCTCATAGCCGACGAGTCCAAGTAATTCGGCCCGAATCGAATCGGTGGCGAGCGCCGCGAACCGTTCTTTGATGAGTCCATGCTGCAACATGACGTCAAGGCTCGGTGCCTCAAGTTGACGGTTCAATTCTTTTTGACAACACGGCACGCTCAAGATGACTTTCGCCCCCCAACGCACGGCCCGAGCGAGCGCCATATCCGTTGCGACGTCGCACGCATGAAGTGTGACGACCATATCGACCGCCGTCTCCCCTTCGAACTCATTGATGTCACCGACGAGGAACTCGAGACGTTCATACCCAAGGTCGCGCGCAATCCCGGCACATTCCTCGATGACTTCTTTCTTCAAATCGAGCCCGGTGATATGGACGTCATAGCCTTTCATCTCATGCAAGAAGTGATAGAGGGCGAACGTCAAATACGACTTCCCGGAGCCGAAATCGAGAATCCGGATGGTCCGGTCGGTCGGTAAATGTTTGATCGAGTCTTCGATAAATTCGAGGAAGCGGTTGATTTGCTTGAACTTGTCATACTTTTGGCGTTTCACTTTCCCATCCTCGGACTGGACGCCGAGTCGGATGAGGAACGGTACCGGCTCATCGAGCGGCAACAGGTACTGCTTCTCGCGGTTATGACTCAGCTTCACTTGTTTGACGGCCGTCTCGCGCTCCTTGAACGTCACTTTGAACTTTTTAGACAGTTGAAAGTGGAACTCGGACGCCTTCAACTGGAACTGTCCTTGGCGGAACGTCTCGAGCAATTCATCGAGTTCGATGACCGCCTCGTCCGGTGTGAGATTTTTATGTTTCATTACCCGTTCAAATTGGTATTCGAATTGTATATGGTACTCGCCTTTCAACAGGACCGGCTTCAATTTGACCCGGCGTAAATCGTTCGACTTTTGACGCGGTTGACTGATTGTCGCTGTGACGAGCTCGTTCTGGCGAATCACATCAGCCAGCCGTTCGGTTAATGCTGTATATTCCACTGCGTTCATCCTTTTTTCAATAGTTTCGAAACTTTTGTTCACGTGTATTCGTACATACTATTACACGAACACGTGCAAACGTCAAAGGAGGATCATTGTATGTTCAAAAAGTTATTATCATCGATTGGAATCGGCGCCGCGACGGTGGATACGCGACTCGAAGAGAGTGCCTGTGTGCCAGGCGGGACACTGAATGGTGTCGTCCATATCAAGGGCGGCAGCACCGAGCAATCGGTCGGCCGGATTTACATCTTCTTCAACACGCTCTATAAGCATGAGGTGAACGACAAGACGACGTATTCGACGTTCACGATCGAGAAGATTTTGTTGAACGAAGCGCCGTTCATGATCGATCCCGAAGAAGTGAAGGAAATCCCGTTCACGATTGACGTGCCGTTCAACACGCCGATTTCGGTCAGCCAATCGAAATCGTGGATCGAGACCGGTCTCGATATCGCCCAGGCCGTCGACCCGAAAGACGAGGACTCGATTCTCGTCAAACCGAACCAGGCCCAGCAGGTCGTCCTCGACGTGCTCGACGACATCGGCTTCCGCTTGAAGAAGGCCGATACGGAGATGCTTCCGGCCCGCCATCGTTCCGGCCGTCTCCCGATTGCCCAAGAGCTCGAATACTCGCCGAACGGGACGAGCTACGGACGTAAACTCGATGAGCTCGAAGTCGTCATGCTCCAAACAGAATCGTCGTTAGATTTATTGATTCAAGTCGACAAGAGCGTCCGCAATCTCGGCAGCCTGTTCGCCGACTTGACCGGGACCGACGAATCGACACACCGCCTCAGCTACACGAACGCCGAGCTCACTTCGCCCGAACGAATTCGCCGCGATATCGAAGCGTTGATTGAACGTTCCATCTGAACCATGTTGCCACGGACAATTCCGTGGCTTTTTTATTTTCCATATGAAAAATCCTGCCCTCGGTCGAAGGCAGGACGTGAATCAATAGAGCGTATACGTGTCCGGGTCGATGGACTCGAGCGACTGTTTGATCGCCTGCAAGAACTGACCGGCGACGAGACCGTCGAGGACACGGTGGTCGACCGACATGCACAAGTTGACCATGTCACGCGCCGCGAACATCCCGTTCACCCAAACTGGGCGCTTCACGATCGACTCGACCGACAAGATCGCCGCTTGCGGGTAATTCAGAATCGGTGCCGACTGAATCGAACCGAACGCACCCGTATTGTTGATCGTGAACGTGCCGCCGCGCATCTCGTCCGCTTTCAAGCGGTTGCCGCGGGCACGGGCCGCGACGTCTTGAAGTGCGACGGCAAGACCTTTGATGTTCTTCTCGTCCGCGTGCTTGATGACCGGGACGTAGAGGGCGTCGTTCGCCGCGACGGCGACCGATAGATGGATGTCTTGATGGACTTTGATGTGATCGCCCGCCCATTCCGAGTTCATCATCGGATGTTTTTTGAGCGCCTCGATCGCCGCTTTCATAAAGAACGGCATAAACGTCAGTTTGACACCTTCCCGTTTGAAGAACTCGTCTTTCAACTTGGCCCGAGCCGTGACGAGGTTTGTCACATCGACCTCGATCATGAGCCACGCATGCGGGGCCTCATGTTTCGAGCGGACCATGTTGTTGGCAATCGCTTGACGGACACCTGCCGTCGGAATGAATTCGACTCGGTCCGACGACCCGTCGGTTGCCGGCACAGATGGTGACACGGAAGGTGCCGCGGCCGACTCAGGTACGTCGAGCTTCGTTTTTGTCATCGTCTCTTGAAGCGGCACTTGCGTCGCCGCTTCCGGCTTGACCGGACGGCCTTCCGATAAGTAGCGGAGGACATCTTTGCGCGTGATGCGACCACCGAGGCCACTGCCGTCGAGTTCGTTCAAGTCGATCGCGTTCTCATTGGCGAGTCGGATGACGGCCGGCGAGAAACGACCGTTATTCTGTTTTCGTGGCGCGGCCGACGCTACAGTGACCGCTTGCTTCGTCTCGACCGGGGCCGCTTCGACTTGTGCCGGTTCTGCTACCACTTCTGCTTTCGCTGGCGCCGAATCGGCACCTTCGACTTCCATGACGAGGACCGGTGTGCCGACGGCGACCGTGTCGCCTTCACTGATTAAAATCTGTTTCACGACACCGGCACTCGTCGCCGGAATCTCAGCGGTTACTTTATCGGTCATGACCTCGGCGAGCGGCTCATACTCCTCGACGCGGTCACCTGGTTTGACGAGAAACGTTGTGATCGTCCCCTCAGTGACACTTTCCCCGAGCTGTGGCATTTTAATTGTCTGTTCCATATGACCCCTCCTTAAAAGGCGGCGAGCTGACGTGCCCGCTCCGCGATTTTTTCAGGGGATACGATGAAGAACTTCTCCATCGGTGGTGCATACGGCATCGACGGAACGTCCGGTCCCGCCAGACGCTCGATCGGCGCATCGAGTTCGAACAGCGCTTTCTCCGCGATGATGGCCGCGACTTCCCCGATGATGCTGCCTTCCTTATTGTCCTCGGTGACGAGGAGCACTTTCCCGGTCTTCTTGACGGCTTCGACGATCCCTTCTTGGTCGAGCGGATAGATCGTGCGCAAATCGAGGATGTGCGTGCTGATGCCTTCGGCTTCGAGCGTTTTCGCCGCTTCCTGGGCCATGTGGACGCACAGACCGTACGTGATGATTGTGATGTCGTCCCCTTCCCGCTTGACGGCGGCCTTGCCGATTTCGACCGTATAGTCGTCGGTCGGAAGGTCGGCTTTCAAGAGGCGGTACGCCCGTTTATGTTCGAAGAAGAGGACCGGGTCGTTCGAGCGGATGGCTGCCTTGAGCAACCCTTTCGCATCGACCGGGTCAGATGGGATGACGACTTTGAGTCCAGGCGTCGAGTTGAACATCGCCTCGACCGATTGGGAGTGATAGAGTGCGCCATGAATCCCGCCGCCGAACGGTGCACGGATGACCATCGGGCACGTCCAATCGTTATTTGAACGGTAGCGGATTTTTGCCGCTTCGGAGACGATTTGGTTGACCGCTGGCATGATGAAGTCGGCGAATTGCATTTCGGCGATCGGACGCATGCCATACATGGCCGCCCCAATCCCGACACCTGCGATCGCGCTCTCGGCGAGCGGCGCATCGATGACGCGGTCCTCGCCGTACTTCTCAATCAAGCCTTGCGTCGCGCGGAACACACCGCCTCGGACGCCGACATCTTCCCCGAGCACGAAGACGTTCTCATCGCGTTCCATTTCTTCATGGATCGCTTCATTGATCGCTTCAATAAACGTTTTCATCACATTTCCCCCTCGTACACATGGTCCATCGTCGATTCAGGAGACGCATACGGTGCCTTATCGGCGTAAGCAGTCGCCTCATTGACTTCACGATCGACGTTCGCCTCGATCTCTGCGAGTTCTTCCTCGGTCATGACGCCATCTTCAATCAAACGCTTCCGGAACAATTGATTCCCGTCACGATACTTAAGGTCGGCCAACTCTTCGACCGAGCGATACGCTTTGTCATCGTCATCCGACGAGTGCGGTACGAGACGTTCGACTTCGGCTTCGATGAGCGTCGGGCCTTCGCCGCGAAGGGCGCGGGCGCGGGCTTCTTTCACGGCGACATAAACGGCAATCGGATCTGTCCCATCGACCGTGACGCCTGGCATCCCGTAACCTTTGGCGCGGTCCGATACGCGCTCGCAAGCGAGTTGCTTCGAGAGCGGTACCGAGATGGCGTATTTGTTGTTCTCACAGAACAAAATCACAGGCAACTTATGCACGCCCGCGAAGTTCGCACCTTCGTGGAAGTCACCTTGGTTCGACGAGCCTTCTCCGAACGAGACGAACGTGACGAGCTCTTCTTTTTTCAGTTTGGCGGCGAGCGCCACACCGACCGCATGCGGCACTTGTGTCGTCACCGGAGACGAGCCCGTCACGATGCGATGCTGTTTCGAACCGAAATGGCCCGGCATTTGACGGCCGCCTGAGTTTGGGTCTTCCGCCTTGGCGAACGCCGACAACATTAAATCGCGAGCCGTCTGTCCGAAGTGGAGGACAACGGCGACATCGCGGTAATACGGAAGAATATAGTCCGTCCCTTTTTCGAGCGCGAACGCCGCCCCGACTTGGGCCGCCTCTTGTCCTTGACACGAGACGACGAACGGGATTTTTCCGGCACGGTTCAATTTCCACATGCGCTCATCGATTTTACGGGCACGGACCATCGTCTCGTACATCGCACCGAGGTCTTGTTTCGTCAATCCTAATTCCTCATATGAATTCACAGTCATCTGTTCCATTCTGTTTCCTCCTTAGGCGTGAATCGGTAATCCGTCAACGGCCAGTGCCGCTTCTTGGAACGCTTCGCTCAGCGCCGGGTGAGGATGGACGAGTTGGCCCATTTCCCATGCCGTGGCGTTCAAGACGAGAGCGAGTCCGCCTTCTGTGATTAATTCCGTCGCTTTCGGCCCGACGATGTGTACACCGAGCAGGTCGTCCGTCGTCTTGTCCGACACGAGTTTGACGAATCCATCCGCTTGCCCTTCGATACGGGCCTTGCCGAGGCCGTTGAAACGATACGTGCCCGTTTTGACTTCATGCCCGGCTGCTTTGGCACCTTCTTCGGTCATGCCGACCGATGCGACTTCCGGGACCCCATAGACACAACGCGGGATCAAGGCGTAGTCGAGCGGAGTCGGCTCGTGACCGAGAATCGTCTCGACCGCCTTCACACCTTCCGCCGAGGCGACATGGGCGAGTTGAAGTTTGCCGATGCAGTCTCCGATGGCGAAGATGTGACGTTCTTTCGTCCGATACTGTTCATCGACTTGGATGACACCGTTCTCGACGACAATCGATGTGTTCTGTAAGCCGAGATGTTCCGTATTGGCGACCCGTCCGACCGAGACGAGTACACACTCGACCGAGATCGTCTCTTCGCCGACCGCGAGCGAGACGGCATCGGTTGCTACTTCTGTACGCTCCGGGTCGACGGTGACGTTCTTCAACACACGGACGCCCCGTTTTTTCAGGAGTCGCTCGACTTCCCGTGACACCGCCTTGTCTTCGAGCGGCAACAGACGCTCCCCGACTTCAATCAGCGTGACCGCGACATCAAGGTCGATGAGCATCGAGGCCCATTCGACACCGATGACCCCACCGCCGACGATGGCGATGGATTCTGGCAACTGTTCGAACTGGAGCAGGTCGTCCGAGTTCAAGATGCGTGTATGGTCAAACGGCAGCCCTGGCAGTTCGCGCGGAATCGACCCTGTCGCGATGATGAGCTGGTTCGGCAAGATGAGCTCGGACTCACCGGATTCGTCTTCAACCGCGACCGTTCCCGGCTGCGGCGAGAAGATGCTCGGTCCCAAAATCGATGCCTTTCCGCGAAACACCTCGATTTTACCTTGCTTCATCAAGTGCTCAATACCTTTTTCTAGTCCCGCGACCAAGTCGCGTTTGAACGACTGGGCCCGCTCCATGTTGAACGAAACGGATCCCGTCTCAACACCGTACGTGCTCCCGTGTTTTGCCGTCTGATAGACGTGGGCCGCTTTCAACAACGCCTTCGTCGGGATGCAGCCTTTATGTAGACATGTCCCGCCGAGTTTCTCGGCCTCCACGATTGCGACAGTTTTCCCGGCTTGGGCCGCCTTGATGGCTGCGACATATCCGCCAGGACCGCCGCCGATGACGACGATCTCATATTCTCGTGCCATGTGTATCCCCCTCATATTCTCGAACTGCTTCTTCATGTCGGATGGCCCGGAGTGCGCCTTCGGCGAGTGCCTTCAGCTCATCTTCGCCCGGATAGATGTGAACCGGCGCCAAATAGCCGACGCGCGCACTGATTTGCTCGGTCAGCCAAGTCGAATAGGCGATGCCACCCGTCAACAGAATCGCGTCGACGTCGCCGCGAAGCGTGGCGCCATGTTTGGCGATTTCCTGGGCGACGCGGTATGCCATCGTCTCGTAAAGAAGAGCGGCCTGTTCATCGCCATCTGCCATGCGCTGTTCGATCTCGATCGCGTCGAACGTTCCGAGGTGGGCAAAAAGCCCGCCTCGTCCGACGATTTTCTGTTTCATTTCCGACTCTTTATACCTGGTACTATAACATAGTTCTACTACCTGTCCAACAGGAATCGAGCCTGCCCGTTCCGGTGCGAGCGGCCCGTCGCCGTCGAGTCCGTTGTTCACATCGATGACTGCCCCTTTGGCGTGGGCACCGACTGTGATACCTCCTCCGAGGTGGGCGATAATCAAGTTAAGCTGTTTGTAATCGCTTCCATTTTCGGCCGCGAAACGTTTTGCGACCGCCTTTTGATTCAAGGCGTGGAAGATGCTGCGACGATTGATCTCCGGCATTCCCGTCGCACGCGCGAGCGGGCCGAGCTCATCGACGACGACTGGATCGACGATGAAATTCGGTACCTGAAATAATTCACCGAGTTTATAAGCGAGTAGTCCGCCCAAGTTCGAGGCATGCATCCCGAAACGACCGCTCGCCAAATCTTCACGCATGAGCGGGTTGACAGCGTACGTCCCCGATGTCATCGGGGCCAGCAATCCCCCGCGACCGACGATTGCGGACAAGTCCTCGCCCGCAATGCCCGTTTCGGCCAATAAGTCCCGCACTTCACGTTCTCGATGCGGGAGTTGCTCCGGAAGTGACAATCCTGTGACGTCGGCCTCGTGACGGACGGTACGAGATAAAATCTCGTCCGCTCCGTCAAACAAGCCGACCTTCGTCGAAGTCGAACCCGGGTTGATGGCGAGAATGAGCTGTCGTGTCATCTCAGCGCCCACCGAGTAAGCTCTTTTCGACTTTCAAGAACTGGCTGCGCGAACGCGACATCATCTGAATCCGCTCCTCTGCCATCTTCTCGGCGGCGACATGCGTCGGTACCCCGTCGCGCTCGGCAATCTCGAAGACGCGCTGCATGTTGTCATAGATGAGTTCGACTTTCTTCATCGCCCGCTCACGGTTATAGCCTTCGAGCTCGTCGGCCACGTTGATGACACCGCCCGCGTTGATGACGAAGTCCGGCGCATACAGAATGCCGCGCTCCTCGAGCACGTCCCCGTGACGATCCTCAGCGAGCTGGTTATTGGCCGCACCGGCGACGATTTGAGCCTTGAGTAGCGGGATCGTCTTGTCATTGATGATCGCACCGAGCGCACACGGGGCGAAGATGTCACAATCGACCGCATAAATCTCGTCCGGTTTGACGACCGTCGCGCCGAAGTCCGTCTCCGCGCGTTTGAGCGCCTCTTCGTTAATGTCGGTGACGACCAAGTGGGCCCCTTCTTCATGTAAGTGACGGCACAAGTTGTAGGCGACGTTGCCGACCCCTTGGACAGCGACCGTCTTGCCGGCGAGCGAATCCGAACCGAACTTCCATTTCGCTGCCGCCTTCATGCCGCGATACACGCCATACGCCGTCACCGGCGATGGGTTGCCGCTCGATCCGAACGCCGGGCTGACGCCGGTCACGTAATCCGTTTCCATGTGGATGAAGTCCATATCGGCGACCGACGTATTGACGTCCTCGGCCGTGATATAGCGTCCGCTGAGCGATTGCACGTAACGACCGAATGCACGGAACAACGCCTCTGATTTGTCCGTCTTCGCATTGCCGATGATGACGGCCTTCCCGCCACCAAGGTTGAGTCCCGCCGCCGCGTTTTTGTACGTCATCCCTTTTGCGAGACGAAGGACGTCCGTGAGCGCTTCTTCTTCCGACGCATAGTTCCACATCCGCAGCCCCCCGAGAGCCGGCCCGAGTGTCGTGTCATGAATGGCGATAATCGCCTTCAGTCCTGACGCCTGGTCTTGGCAAAAGACGATTTGCTCATAGTCCTCGGCCTGCAAGACGTCGAAAATTCGAAAGCGTGGTTCCATGTTTGTTTCCATCATTGATGATTCCTCCATAAAATTTATTTTTTAGCGTGCAAGAGCGCGAATGCGAGTGAGTACAGTTTGGCCTCGGCCGTATCGGCCCGGCTCGTCAAAACGACCGGTGCGGCTGCGCCGACGACGATCGCCGCCACGCTCGCTCCGGCAAAGTACATCATCGACTTATAAAGGACGTTGCCGACCTCTATGTATGGGACGAGCAATAGGTCGGCTTGTCCGGCGACCTCACTCTCGATGCCTTTTTGTTTGGCCGCGACCATGTCGACGGCGTTATCGAGCGCAAGCGGTCCGTCGACGACACATCCTTTGATTTGGCCGCGACGGTTCATTTGGGCGAGCAGCGCCGCGTCTGTCGTGGCGGCCATCTGTGGATTGACCACTTCGACGGCGGCGATGGCAGCGACACGCGGTAGCTCGTACCCGATGTCTGTCATCGCATCGACCGCATTGGCGATGATGTCCACTTTCTCTTCGAGCGTCGGCGCGATATGGATGGCCGCGTCGGTCACACCGATTAATCGTTCCCGGTTCGGGATTTGAAATAAGGCGATATGGCTGAGCGTCCGGTTCGTCCGGAGTCCTGCCTCGCGGCTGAGCACAGCTTTCATGAACGTCGACGTCACGACCATTCCTTTCATGAGCACATCCGCTTCTCCTGTCTTGACCGCGAGCGTCGCTCGTTTGGCAATCTCTTTATCGCCTTTGATGTGGATGATATCGACCGCGTGATCTTCGATGCCGTGCTCGTCGCATAATCGTTTAATCTCCCGGGCATCTCCAATCAATTTAAATCGAGATAGACCGTGATCGGTCGCGAGTTTGACGGCGCGAATGACCTCCACATCGGCGGCCCCGGCAATCGAGACGGTGCGCCCGTCCAACCGCTTCGCCTTTTCGAGCATCCGTTCAAAATTCATGCATGTCCCCCCTTGCCTGTCTTCATCCACTAACAAGCAATTTTGTTTCCACTTTTGAAAGCGCTTTAATAGGTCGTATACTCTGCACTTTTTTGCGTGGTATGAAAAAAAATGCAGGTAATTTATTGCATACGTTCAAGTTTATTATACAGCGTCCGAATCGAAATGTGTAATCGCCGGGCGGCCTCTGACTTGTTGCCGTCCGCCTCCTCGATGGCCCGTTCAATCAAATCACGCTCATAGCGCGACACGGCATCCTGTAACGACAGCGCGTCGGTCGGTCGGGCCGATGCGACACGCGGTGACAGTTGCAGGTGGTGCGGCGCGATCCACTGCTCGGTGCTCGCCATATAGATGATCGCCCGCCCGAGGACGTTCTCGAGCTCTCGGACGTTGCCTTTCCAATATTGATTCTTCAACAGCTCGGTCGCCTCGCGGTTCACCCCGCGCACGCTACGCCCGTACTCTTGGTTCAACTTGCGGACGATGCGTTCGCAGAGCGGTTCGATTTCTTCGAGCCGGTCCCGGAGCGGCGGGATGTGAATCGGCATCCGGTTGATTCGATAATATAAGTCTTCACGGAACGTGCCGTCCGCCACTTTCTGTTCGAGGTCGGCGTTCGTCGCCGCGATGATGCGGACGTCGACCGGGATCGCATTCGTGCCCCCGACCCGGACGATCTCATGCTCTTGCAGGACACGGAGGAGTTTGACTTGGACATCGACCGGGAGTTCGCCGATCTCGTCTAGGAAGAGAGAGCCGCCATCGGCCTCTTCGAAATAACCGACCTTCCCCCCGCGTTTCGCCCCGCTGAAGGCGCCGTCCTCGTAGCCGAACAATTCACTCTCGAGCAGCGTCGGGGAGATGGCCGCACAATTGACGCGGACGAACTTTTTATATTTGCGCGGTGACTCCCCATGAATGGCGTGGGCGAACAGTTCCTTGCCCGTCCCCGACTCCCCGCGAATAAGGACGGTGACCGGCGTGACCGCGGCGAGGCGGGCCTGTTCGATGACGAAGCGCATCGCATCGCTCGACGCGATGATGTCGGCGAACTGGTATTTTGCCTCGAGGTTGCGGATGCGTGTCTTCGCCTCTTGTAACTCGTCACGGAGCGCCCGGATTTGAGACACGTCCCGGATGACACCGACCGACCCGCGCAATTGTCCTTCGACGATAATCGGTTCGGCATTGACGAGAATGTCGCGCCGCGTCGCCCCGATCTGCATCCGGATATCCCGGACACCTTGCCCGGTCGACAGCACTTTCAAGTGGACGCTCTCCTGCATGCCGATGTCGGCCGTCGCCGGCTTGTCGACGACGTCTTCTTTCTTGAATCCCGTCAGTCGCGTATAGGACGGATTGATTAGAATCGTGTTCCCGTTATGGTCGGCGACCGAGATCGCCTCGCTCGTACAGTCGATAATCGCCTCGAGCATCTGTTGATTTTGCTTCAACCGTTCGACGACGATGCGGATGAACTCGCCGGGCAAGACGACCGCATCCGCAAAGTGTCCTTTCAACTCATCGAACGTCTCGGAGCGGCCCGTCGTCTCGATGACAAAATCGAGACGCTTGTCGGCACAGGCCCGCCAATCTTCCGCCGTCATAATCCCCTGGTTTCGTGCGAGCTGCATCCCTTCGGCCGTCGACTCTGGGTCGATGACGGCGACGACGGTGGCAAGCGGCGAGTCGAGCAGCATTTTCAGCACCTCGGTCCCGCCTTTTCCCGCACCGACAATCATCAATCGTTTATTCATTCTGAAATCCCCCAATTTTACCGTTCTGCATTCATGCTACTGAACCTGAACTGATTTCGCAACCTCACAAAAAATGCCGTGTCGGCCTATGTATTTTCTGTTAAAATAATGAGTGTTAAGGAGGAGATCCTATGCGCATCATCGCACTGTTGATCTTAATCATCCCTGGCCTCTTCGGTGTCTATGGCATCAAGTTACTTCGCGACAGTTTCTTCCTCAAGACGAGCGTCCCGTTCTCTTGGATCGAGTCGGTGGCAGCCGCCTCGATGTTACAAGGAACGTTCGGACTGTTGATTGCGATGGGCGGGATCGGTTTCGTGGCAGGTTATATCTTCAATCGTGATAAGAAAACAGGCAAAGTCCCACGAATAGATTCTTGAACACAAAAAAAGGTTCCCTAACTTGACTTCATTTCAAGTGGGGAACCTTTTTATTCGTATTGAATTGTGATCACTACGGATGATCTCCTCTCCTACTTGCTACAATCTTGTGACATGAGGTCCAATGGTCTTCTTAATGAAGAAGTTTGAAAGAAATTAGTAACTGCCGTCTTGCGTGAACGGAAACGTACCCATTCGAGTTACTAACGATTAATCATCGGGTCATGTCGAACCATCCATCGTGAAGTCGAACGCTTGCCATAAACTGTTCAACGGTTGACAACACTCCTTTTGGTCAACTGAACGATTCGTTTTCCCCGGGCACGGTCCCTAGCTTCGAACTCGATGCCGGAATCGCCTCGCGAATGAGCGTACGTCGCGACCTCTCGTCGGGACGATGACGATTTGAGATGTCGTTCCCACCTCTGAGCTATTGACGGATAGCGGTCCGAGATGATTTCTTGCTCTAACCCGTTCCGGAACACGTTAGAAAGCGTTCATCTGACGCTCGTCCAAGTAACTTGGTACACCTTTATTATAACAAGTTCCGCATGATTTGCAAGCGCTTTCTTTCACAAAGTAAAAGAAAATCAGGAGGCGGGCCTCCTGATCGATCATTGCTGTTTAAACGATTGATACGTGACGAAATACGAGATGAATTCCGAGTTTTTCGGACTGCGCTCGCGCTCGGGGCGACCGTTGAACATCTCGTGGTCCCGCATCCCGTTCTCCCACGCCGTCTTGATGGCGTGGCGCATCGCCCGCTCGACGCGGGACGAGGTCGTCTCATGCTCTTTCGCGATCATCGGATAGAGCTCCTTCGTAATCAATCCGAGCAGCTCCTGACGCTCTCGGACGTAGACGACGGCTTGGCGGATATATTTGAACCCTTTGATGCGCGGCGAGATGCCGAGTTGTTGCAGCAAGAGCGAGATGTCGAGTTCTTCCGGCGACATCGCTTCGAACTCACGGCTCGAACCGGCAGCGAGTTCGCGGATTTTCGTGATCAATTGTTGAATGTTGAACGGCTTGACCAGAAAGTAAGAAGCGCCGAGTTGAACGGCCTGCTTCGTGACTTCATCTTTCCCGAACGCACTGAGCATAATCACTTCTGGTTTAGCGTGCGCCAATTCCGTCTGTAACCGTTCGAGGACGCCGATGCCGTCTAAGTGAGGCATGATGATGTCGAGCAACAGCACGTCCGGCTGGTGTGTCTTGACGACGTCTAAGCATGCCTCGCCGTCGTAGGCGGTCCCAACGACTTTTAAGTCGTCTTCGGACTCGAGTTGGCGGGTCAACAAATCGACGATTTCTCGATTGTCGTCCGCGATGCATAATGTAATCAATTAAGACACCCCTTCGATAAACTTCCGTTTTAATTGGAGAGACATAGTGAGCAGTTCCTCCACGTGTTGTTTCGTCAATTCCGTCATCTGCGCCCCAGCAATCATCCGTCCGAGCTCATCGACCCGTTCGGCATGCCCGAGCGTCGAGACGTTCGTCTTCGTGCGCTCATCCGTCTCCGTCTTCGTGATATACAAGTGTTGGTCCGCCATGGCGGCCACTTGAGCCAAATGGGTGATGCAGAGCACTTGTGACCCGACCGACAACCGGAAAATCTTCTCGCCCATCGCTTGGGCGACCCGTCCCGACACGCCTGTGTCGACTTCGTCGAAGATGATGGACGCGACACCGACCGTACGCGAGAAAATCGACTTCAACGCGAGCATGACGCGGGATAGTTCTCCGCCTGAAGCGACTTTGGCGAGCGGCTTGAACGGTTCGCCGACGTTCGTCATCATATAGAACTCGACTTGGTCGAGTCCGTCTGCCTTGAACGGCCCTTCTTTGAACCGGACTTCGAACTGGGTCTTCTCCATATACAATTCCTTCAATTCACGCTGAATCGCTTTCTCGAGCTCGGTCGCCGCTTGTTTGCGGGCCGCCGATAACGCTAGTCCGGTCGTACGCACTTTTTGTTCGAGCTGGGCGAGCCGGTCCGATAGTTCTTGCAAGTGTTCTTCCCGATTCGTCATCGATTTTAACTCATCGGCGATTTTCTCCCCGTACGTGATGACCTCGTCGATCGTGGCTCCGTATTTTCGTTTCAACTGTTGGAACAAGGCGAGCCTCGTCTCAATCTCATCGAGCCGAATCGGGTCGAATTCGAGTGAATCGAGCTGATCACGCAACTGGAATTTGGCGTCCTCGAGCAAGAAGTAAGCGTTCGAGATCGTCTCGGCCATCGGCGCGAGCGATGTCGACAAGGAGGAGGCTTCCTCCATCTCGCGCATCGCAATCCCGATTTGGTCGAGCCCTTTCGACTCGTCCGCGACGGCCTCATACGATAACCGCACGTGCTGATGAATCCGCTCGAAATTGGCGAGCTCGTTCCGTTCCTCGGTGAGCGCCTGCTCCTCCCCGACCTTCAGTTCGGCCGCCTCAATCTCATTCGTCTGGAACGCGAGCAGGTCCATGCGCTGCGCCAGCTCTTGTTCGCTTTGACTCAACCGTTTCAACTCGTCGGCGACGTTCTTCCAATCGACGTAAGCCTCACGGTAACGCTCGAGGAGCGGCGCGAGCTCGGCTTCGGCAAAACTATCTAAAATGCCGAGATGGTATTCGGCATCCATCAAGTGTTGGTGCTCATGCTGGCCGTGAATATCGACGAGCAATCGTCCGAGCTCACGAAGCGTCGACAGCGGCATCATCTTGCCGTTGACACGGCAGACGCTCTTTCCGCTACTATGTAGGTCGCGGCGTAAAATGACGGTCCCTTCTTCAATCTCGATGCCGTATTGGGTCGCCGCCTCGATGATCGGATGATCCGGTTCGACGTTGAACAGCCCTTCGATCTCCGCCTTGTCTTGACCATAGCGGACGAACTCGCTCGAGCCGCGGCCCCCGACGAGCAGGCCGATCGCATCGAGCAGAATCGATTTCCCCGCCCCGGTCTCACCCGTCAATACGGTCATCCCACGCTTGAACGTGATATTCAGTTCATCGATGATCGCAAATTGTTTGATCGATAGTTCTGCTAACATACGATAATTCACCTCATAACATTCCGAGTAGTCGTTCGATGATTCGCTTCGCTTGCTCTTCGTCCCGGGCGATCATCAAGATCGTGTCATCGCCACATACGGTCCCAATCAATTCGTCCCATGACAAATGGTCGATTAACACGCCGATCGCATCCGCGTTGCCAGGCAACACTTTCATGACGACCAAGTTTTGGGCCGAGTCGACCGAGACGAAACTGTCGCCAAGAATCCGTTTCATTTTCCCATACGGGTTAAAGCGCTGGTCGGCCGGCAGACTATACTTATAGCGGCCGTCGTTGAGCGGTACTTTCACGAGATGGAGCTCTTTGATGTCCCGCGACACGGTCGCCTGTGTCACTGGATATCCAGAGCGATGCAACTCGTCGACGAGCTCGTCTTGCGTCTCGATTTCACGATTTGTCACGATTTCTCGAATTTTAATCAAACGCTGTCCTTTATTCATCCTCGCTGACACCTCATTTGTTGTTTCGCATACTCAGTATCATTCTAAAGTATTGTCGAAAAAAGGTCTAGCATTCGCAGGATGATTTCCCCAGTCGGTCGCATTCCCACATGAAAAAGCTGCAGACGGTTCGTCTGCAGCTCAAGCGTTCTTCTTCAATTGCGCGTGGGCGGCGTCGATGACCGCGTCCACATCGATGGCTGGGTCGACACTACCGACACCTGTAAAACGGGCGAACAATAAGAATTCGATATTCCCATCCCCACCGGTGATCGGGGAAAAGTCGAGTCCAGCCACTTCGAAGCCTTCTGAGGCGAAGTAACGGACCATGTCGTCGACGACCCGCTCATGGATGGCCCGGTCCCGGACGATGCCTTTCTTCCCGACATCGGCCTTCCCGGCCTCAAATTGCGGCTTGACGAGCGCCATGACGATGCCGCCCGGCTTTAAAATCGTCTTCAACGGCGGAATCATGAGCCGCAGCGAGATGAACGAGACATCGATCGTCGCGAAGTCCGGCGCCACCGGAAACTGGTCCGCGGTCGCATGGCGGAAGTTCATCCGCTCCATAACGACGACGCGGTCATCGCTCCGAAGCTTCCACGCCAGCTGGTTATAGCCGACGTCGACGGCGTACATCTGCGTGGCCTCGTTTTGGAGCGCACAATCGGTGAAACCGCCTGTCGATGAGCCGATATCGATGCCGATGTTGCCGTTCACATCGAACGGGAAGACGTGGAGCGCTTTTTCAAGCTTCAGTCCGCCCCGCCCGACGTATGGCAACACTTGACCTTTCACTTCGAGCGGGATGTCGTCGAACACTTTGTCGCCCGCCTTATCGAGCCGTTCGGTCCCGCTATAGACGAGCCCGGCCATGACAGACCGCTTCGCCTTCTCTCTCGTCTCCGCTAAGCCGCGGTCGACGAGGAGCACATCTAATCTAGTTTTCTTTCGTTTTTCCATAGTTCCTCACACATTCTGTCGATTTGTCACTTGAACGAACTGCTGAACCGAGTCAGCGATTTGCGTCGGACGGAGCCCGATTTCTTCGAGTAGCTGATTGACGCCGCCGTGTTCGATATAGCGGTCCGGAATGCCGAGTCGGAGCACACGCGGGAACTGCCCAGCATCGCTCGCATGTTCGAGCACGCTGCTGCCGAAGCCACCGGCGAGCGCCGCTTCCTCTAACGTGACGATCGGGATGCCTTCCGCATATAAAGCAGAGAGCATAACATCGTCGAGCGGTTTAATCGTCCGAGCGTTGATGACGCGGACGCTCACTTGTCCTTCAAGCAGTGCGCGTACTTCGAGCGCGTCTTGCACTTGTGGACCGAACGTCAAGATGGCGACGTCCGTTCCGTCTGCAACCGTCTCCCAGACGTCGAGCGGCAATTCGCGGAGCGTCTCGCTCATCGGTGTGCCGATTCCTTCACCACGCGGGAAGCGGACGGCAATTGGACCATCATCATACTTCAGCGCTGAATAGACGAGATGTTGCAACTCTTCCTCGTCTTTCGCCATCAAGATGCGAATATTCGGGACATGACGCATAAAGGCGATATCGAATACCCCTTGGTGCGTCTCCCCGTCCGCTCCGACGAGACCAGAACGATCGATTGTGAAGACGACGTTCAAGTTTTGACGGCAAATGTCGTGCACGAGCTGATCATAGGCGCGTTGGAAGAACGTCGAATAAATCGAGACGACCGGCTTCAAGCCTTGTGTCGCCTGTCCTCCGGCCAATGTGACCGCATGCTGTTCGGCGATGCCGACGTCAAACATCCGCTCCGGGAATTGCTTGTTGAAGCAATCGAGTTTCGAGCCGACGCTCATCGCGGGTGTGATGAGCGTCACGCGCTCGTCCGTCTCGGCAACTTTCGTAATCGTCTCAGCGACGACCTTCGAATAGCTCGGTCCTTTGACCTTGCCTTTGATGACTTCTCCCGACTCGATTTTATACGGTCCGAGGCCGTGCCACGTGCCGACACCATCGAGTTCGGCCGGGCGATAGCCCTTGCCTTTTTTCGTGATGACGTGGACGATGACCGGTCCATCGATTTTCTTGGCATATTCGAGCGTCTCAAGCAGGTCGCGTAAATCGTGACCGTCTGTCGGTCCGAAGTACGTGAATCCGAGCTCTTCGAAGAACGTCCCCGGGATGAGCGCTGATTTCAACATATCCTTCACACGTTCCCCGCTCCGTTCGAGCGAGTTGCCGACGATCGGGATATGTTTGATGAGCGTCTCGACTTCCTCACGGGCGTGTTTCAGTTTACGAGACGAGCGCATCCGACCGAGCATGTTGTGCAAGGCACCGACGTTCGGGGCGATTGACATCTCATTGTCGTTCAAGATGACGATAACGTTTTGTTTCTCGGCGCCGATATGGTTGAGTGCTTCGAGCGCCATTCCCCCTGTGAGCGCCCCGTCCCCGATGATGGCGATGGCCCGGTCGTTCGCGCGCCCTTTCAATTCGTTCGCGATGGCGATTCCCATCGCGGCCGATAAGGACGTCGAGCTGTGCCCCGTCTCCCAGACGTCATGATCACTCTCACAACGCTTCGGGAATCCGCATAAGCCGTTGTATTGACGGAGCGTGTCGAACTGACTCGTTCGTCCTGTCAAGATTTTGTGGACGTAGGCTTGATGCCCCACATCCCATACGAGTTGGTCTTTCGGACTGTCAAATACACGGTGCAAGGCAAGCGTCAATTCGACAACCCCTAGGTTTGGTCCCAAGTGCCCTCCCGTTTCAGCCAATTTTTCAATCAAAAACCGTCTGATGTCCGCTCCGAGTGCTTCTAACTCGGGTACCGACATCTTTTTTAAGAATGACGGGTCTTGAATGGATGTCAAGTCCATGATGACCATCCTTTCTCCTGTCTTATTACTGATTCGTACCTTACATTTTACAAGAATGTGTCGATAGATGCTATACATTCACAAAAACAAAGGTGACACGATGTGCTCATCGTGTCACCGAGATTAATGATTGCGCTGCACGACGAAGTCGAGAAGCTCTCGTAAACGGGGGGCCTCGACCGATAGTTCGGCCAATGCGGCCTCACTTTCCGTGACTTCCCGTTCGAGCGCTTGCTTCGCCCCATCGAGCCCGAGCAGTTTCGGATACGTCGCTTTATCGTTGCCTTCGTCCGAACCGACCCGCTTCCCGATGAGCGCCTCGTCTCCTTCGACGTCTAAAATATCGTCTTGGATTTGGAAGGCGACACCGAGATGTTTCCCGAAGCGAACGAGCGCCTGTCGGTCCGCCAATGGGGCGTCCGCCAAAATCGCGCCTGCTTCGAGGGCGTATACGAGCAGTGCCCCCGTCTTTCGCTCATGAATCGATTGCAAGGTCGACAGCGACACGCCGGCGCGTTTTTCGGCGAGCATGTCATCGAGCTGACCACCGACCATGCCGGCGCTGCCGGCCGCTTCACTGAAGCGGGCGATGAGCGCGACGCTCTTCACTGGTTCGAGCTCCGCATGGGCCAGAATCCGAAACGCGTCCGTCAATAGGGCGTCGCCAGCGAGAATCGCGGTCGCCTCATCGAACTGACGGTGATTCGTCGGACGCCCACGCCTTACGTCGTCATCATCCATCGCCGGAAGGTCGTCGTGGATGAGCGAGTACGTGTGGACCATCTCGAGGGCGACGGCCGCTTCATGACCGAGCGCCCGCGGACGTCCGTATGTATCGAGGACGGCATAAAGGAGAGCCGGACGAATCCGTTTCCCCCCTGCCTCGAGTGAGTACGTCATCGATTGGAATAAACGCTCCGGCATCGACGACGCGTCAATGAGACGGCGTGTCGCCGTCTCGACTTCCTGTTTCCACTCTTGAAGATAGGCTTGCGCGCTCATACGGTGCCACCCTTTTCACGGAGCGTCCCGTCGAGTTCGAGAATCTCGTCCATCTTCTGTTCCGCGGCCGTCAATTTGGCCTGACAGAGTGCCGACAAGCGGACACCTTCCTCATAGAGGGTCATCGCTTCTTCAAGGGCGACTTCTCCTGTCTCGAGTTGCGTCACGATTTCCTCGAGGCGGGCGAGTGCCGCTTCAAACGTCTGTTCTGCTTGTTGTTTCGCCATCATGTCTCTCCTTCACTTCCGCAACGGCTTGGCCATCCCGAAACCGGATTGTCACCAGGCCGTCATGTAGTTGTTTGACATCTTTCACGTACGTCCCATCCTGCTCAATCAACGTATATCCTCGAGCAAGCACGGCGAGAGGACTGACCGCGTTCAAGCGACCGACTTGGGCTGCAAAGCGGTCCGTCGGTCGTTCGAGTGGGCGGATGCGCTTGAGGCGACCGTCGAATTGTCGGTGTGTCTCCTCGTTGCGACGAAGCGTCTGCGCCAGCTTTCGGACATCGAGCTGTTGTCGGGACTGGGCAAGGCGATGTTTGGCATGTGTCACTTGTTTCGTGACACCTTGTTCGAGCCGAATCTCGGCTTGTTCGAACCGCTCCCGCTTTTGTGTGAGCGTGAAGCGGGGCGACTTTAAGCCGTAACTGTTCGTCGCCCGACCGAGCCGTTCCCGAATCGAGGACATCTGATTCGTGACGGACCGGGTCAACTGGGCCGTCAACCGTTCGACGTCTTTTCGTTGCGCCTCGATCGTCGCTGTCGCGAGCTCTGCCGCCGCCGTCGGTGTCGCGGCCCGCACGTCGGCGACAAAGTCAGCCAACGTGAAATCGGTCTCGTGCCCGACGGCCGAGATGACAGGAATCCTAGATTCGTGAATCGCTTCGACGACGACGTCCTCGTTGAACGCCCATAACTCTTCAATCGACCCGCCACCTCGGCCGACGATTAACACGTCGCAATCGGTGCGTTCGTTCATCCACCGAATCGCGCTCGCCACTTGCGGGGCGGATTGATCGCCTTGGACGGCGACGGGCGCGAACGTGATGGCCACGTGCGGCGCACGTCGTCTGAGTGTCGTGGCGATATCGTGGAGGGCCGCGCCTTTCGGCGAAGTGATAATCCCGATTCGCTCCGGGAAGGCCGGCAGCGGACGTTTCCGTTCCGCTGCGAACCATCCCTTCGCCTCGAGTTCACGTTTTCGTGCCTCATACCGTTCGAACAACATCCCGATGCCGTCCTGTCGCATCAGTTCGACGTACAGCTGGATGTCGCCTGTCGACTCGTACATCGTCACGCGGGCGACGACGATCACATTCATCCCGTCTTTCGGTTCGAAGTTGAGCGTCTGGGCGTCACGAGAGAACATGACCGCCTTCATCCGCGACGATTCGTCTTTGAGGGTAAAATAACAGTGCCCGGAGGCGTACCGTTTGAAGTTCGAAATCTCGCCGATGACGGCAAGTTGTTGCAGAATCGGGTCATCGTCGAGCTGTCGCTTCACGTAGCGGACGACTTCGGAAACTTGAATCGGATTAGCCACGAGAGGCGACCTCGACCGTGTTGTGCATGAGCATCGTAATCGTCATCGGGCCGACACCACCCGGAACAGGGGTGATGGCGCTCGCGACATCACGGACACCTGCAAAGTCGACGTCCCCGACGAGACGACTGTCGACGCGGTTGACACCGACATCGATGACGATCGCCCCAGGTTTGACCATGTCAGCTGTGACGAGACCGGCCCGACCGACGGCGACAATCAAAATATCGGCCTGCCGTGTCATCGCCCCGAGATCATTCGTCTTCGAATGGCAGTAGGTCACGGTCGCGGATTCGTTCAAGAACAGCATCCCGACCGGTTTCCCGACGATTTGGCTGCGACCGACGACGACGACGTGCTTGCCGACCAAGTCGGTCTGCGTCTTGACGAGGTGCAGAATCCCGTGCGGTGTACATGGCAATAGCGTCTCGAGACCGAGCATCATCTTCCCGACGTTCGTCGGATGGAACCCATCCACGTCTTTGTCCGGTGAGATGCGCATAATGACGCGATTCTCATCGATATGCTTCGGCAACGGCAACTGCACGAGAATACCGTGCAACTCGTCGTCCGCGTTCATCGAATCAATCAGTTCGAGCACTTCACGTTCTGAAATCGTGTCATCGAAGCGAATCACTTGCGAATCGATGCCGATGTCAGCCGCTGCCCGTTCTTTCCCCCGGACGTAGCTGTGGCTCGCCGGATCATCTCCGATTAAAATGACTTTCAGTTTCGGTACGATGCCGCGTGCGCGCAGCGCACTGACCCGTTCCTTTAACGTCTCCCGATATGATGCTGCGATTTGTTTCCCGTCGATCACTACTGCCATCTCTCTCATCCCCCGTTGTCTTAGGTTTCTCTGTAGTTGGTGTGGTGTCTTCTCTATTTGTTTAACAGACCGTAATGCTTGTCTTCGCTTACGCTTTGATGATGTTACCGAGCACGCCGTTGACGAGCTTGGCCGCTTCTTCATCGGCGAATGATTTGGCGAGTTCGACCGCCTCGTTGATCGTCACTTTGTCCGGAATCGTCTCGACGTAGAGCAACTCGTACGTCGCCATGCGAAGAATCGTCCGCTCGACATTTCCGAGACGATCGAGTCTCCAGTTTTTCAAGTTTTCGATGAGCAATTCGTCAATCTCATCTTTCTTTTCTAACGTCTCAACGACGAGTTGTTCGTAGAATGGATCCGACTCCATGCCATCGAGGGCAAATTCGATGGCCTCGTCTACCTCAAGTTTTGATACTTCGATTTGAAAAAGCGTTTGAATCGCTTTTTCCCGTGCTTCATGACGTTTCATTCAGATACTCTCCTTTTGCATGCTTTCATTGTGATAGTTTAGCATAAAGCCTCCATAAATTCAGTACAAAAAACCAGGAAGCCCAAATAATGTTCGGACTTCCTGGTCAAGGTCATTTCGTGAGCGTCATTTCTTTTTCGACAAATTTCGTGTCGAACGCCCCTGTTCGAAAACGTTCATGGGCCATGACTTGTTGATGGAACGGGATCGTCGTGTGGATGCCCGATACGGTGAACTCGTCGAGGGCGCGAAGCATCTTCGCGATCGCCTCTTCCCGAGTCGGGGCATGGACGATCAGCTTCGCCACCATCGAATCATAGAACGGCGGGATGACGGCACCGGCATAGAGACCGCTGTCGACCCGGACGCCCATGCCGCCAGGAACGATATACTGATCGATTTTCCCGGCCATCGGACGGAAATCTGCAAACGGATCTTCCGCATTGATGCGACATTCGATCGAGTGACCACTAAATTTGATGTCCGCCTGGCTGATGGCAAGCGGATGTCCAAGCGCGACTTCGAGTTGTGCTTGGACGAGGTCGAAGCCGGTGATCATTTCGGTGACCGGGTGTTCGACTTGGATTCGCGTGTTCATCTCCATGAAGTAAAACTCGTTCACTTCCGGTACGTAAATGAACTCGATTGTACCCGCACCCGAATACTGAATCGCTTTGGCCGCTTTCACGGCTGCGTCGCCCATCGCTTGACGGGTCGTCTCATCGATTGCCGGAGACGGCGCTTCCTCGACCAACTTCTGCATCCGGCGCTGAATCGTACAGTCCCGCTCCCCGAGGTGGATGACGTTGCCGTATTGATCGGCGAGCACTTGCACCTCGACGTGGCGGAACGACTCAATGTATTTCTCCAAATAGACGTCGCCGTTGCCGAACGCCTGCTTCGCTTCTTTACGTGTGTCGGTGAGCCCTTTCACGAGCTCAGACTCGTCGAAGGCGACACGGATTCCACGTCCTCCGCCTCCGGCCGTCGCCTTGATGATGACCGGATATCCAATCTCGCGGGCGAGTTCGATCGCTTCCTCGTCGGTGACGACACCACTCGACCCCGGGACGACCGGAACGCCCGATTCGATCATCGTTCGTTTCGCCTCGTCCTTGATGCCCATCTTCCGAATCGCATAGCTGCTCGGTCCGACGAACTGGATGCCGCACGCCTCGCTCATCTCGGCGAACTCGGCGTTCTCGGCCAAGAAGCCGTAGCCCGGATGAATCATCGTCGCATCGACCGCGCAGGCGACCGACAAGATGTTCGGGATATTCAAATACGAGTCTTTCGACGGGTTCGGTCCGATGCAGTACGCCTCATCGGCCAGACGGACGTGTAGCGCCTCGCGGTCTGCTTCCGAGAAGACGGCGACCGTCGGGATATTCAACTCTTTCGCGGCCCGGATGATGCGGACCGCAATCTCTCCACGGTTGGCAATGAGTAGTTTCATAAATACCTCACTTCACGCTGAAGAGCGCTTGGCCGTATTCGACTAAATCGCCATCCGCGACGAGGATTTCGACGATCTCTCCGCTGATTTCCGTCTCGACATCATTGAACAGTTTCATCGCTTCTAGAATACAGACGACTTGTCCGGCTTCGACGCGGTCGCCGACTTGCACGTAAGCGTCTTTGTCCGGTGCCGGACGCGAATAGAACGTGCCGACCATCGGTGACGTGATCGTGCGCAAGTTGCTCGGCGCAGGTGTTGGTGCCGCTGCTTGTTCTGTCTCGACGGCAGGCGCGACTGCCGCGACCGGGGCCGCGTGTACGATCGGTGTATGCGTAGCGGCGAATTGTGGGGCCGCTTCTTTTTTCAATGAAAGTTTAAACTCCGGCGTCTCGAGTTCCATCTCGTGAACGGACGTCTGATCGAGTAATGTGATCAGCTCTTTAATGTGTTCGATTTGCATGAAATAACCCCCTGTTTATACCTGGTACTAATCTCTACTCTACTATAACTGGTCAGACCAGTGAATGCAACGACAAAAAAAGGGCCCATTCCGAAGAATGGACACCCTTGGTTTACCCGTTATAGCGGCCCGTGAACTCGCCTGTGCGCGTGTCGACCGTTACTTTTTCGCCTGGCTCGATGAAGAGCGGCACTTGAATGATGTGGCCCGTTTCGACCGTCGCGTTTTTCTTCACGTTCGATGCCGTGTCGCCTTTGACGCCTGGATCGGCTTCGACAATCGTTAAGACGACCGTCGTCGGAAGCTCGATTCCGAGAATCTCACCGTCGTAGTCAGCGATACTTACTTCCATGTTCTCGAGCATGTACGGGAGCGCCGCTTTCACTTGCTCGCCCGTCAATTCGAGCTGTTCATACGACTCTGTGTCCATGAACACGTACGTATCGCCCATCGGATAGAGGTACTGCATGCGTTTCCGTTCGATGTGCGCACGTTCGATGCGCTCGCCACCACGGAACGTCGTCTCTTGAATCGCGCCTGTGCGTAAGTTACGCATTTTCGTGCGGACGAAGGCCGCGCCTTTACCTGGCTTGACGTGTTGGAATTCGATGACTTGCCAAATCGAACCGTCAGACGTCTTGACCGTTAAGCCTGTTTTTAAATCGTTTACTGATACCATGTTGATTTCCTCCTAAAATGAGCTGAGACTCAAGCCTCAATCGTAATTAACTCTTTTGGCGACTGCGTGAGACGGATGTTGCCCGTCTCCGTGACGACCACATCATCCTCGATGCGGCAACCGCCGATCCCGGCGATATAGATACCCGGTTCAATCGTGACGACCATCCCCGGCTCGAGCACCGTCTCCGAACGGAATGACAAGCCTGGTGCCTCATGCACTTCCATGCCGAGACCGTGGCCTGTCGAATGTCCGAAGTACTCACCGTAGCCCGCGTCTTTAATCACGTCACGCGTCAATGCGTCCGCCTCGATTCCCGTGATGCCAGCTTTCGTGCCCTCGACACCTGCGAGTTGAGCCCGGAGCACCGTATCGTAAATCGTGCGCAACTCGTCCGAGATGTCCCCGATAGCGAGCGTACGTGTGATATCCGAGCAGTATCCTTGATAGTAGGCACCGAAATCGAGCGTCACGAGTTCTCCCGCCTCGATGACCTTGTCGCTGGCCACACCGTGCGGCAATGCCGAACGATGCCCTGACGCAACGATCATATCGAACGAAGATGAGTCCGCACCTTGGGCCCGCATGAACATTTCCAGTTCATTCGCGACTTCTTTTTCGGTCCGCCCTGGACGGATGAACGTCTGGATGTGCGCAAACGCCGCGTCCGCAATCGCCGCGGCTTCCTTCATTATCTTAATCTCTGACTCATCCTTAATCAAGCGTAGCTTTTCGACGATACCTGACGTCTCGACGAGCTCGGCTGCGACTTCTTTTTCATACGTCCGGAACTGGCCGACCGTCATGTCATCTTGTTCGATGCCGAGGCGCTTCACCGCTTGCTCTGTCACGACTTCCGCCACCGACTTGATGAGCGACGTCTTATGCTCGATGATGTCGAAGCCTTTTACTTGGCTAGCGGCTTGTTCCGTGTAGCGGAAATCTGTGATGAAGCTCGCCGATTGCGCCGTGATTACGAGGACACCGCTCGACCCGGTGAAACCAGATAAGTAGCGGATGTTTTCCCGTTTCGTCACGAGCAATCCGTCGATGCCGTTCGCTTCTAGCTGACCTTGCAGTTTGTTGACCCGTTCAATCATGTCGATTCCTCCAATGTACGAGCAATGCCTGCAACGCGAGCGTATAGCTCGTCAGGCCGAAACCGCTGATGACACCGAGACAAACGGCGGCAAGTTTCGATTCATGACGAAACGACTCCCGTGCATGCACGTTCGAGATATGTACTTCGACGACCGGGGCTTTGATGGCGGCGATGGCATCCCGGAGCGCAATCGACGTATGCGTGTACGCCCCCGCATTAAAGATGACCCCCGCATAATCGTACGCTTCATGGAGCGCGTCAATCAGTTCGCCTTCATGGTTGGATTGGACGAACGTCAACTGAACATCCTCCGGGGCGGCGAGCAATAGCTCCGCCGTCAATCCCTTCAACGAGACGTCCCCGTATACGTCCGGTTCCCGCTTCCCGAGCAGATTCAAATTCGGTCCATTTAAGACGAGTATATGCACAAGTCTTCCCCCCTGTTCGTCAAGTCGCCTCTATTGTAACAAATTTAACGGTTCGTGCGACAATCGACGTTCGTGAGGTTTCGTTTTTTACGTGAATCACGGTATAATTCAACTATATAACTGTAGGAATCGAGGAAATGACATGAAAACTAAACCAATGATTCCCGTCGGTGGCCAGGCGCTCGTGGAAGGCGTCATGTTTCAAGGACGCGCCGAAAGCGCTTCGGCGATTCGACGGAAAGACGGGTCTATCGAGACGTTCCAGCAGCCCCGCATTCTCGTCCCGTGGGTCCAATCGTTAAAAAAAATCCCATTCCTGCGTGGTGTGGTCGCGCTATACGAATCACTCAAAAATGGTTCGGCCCATATGACGTTCGCAAGCGATCGTTATGACGTCGACCCGAGTGAGGACGAGGCAACGAAACCAGAAGAGAAAAAACAGAACATCTTGATGGTCGTCATGATCGCCATCGTCGGCGTCATCTCATACGTGTTCGGGAAGCTGATTTTCAACGTCACCCCGGCCCTTCTCGCCGCCATGTTCCAAAGCGTGCCCGCATTGTCCGGTCATGTGATTCAAAACCTCCTCGAAGGGGGAATAAAATTAGTATTGTTGCTCAGTTACCTTTATTTGATTTCCTTGACGCCACTCATCCGGCGCGTGTTCCAATATCACGGGGCCGAGCACAAGGTGATCAACTGTTATGAGTCCGGACGACCGATTACCGTCGATAACGTTCGGGCAAGCTCACGCCTCCACTATCGCTGTGGATCGAGTTTCATCCTATTCACCGTTTTCGTCGGCATCGGCGTTCACATGATCGTCCCGATCGACCCCCTCTGGGTCCGACTCGTCAGCCGCATCGCTTTGTTGCCAGTGGTCATCGGCATCTCGTTCGAGGTGCTCCAATTCACAAACCGCTTCCGTGAACATCGCTTCTTGTCCGTTCTCGGCAAGCCTGGGTTGTCTTTACAATTGTTGACGACGCGCGAACCGAATGACGAACAAATCCGTGTCGCCATCGAGGCGTTCGAGACATGGGAACGTTCAGAACTAGGTCAACCGGCCGTGCAAAGAGAGGGATAAAGAGGAGGAAAGCACCATGATCAGACAAAGAATCGGCTCGACCGCAGCCACGATCGTGTTCATCTTAGGCTTCATCGGTGTCGGACATATGCTCGCGACCGACCCTGGTCGATTGTTCAGACAGTTGCTCTTCATCGGGATTTTCGGGTTGATTTTCTATGTGATTTATCGAGTGTTCATGGCGCCGAAAATTTCGGCTGAGGATATGCGTTACCGGAAGACCGCTCAAGCCTCGAAAAAACGGATGCAACGCCCAGGTGCGAATCCGAAAGTCAAGCCGTCCACTGCGGCCAAGAAGAAAGTGAAGCCCAGTTCGAACGTGACGAAACTGTCGAAGCGTCCGACCCGCTCGGCGCATCGCAGTGACGCCCCTCACTTGACCGTCATCGAAGGCAAGAAAGGCAAGAAGAAAAAGAAAGCCAATATGTGAAAACGAACCAGGCCATATCCGGCCTGGTTCGTTTTTCATTCTGTCTCGACGAAGCCGATGTACGGCAGATTGCGGTACTGTTCGGCATAATCGATGCCATACCCGATGACGAATTCATCTGGAATCTCGAAACCGACATAGTCCGCATCCAACGTGACGAGCCGGCGGGCCGGTTTATCGAGAAGTGTACAAATCTTCAATTCTCCCGGTTGATGTAACGTCATGTGCTGGCATAAAAATTTGAGCGTCTGTCCCGTATCGATGATGTCCTCGATGATGACGACGTACTTTCCTTCGACATCGAGATCTAAATCTTTACGGAGTTGGACGTTCCCACTCGAGACCGATTTCTTCCCGTATGACGACGTCGCGACCGTGTCGAGTTGGACACTGCCCGTCATCTCGCGCATCAAGTCGGCTGCGAAGACGAGCGACCCTTTCAAGACGGCCACGAGGACGATCGGTGTCCCTGCCGCATCGCGTTCGATTTGTTGGGCGAGTTCCGCCACACGTTGTTTAATCTGCGCTTCGTCAAACAGTTTCCCTTTGATTTGAATATCCATAATGTCGGCGATTGTTCGCCGTCACCCCCTTATCTTTCTTACCAGCACCCATTCTATCATAAAAACGGCTTAAAAATAGACTTTACTTAAAAAATATGAAGTCATCGTTCGGGTTTAGGTTAGATTTATGTAAAAACGACCGCTTCCGATTCGATTCATCGGTCGCGGTCGTTTACATTCACTCGTCTTCAGAGCGGTTCACGTCTTGAAACGCACGAAACTGTGCCATCAGTTCCGGTTTGTCTTCGAAAAATTCGACGAATTGGGTCATACAGTCGAGCGTATTTGAGCTTAAGTGGTGTTCAATACCTTCGACATCCTCATAGACGTGAGCTTCGTCGACGCCAATCAAGCGTAGGAATGACTCGAGCATCGCATGCCGTTCGACAAGCCGTTTCCCGATTTTTTGGCCTTTGTTCGTCAGCATGAGACCTCTATATTTCTCATAAATCAAATAATCTTCCCGGTCGAGCTTTTGCACCATTTTCGTGACAGAGGAGGGATGCACCCCTAAATGTTCGGCGATATCGGATACGCGAGCGTATCCTTTCTCCACCATCAGCAAATAAATTCGTTCTAAGTAATCTTCCATACTCGGTGTCGGCATGGGCATAGCCTCCCCTTATGTTCCGTTCTGCAATCTCTATTTTAACGCAACCATTTAGAAACCGAAAGCAGAACGGGGAAATCCATCAGTCAATCATTGTCTCATGACCTTAAATTCTTTATAATGGATGTTGGTGAAACTTAATAGAGAAAGGGAGAACATCAATGGGAATCGAAACTATCCTCGTCATCATCCTATGGGCTGCGCTCATCGCATACATCGTCTGGCGTTTCTTGCCGGCTCGCGGTTTGAAGAAAATGAAGCAAGAAGAGTTCCGTGCATCGCTCCGTAAAGGTCAATTGATCGACGTCCGTGAACCGAACGAGTACAAGGGAGGCCACATCGTCGGCGCCCGTAACATCCCGGTCGGACAAATGAAACTGCGCATGAAAGAACTTCGCAAAGATCAACCGATCCTCATGTATTGCCAAGGCAAGTCACGTACGAACCAAGCGGCCAAGCTGCTCATGAAAAATGGTTATACGGACATCTACATGCTCGACGGCGGCTTCAAAAACTGGAAAGGGAAAGTCAAAAAAGACTGACCCGCTCACTACGTCCACTCCTTCTAGCGGAGATGGACGTTTTTTTGCGCCAAAAAACCCGCTCGCTTATAGCGAACGGGTTCGGTTTCAATTGATGGACGACGGTTGGCGTCGTTCGTATTTGAGCACCGGCTTGCGAGCAGCGAGCGTCTCGTCGAGTCGTTTGACGACCGTGGTATGCGGGGCCGTCTGAACGATTTCCGGATTCTCTTCTGCCTCTTTGACGATTTGGAGCATCGCGTCGCAGAATGCGTCGAGCGTCTCTTTCGATTCCGTCTCCGTCGGTTCGACCATGATGCACTCCTCGACGTTGAGCGGGAAGTAAATCGTCGGCGGATGGTAGCCGAAATCGAGCAATCGTTTGGCGATATCGAGCGTACGCACGCCGAGCGCTTTTTGACGTTTTCCAGACAAGACGAACTCATGCTTGCAGAACGTATCGTACGGCACATCGAACGCATCTTTCAAGCGGGCGAACATATAGTTGGCGTTCAATACCGCTTCGCGTGAGACACGCGTCAACCCTTCCGCACCCATCGTTTTGATGTAGCTGTAGGCGCGGACGTTAATCCCGAAGTTGCCATAGAACGGTTTGATGCGGCCAATCGATTGCGGACGATCATAATCGAGCGTGAAGCCCGTTTCGGCACGGCGCGCAATCGGCGTCGGCAAGTACGGAATCAAATCGCGCTTCACTCCGACCGGTCCAGATCCTGGACCGCCACCACCGTGCGGGCCCGTGAACGTCTTATGCAAGTTCAAGTGGACGACGTCGAAGCCCATATCCCCAGGACGGGCGATCCCTAAAATCGCATTCGAGTTGGCTCCGTCGTAATAAAGTTTGCCGCCGGCCTCGTGGACGACTTTGGCAATCTCCAAAATGTCGGCCTCGAACAAACCGAGTGTATTCGGGTTCGTCAGCATGAGCGCTGCCGTATCGGCCCCGACTTTTGACTTCAAGTCTTCCAAATCGACGAGCCCACGCTCATCTGATTTGACGGTCACCGTCTCGAAACCGGCGACGACGGCCGAGGCCGGGTTCGTTCCGTGTGCCGAATCCGGCACGAGTACTTTTGTCCGTTCCATATCACCGTTGTGATGGTGGAACGCCTTGATGAGCATGAGACCGGTCCATTCTCCATGGGCCCCGGCTGCCGGTTGAAGCGTCACTTCGTCCATGCCGGTGATTTCGGCAAGTTGTTCTTGCAGGTCGACCATGAGCTCGAGCGCCCCTTGAATTGACTCGACCGGCTGCAACGGGTGGATATGGGCGAAGCCAGGGAGGCGGGCCATATCTTCATTCACTTTCGGGTTATATTTCATCGTGCACGAGCCGAGCGGATAGAAGCCGGAATCGACACCGTGGTTGCGTGTCGACAGCGACGTATAATGGCGGACGACATCAAGTTCCGATACTTCCGGAAGCTCGGCCGCTTCTTGACGGATCATCGAAGCCGGTAAGAGCGTGTCCAAATCGACTTCCGGCACGGTCGGTGTCGGCAAGTTATAGCCCGTTCGTCCTGCACGTGACACTTCGAAAATTAATGTTTGTTCGTGTTGCATCACTTCATCCCCCCAACCACTTCAACAAATTGATCGATTTCTTCTTTCGTCCGAAGCTCCGTCGCGCAGAGCAACATTTGCGTCTGCCGTTCTGTCTCATACGAGCCGAGTGGCAAGCCGCCGATGATGCCGGCCTCGAGCAGATGACGCGACACATCTTCCGCATCGACTCCGAAGTCGACGACGAACTCATTGAACATCGGCCCTTCATCGATTACCGTGTATCCGGCAGTCTTGAGTGCTTCTTTCATGTAATGGGCCGTTTGAATGTTACGGACGGCCATGTCACGAATCCCGTACTTCCCGAGGGCAGACATCGTGATTGATGCCGCGAGCGCATTGAGCGCCTGGTTCGAGCAGATGTTTGACGTCGCTTTGTCACGACGGATGTGTTGTTCACGGGCCTGAAGCGTCAAGACGAAACCGCGCTTCCCATCCTCATCGACCGTTTGACCGACGAGGCGGCCTGGAAGTTTGCGCATGAGTGCTTGTTTGACGGCGAAGTATCCACATGAAGGACCGCCGAAGCTTTGCGGGATTCCGAACGGTTGGGCGTCACCGACTGTGATGTCGGCACCGAGCGCACCCGGTGATTCCAGAATACCGAGCGCGAGCGGATTGCTCGACACGACGAACAAGGCGCCGGCGTCGTGCGCTGCTTTCGCGAGGGCTGACAAGTCCTCGACACGACCGAAGAAGTTCGGATATTGGACGACGAGACACGAGGCGTCCGTCAAATCGATGTAAGATATATCGGTCACTCCCGCACTCACGTCCGTATATTCGACCGTGAGCCCTGGCCCACCGGCGTATGTTCGGATGACATCCTTCGCTTCCGGATGGACCGCTCCTGATACGACGACACGTTTTTTCTTCGTATGGGCACTCGCCAGATACGTTGCTTCAGCGAGGGCAGTGATTCCGTCATACATTGACGAGTTGGCCACGTCCATCCCCGTCAATTCGCAAATCATCGTTTGGAACTCGAACATCGCTTGGAGTTCACCTTGCGAGATTTCAGGTTGATATGGCGTATAAGCAGTATAGAACTCGGAACGGAGAAGCATATGGTTCATGACGCTCGGAGAGAGGTGATCGTACATCCCGGCCCCGAGGAAACTCGGAGTCGATTTCGTGTGCATGTTTTTCTCAGCCAACTTCGTCATATGACGAACGAGGTCAACTTCCGGAAGCGGCGCACCGATGGCCGCTAAAGAAGCCGTCTCCCGGAGCGATGCTGGAATATCCTCGAGTAGGTTTTCAATCGACTCTACGCCAATCGTCTGCAACATGTCACGCTCATCTTGCTCTGTCATCGGTAAATAACGAAACTCCATTCTATTCATGCTGAATCCCCCTGTTTCATTTACGTTTATAAAACGGTGTCGGTACACGTTCGGCTTCTATTTTTTTACCCCGAACTTCAACGATAAAGTGTGTCGCCTCCGCGAAACGGCGATCGACGCGCGCCCAGGCAATTGATTCGTTCACCGTCGGCGGCATCGTACCAGTCGTGACAACACCAATCGTCTCTCCGTCAACTTCGACCGTCGCGCCTTGACGCGCGATACCACGCCCGAGCAGACGCAAGCCGATCAATCGGCGCGTGATGTCTTCTTTTTGCTTCACGAGGGCGTCCTTACCGATGAACTCAGTATCGAGTTTGACGGCAAAGTTCAAGTTCGCCTCGAACGGAGTGACCGTCTCATCGAGCTCGTGCCCATAGAGCGGGAGGCACGCTTCAAATCGGAGCGTGTCACGCGAGCCGAGCCCGCATGGCGTGACGCCTTCAGCTTCTAACGCTGACCAAATTGCGGCTACGTCTTCGGCGCGGGCATACAATTCAAACCCGTCCTCCCCCGTATAGCCACTGCGTGAAACGATGGTCGACACGCCGGCCACGTCGCCGATCATGAACCGGAAAAACTTGATGTCGGCCAGCGGCAAATCCGTCAAACGGCCGAGCACTTGTTCAGCCATCGGTCCTTGGATGGCGATTTGACCATAGGCGTTCGACTCATCCGTCACTGTGACGTCCCCTGTGACATATTCACGGACGTGCGCCACATCTTTTTCGATATTCGAGGCGTTGACGACGAGCCAAAATGCATCTTCATCAAGTCGATAGACGAGCAGGTCGTCGACGACACCGCCATTCGGTAAACAGAACAGATTATACTGCGCCTGACCGATCTGTAATTTTGACACATCGTTCGTGACAAGACGTTGCACGTTCTCGAGCGCATCCGGTCCTTCGATGCGAATCTCCCCCATGTGTGACACATCGAACATCCCGACGTTGTTGCGAACCGCTTGATGCTCTTCTTTAATCGATGAGAACATGATCGGCATCTCAAACCCCGCAAAATCCACCATCTTCGCCTTTACGGAAATCAAATCATATAAAGGCGTACGTTTTAACGATACTTTCTCCATATTATCCCCCAATCCCGAACGTAAATAATGTATTTCGTGAAATATTTCGTTTTCTATTCCACTTTATCAATTTTTTGCGGCTCTGCCTAGCCAAAATGGGCAAAAATAAAGAGGATGGAAAACGAAAACGTTTTCATCCTCATTATTTCATATTTTAGTCTCAGTGGAAACGTCTGGGCGTTCGATTCCAGCGGTCCGTTTAATTTCTTTCGTCAAGCCGACGGTCGCTTGTTTCAGCTCCATCGTCTCGTCCTTCACTTTCACCGAATAGGCTTTCATCTGTTTCACCGATGCATTGACCGTATCCACGTGTTGTTTAATCTCATTGACGAGCCCTTGGATGACGTCGGCACGGATTTGGAACCGTTCCGTCAAGCGCTTCACGCGACGAAGGTCTGCCTTCATTTTATTACGGTACAATAAGAAGCCATACAAGCCGAGCCCGACAAGTGCGAGTACGATAATCCCAAGATTAATCCAAATCATCCTTCTACCTCCTTCAACTGATTCAATGTATGCGCGATGGCCTCTGTGCAGAGCGAAGCGTCAAGCACGTGATTTGCGCGCGCATAGAGCGGTCGACGACGTTCGTACAATGCATGAACGGCCGCTTTTCCGTTACGAACGAGTGGACGGTCCGAGTCTTTAATCCGTTCCCAACAAGCTTCAAACGGCAAGTCGAGCGTGATGATGACACCTTGCTCTCGCATCCATTCCATATTCGCTTCCCGTTCAACAATCCCTCCGCCCGTCACGATATAGTCAGCGCGCGCATTTTGTAACAGTCGACTCTCTTGGAGCCGAAACGCTGCTTCGCCGTAACGATCGAAATATGCCGGGATGTCCATACCGGTATCTGTTTCAAACAACTCGTCCAAATCGATGACGTGATTCGATTTTGCAAGATATTGTTTTAAGCTTGATTTACCTGTACCCATAAATCCAATGATGTAAAACGGTTTAGTCATCGAAATAAATCACCTCTTTATGTCGTTCACCGGTCTGAAGGCGTACGTCGACCTCAATCGTCCCAGTGCCGAGCGGACGGCATTGGATTGTGCCGGTCGGTCTCGTCAACGCGACCGCGGTCGACCCGCACGTCCGCTCCGCCACCATCACGTGAGCCTCGAAGCGAATCGCCAAGGCATCGAGCGCCAATTGTTCAGTGTTTCGTTCGATATCAGTATACCAAAACATTGCCCCGCCGAGTAACCACGTCAATACGATTAACGTCGACATCACAAAGTATCCGCGCGCATGCACATCACGTTCTTCTCGCGCGGCCCGGTCGCATCGTTCCATTGAATTCGAAAACCTTCCCCTACCGGTTCGACCCGGTACGCCTCGATTCCTCTTAAAAATAGCAAATTCCCTCCCCCGTCTCCGACCATGACCAAGTTCCGGTCGATTTGTTTGAGCGTCCATGTCCATGTCGTCCCGTCCGGGCGCACGTGCGTACCGACGAGACGGCCCGACACGACGTCACAATCGCGGCTCTCGAACAGTTTCCGCACCATCAGTTGCGGCGTCGTCTGAACTTTCGCCCGAGGTTGTTCATAAAATGCTTGTCCGAGGACGAGGAAGTGGACCATCAGCCCGATGAAGAGCGGGATGATCAACATCGTGAGACTCACTTCGAGCAAGGTGAAGCCCGAATCAAAGCGTCGGCAGGCAAAGGTCGCCGTCACAGATTGTTTGGCGTCCGCTCGGGTTCGCGGCATCGCGCAGCACCTCCCCTTGGAGCCGTTCATACTTACGGACGGTCGTCTCGAGGCGCTCGACCCGTTCCGTCGCCGCCTCGATGAATGGGGCAACGACACCTACCCAAGCCAGTAAGAGCGCCAGACTGAGGCAAATCTCCCAAAACGTGACTCCTTGCTCATTTCCCTTCAACGCGCAACACCTCCGGCTCGTACGTCCCCATCCTGAATTTCAACGTCACCATCGTCGTTCCTGAATAGAACTTCCACTGTCCCGCATACGTCGCTGCCGTGCGTGAAAAGACGATTTCACTATTGGTCGGCAAACTCAGATCGACCCCTTCCGGCACCACGCGGGACACGAATGGTGTCGTCCCGCAAGCGATTTGGTAGCGCCGTTCTTTGAGATACCAACGTAAACGCGGCACACACGAGCCGTCGGCGGCGACGTAGGGCGCTTGTCCCACTTCGGCGATGTCACTCACGAGCGCCTCCGTGAAATCGAATAATGCCAACCGGTCCATCGACCGGACGACCGGGGTCGCCATGAGGAGCAGGAGTGCCAAAATGACGAGGACGGCCGCCGTCTCGATTAACGTATAGCCGTCTCGCCTCACTGTTTCGTCAACGTACCGGTCGTCGGCGCATACGTGTACACGAGCGACTGACAACTGTATTCAAGCGGACTCTCAGTCGTGGCACGGTCGATCGCCACTAACGTCTCAGGGTACGCTTTATGTTCCGCGTAATACAAATTGATTTCGGACTCGACGATGCGCACACTGCCCTCGCAACTGACGCTGTCCGCTCGTGACTTCCCGTCTGACATCGACGGGACGAGGAGCAAGAGCAACACCGAGATAATTAGCAAGACGGCGGCCATTTCGACGAGCGTGAATCCTTGTTCTGATTTGAAGCGTGTCATAATCAGATTCCTCCTTGTCATAGTTGAGACATGATTAGTTTGACCGGCAAATAAATCGTATAAAAGATCATCGTGACCATCACCGTTAAAAATCCGTATAACATCGGTTCGGCCTTGGCGATCAGCTGCTTCCAATACAGCTCCATCTCTTCGAACACGAGATCCCGATGAATCATCATGATTGATCCGAGCTCCCCGCTCACCGTCCCGACGCCGAACAGACTGACGACTTCATGCTCGAGCAAACGCTCTTGCCGCGCCGCCGCCTCGAGTTCGCACCCGGCCGACATGCGCTCATGCATCCGTCTCGCGATGCTCGCCACCTCACCGTCTCCTCGTGACAGCCGCTCGATGATGTGACGGACCGAACCCTGTCCTTCACTCAACAAGGCTAACTCACTGACGAACAAGTACGTCACGTACAGGCGTCTACCTCTCTCGACGACACGTAGCGGCACGAGTCGGCCGCGTCGGCCGTTCCAATAGAGGCCGGCCCCAGTCACGAGCAATCCGACGAACAGACCTGGGAAAAACCATCGCGACAGAAGAATCGCGTTCAGCCCATCGAGCGTATCGACCTCTACCATCGTCAACAGCTTTGGGAAGATATACAGGGCGTAAATCGCACCGAGCCCGAGCAGCATCGTCAAAATCACGAGCGGGTACCGTGCCAACTGGCTGAGTTCTTGCCGTAGATTGCGGCGCATCGTCGATAAGACGAGCACTTGCTCAAGCCCTTCCAAAAAATGATGACCCCGTTCGGCTGTGACGAGCATCTCTCGCATCCTCGGGTCGGTGACGAGTCCCTCGAACACGTTGGCGAGCGAGCGTCCTTGCTCAAGTTGATTCCGCATCTCACGGATGACTAGTTTCATTTTTCCACGTTCATGCAGTTCGAGCGTCTCGAACGTCTTCTTCAACCCGACTCCACGTGACTGGAGTCTGAGGAAGCGGCGAATGATGGCCAACTCCCTGCTCAATTGGTCTCGGACCACGTACAGCTCACCTCGTCTTCCCGGTGCAGGATGCACCAATGCCGTGCGACTTCCATCTTCCCCGTGAGCTGTTCGAGTCGCCGTTCGCCATCTGTCACACTCGCCGTATGGAACGTCGCAATCGTCATATGACCGCTGAGTGCCGCATCATGCGCCACCCTCAACTCCTCACTCGTCCTGATTTCTCCGATGACAATCACATCCGGATCGGCCCGGAGCGTCTCTTTCAGCAACGTGCGATGGTCGAGTCCCGCTTTCGGATTGACTTCGAGTTGAATCACGCCCGGCACTTGCTTCTCCGGAGGGTTCTCAATCGTGACGATGCGTCGACCGGCCAAACTTTGTAAGAACGCATATAGGACGGTCGTCTTCCCCGCCCCGGTCGCGCCCCCGATTAAGAGCAGACCTTGCCGCAACGTCGACCATTCGTTGAACCGATGGACGTCCTTGTCATCTAACAACTCCGCTAAATGGAACGAGGCGTTCGGAAGCCGCCACGACATGAGCGTTCGGTCGAACGATGGTAGGAAAGTGACCCGGATTGCCTCAACTGACCCGGCGTACATACCGGACTGGGGCACGCGATGATCTGTTTCCGTCAACGAGCACCAATACTTCATATGCAAGGTCAATCGTTCATAGTCTGTATGTGTCATCATCTCCAATCGTTGCAAGTGTGCCCCATGCCGTACTTGAATCATCACCTCGTCCCCTAACGGCATGAAATGGACATCACTTGCCTGCAACGTACGTGCCGCATCAATCACTCGCTCAATTATTCGCATCATCTCCGCCACCTCAACATGAGCATAAAAAAAAGCCCACTCGTTGGAAAGTGGACTTGCGTCATGAAACGTTTGCAGTTGTCGATTCGAAACGGCGGGCATACGCCTCGATTGTCGCCTTGTCATAACCGACAATGACTTCGTTGCCATCCGTCAAAATCGGGCGTTTCAATAGTTTCGGATTTTCGCTCATCAACTTGAGCAACTCGCTCAGCTTTAAATCTTCGACGTCAATGTCTAATTGCTTGAACGCCTGACTTCTCGTTGCGAGAAGCGAGTCGACTCCGTTTTCGCTCAGTGCCAATAGCGTCTTCAATTCGTCCACGGTCGGGGCGTTGCGGAAGATATGGCGCTCGCTTACCTCAAGGTGCTGCTCCTGTAAAAACGCTTTCGTCTTACGGCATGAAGTACAGCTCGGGTACGTGTAGAACATCAATTCATTTGCCATTTCAATACCTCCTCATAATGTGTGGAACGATTCGTTCGATGTGTGTAAGTTGATTATACAACCTTATACCCGTTTTGTACATAGTTTGTACAAGTTTTTTTATTTTTTTGTACAACCTTGTCCAACGTTTTTATTTCACATATTTTTCACGATTATTTTGCTCAATTCACACGTTTTCATAGCATTTTTCTGAATGTGTTGGTAAAATAGTGAATGAGAATGGAATAATGCACGTATGGGGGGATTAACATGGCGAGAATGTTCCGTGTCCTAGGCTTTTGGACTGGGTTGATCGCGGCGCTTGCTTTCGTAGGCGCACTCGGTGGAGATCAAAGCAGTAGCGAACATAGTGGTGACTTCGTCGTAATGGGTCTTGTCTTTTTAGCTCAAACTATTTTCTTCGTCGCACTAGGCTACTTGAAACTCACTGAAAAAACGTATGTATACGTGTTCGGCGCTTATTTGACTGTCTTCTTCGTCGTCTTCACGTATTGGAGTAACTTCCAAATGTAAAAAAAGATTGTCTCCTCGTGAGACAATCTTTTTTTAGTTATCTGTCGAAAAACGGATTCGTCCGAATCTCGGCCTCGAGCGTCGTCTTCGGCCCGTGACCTGAATAGAGCACCGTTTCACCCGGTAATAACTGACGCATGCGATCGATCGATCCAAGCAACGTCGCTTGGTCACCACCGTACAAATCGGTCCGTCCGACCGACTGTTTGAAAATCAAATCCCCACAGAAGGCGATGCGTTCGGTCGGGAAGTGAAGCGTGACGCTGCCCGGCGAATGACCCGGCGTGTGATGCAACTCGATGGAGAACGCACCGATTTCGAGCGTCTTGCCTTGATAGATCCGTTCGGCCGGTCGCATCGCCGCACTTGGCAGATGAAACTTCGCCGCCCCGTTCTTCTCGTCGTCCATCAGCCACGTCCGTTCCGCTTCATGGACGTAGACCGGGACGTTGTAACGGTCACGCAAGGCATCGATTCCCCCGATATGGTCAAAGTGGGCATGTGTCAACAGAATGGCGTTCAAGCCACCGAATCGTTCCACTGCCTCGAAGAATTTCGGGTCATCCGTGCCCGGGTCGACGATGAGGACCGTGCCTTCTTTTTCGAGCACGTATCCGTTCTCTTGGGCCAGGCCCGATGTGATTCTTACTATGTTCATCCAGAACACCTCCCCCATCATTCTAATCGATATTGTGGCAAAATTGTAGCGGAGGCTTTCTTTTCTCGACAGCGTCTACATTATCGGATAAAATAATAATGATATTTCAGTGAAATTTTTATGAATTTCATGACGTATAATAAAGGGGGAACTCGTCATGCATTTGTATGAACCATTTGGATGGATCTCGCTCATCGTTGCACTCGTTGCAATCTGGGGAATGGCCCGTTCGTTTAAGAAGCGCCAATTCTTTCCACTTGCTTTCGCCGCGGTCACTGTACTCGTATTCGGATTTTTCGGCGTCGCGACATTGATTTACGGTGGAATCCCAAGCTAATGAGCACGAAGACGACTCTGGTCGTCTTTTTTTGTATAACAAATAGCGCCGTCCCGGCTAAGCGGGACGGCGCTATTTGTTATTGTTCGGTCTGCTCTTTGAAGCGGAGCAAATCTGAGTAAATCAAATCATCGTTCATTTGGAGAATCTTCTCTGCTTCTGCGCTATCCGGTCCACAGAGCGAGACGTCCTCAACGACTTCACCGCTCGAAGCGTCATAGCATGTCGATTGCGTCCAGACGTATTCGTCGGTGATGACGGTGCCATCCCGGAAGATGGCGCGGCTCGTCCGGTCTTCCGATAACAAGTCACTTCCGAAACCTACCGTGTCCGACGTGTCGATCCCGAGCAAGTGCAAGATCGTCGGCTTCATGTCGACATGACTGCCGATCGTCTCGTGCACTTTACCCTTGTCTTGTCCCGGTAGATGAACCGCGAACGGGACGGACTGGAGCTTGGCGACGTCGTATGGCGTCAACTCGTCTTTGCCGAGCAAGTCGGCCATGGCGTCGTTATGGTTCGTCGAGATTCCGTAATGGTCACCGTAGACGACGAAAATCGTGTCGTCCCACATGCCGTTCGCCTTCAACTCGTCGATGAACAAGCCGAGCGCATAATCTTGATACGCGAGCGCTTGTGGGAAGTTGTTGAGTGTCGTCGAACTCGTCTCGAATTTCGGCACGAGTTCGTAGTCCTCGCTCGGCATCGTGTACGGGAAGTGGTTCGTGAGCGTGATGAACTTCGCATAGAACGGTTCCGGCAGCTCTTCGAGCATCGGAATCGACTGTTCGAAGAAGCTGTCATCGAGCAGTCCCCACTCCGTCATGTCCTCGGGGTTGCCGAGGTCATAGCTCTTCTCATCGAAGAACTGGTCGACGCCGATGTTTTTATACATCAAGTCCCGGTTCCAGAACGATTTGTTGTTCGCATGGAACACGGCCGAGTAGTAATTGTCTTCCTTAATCAATTCAGGGAGTGCCTGATACTCGTTATCGGCGTTCGTGAAGTAGACGGCACCACGCGGAAGTCCGTATAGCGAGTTGTCGAGTGCGAACTCGGCATCCGACGTCTTCCCTTGGCCGACCGTATGGTAATAGTTCGGCCAGTAGTGGGACTCTTCGATCAGTTTGTTCAAGTTCGGCGTGATGTACTCGCCGTTCGACGCTTTCATGTTGTGCGTGAAGTTTTGGGCCGACTCGAACGAGACGACGACCACGTTCTTGCCTTTATACTTCCCGAAGTAGTCCGGGTTCGGTGCTGCATAGTGTTGACGGGTGTACTTCTCGATTTTGGCGAGTTCTGACCCGTCAGCCATCGCCTTCTGGGCCGACGTTTTCGTTTGAAGCATCGCATCGTAGACGTGGAAGTTGAACGTCCCGATATTCTTGACCAACAGTTCCCGGTCGAACGAACGAGTCAACAGTTCCGGACGCTCTGTTTCAGCGAGCGACAAGTTGAACAAGAACACGACGACGGCCGTCGCGAATGTCACGAGCGCTCTCCGATGAGAGGCAGCCGTCGCTGTCGCGTTGATGCGCCATAGGATGAACGGCAAGACGAGCACGTCCCCGAGGATAATCAAATCTTTCCATTCCAACAGTGACGTGAACGATGTCGACAACGTCTCCATGTTCGACGGTTGCAAGATGACCGGCATCGTCAAGTAGTCGGTAAACTCGCGGTAATAAACGGCATCCGCAAACAAGATGAACGATGCTGCGGCATACAGCATGTACAAGACCCATTTCTGCTTATTTCCTTTAAAGAAGAAACTGAACGCGAATAGGAATAGAGTGGAGCTGATCGGGTTGATCAGCAGAATGAATGCCTGAGCGGTGTTTTCAATCGGGATATTGAAGAAAAATTGGTAAACTACGTACGTCTTCGTCCAAAGTAATAGCGAGAAAATCCAAAATAACCGATATTCATGAAACGAAGCGCGGACCGTATCATTCAGTCGCATAGTAAGCTTCGAGAAGCTCTGAGATGACTTCATCTGACGGCCTCCTCCTCTGTTCAACGGGCGACGAGATCAACTGATTCGCGTCCCCCTATTTTTTTATAAGTCCAATTGGCTTGTTATCCATTTCACGTACGATAACAGTCCGGTATCAAGTCCAAATCTTACCCCTTTTTTAACAAAAAATCAACTCCGTCATTACAAATTTTACATTATCCCATACCCGTTCCAAATAAAAAACACGCCTGCGTCAAATCGCAGGCGTACATGGACAAACGTTATACACGAGTCGGGATAAAGTGTTTACGAGCGAGCCACGCACAACCGATGACACCCGCATCGTTCTCGAGTTCCGCGATTTTGAACGCCGTCGACGCATAGACGCGCTCGAGGGCGAACCGTTTGAACTGCTCGTCGAGCGGCTCGAGGAGTGCTTCGCGTGCTTTCGAGACGCCTCCGCCGATGACAATCATTTTCGGGTTCAACGTGTTGGCGATATTCGAAATCGTCAATCCAAGATATTCGGTCATCTCGTTCACGACTTCTGTCGCGACGACATCATTCGCTTTATACGCTTCGAACACGTCGCGTGCCGTCACTTCGTTCAGTTCGTTCAACGATGTCGTCCGACCTTTACGTTTTTGGAGCGCCAGACGGGCGACCCCGGTGGCCGAAGCAATCGTCTCGATACAACCTTTACGGCCGCAGCCACACATGACGGCTTTCGACTCGTCACGTTCAACCGTGATGTGGCCAATTTCCCCAGCCATACCTGCAGCCCCGTGGACGATATTGCCGTTCGTGATGACACCGCCGCCGACGCCTGTGCCGAGCGTGATGGCGAGCAGTTCTGATGCGCCTTCGCCTGCCCCTTTCCACATTTCACCGAGTGCGGCAGCGTTGGCGTCATTCTCTAAGACGGCCGGCAAACCGACCGCTTTCTCGAACTCGCTGACGAGCGCAAAGTTTTTCCAACCGATGTTTGGTGAATATTCGACCACACCTTCTGAAAAGTTGATAAAGCCTGGTGCCCCGATGCCCGCTCCTGCGAAATCTTGCTTCGCTTTGCCCGACGTTTCTAAATAGGCTTCGAATGAAGAGGCAATATCAGTCGGAATATGTACCCCGTTCTCACGAATATCCGTTGTAATCTCCCACTTGTCAGAAATAATCCCGTTCATATCGAGGACGGCCATCTTCACCGTCGTTCCACCAATGTCGATTCCTAATAACCACTTCATGTGTTCCACTCCTCGTCTCGATTAAATCGCTTTCATCCCATAGTTTACACTATTAAACCCCTAGTGCAAACCTTTGCACTAGGGGTTTTTCTGTCAATCTCTTGAATTTTTCAGTTCATGGGTCAAAATAATCTTGGCCGTATCATATTCCCGTTGTTCAATCATTCCGCCCGCATGCAACTCATCGAGTTCCATCATCATGAGCCCGATTTCGGCATCGCGCTCACCGATATAAATGATCGTGCCGAACGATTTCAAAAATTGCTGGACGTCATAAAAATTTTTCATCGTTCGTCCTCCATCGCGGTGAGCACGAAACGGTACAGCAGTTCCCGGGTCGCTTCGAGCGATTTGAGATGCGTCCGCTCATAGCTATGGCTTGACTCGATGCCTGGTCCGACGAGCGCGTGGCGCACATCGTAGCCGGCTCCGATTGCAGCCGAGGCGTCCGATCCATAGTACGGATAGATATCGACTTTATGGGCGATGTCATGTTTACGGCATAGCGCGGTGAATTGACGGCGCAACCCGAGATCATACGGGCCTGACGAATCTTTCGCACAAATCGAAACTGTATACTCGTCCGAGTGTTGCCCGTCCCCGAGCGCACCCATATCGACAGCGATATATTCAGTCACCGCTTCGGGAATTCCGGCGTTGCCCCCGAACCCGACCTCTTCATAGTTCGAGATCAAGTAATGGACCGGGTGTGGCAACTCCGCCTCGACCAGATCTTTCGCCAAATCGAGCAAGATGGCAACGGACGCCTTGTCATCGAGATGACGTGATTTGATATAACCGGCGTCGGTCTGACGGAAGCGCGGGTCGAATGAGACGAAGTCCCCGACCTCGATACCGAGGGCCCTTACGTCTTCGGCTGTATGGACGTCCGCGTCCAAGCGCACTTCAATCGTTGACGCCGTCCGTTCGGCGCTATTCGTATCCTTATAGACATGGACGCTCGATTGATGAATGAGAATCGTTCCTTCAATCGGCGCACCCGTCTCGGCATGAACCAGACAGTTCTCCCCTTCGATTGCGGTCCAGGCGTATCCGCCGACTTGCGTCAAGCGCAAGCGGCCGCTCGGCAAGATTTCTTTCACCATCGCGCCGAGCGTATCGACATGGGCCGTCAACAGGCGGGCTCGATTCGATTTGCCCTCAAATGTCGCCAGAAGCGCCCCTTTGTTCAAGCGTTTCGTGGGGATCCCGAGTGCCGTCAGTTCTTGTTCGACGAATCCGATCGCCTCGTCCGTCATCCCGGACGGACTTGGAATTTCAACCAATTGCTTCAACGTTTCAATCATACCCTTACTCCTTTGTCATCGATTGTAGCCGAGCCAAAATAATATGCCGGACGCCACGAACACGAGCCCCGCAAATAGCAGGCGACGTTTCTTCACATGTTCATCCGGTAAGCCGACCACTCCCGCCATCAGAAAGCCCCCGACGAGTCCACCCGCGTGTGCGGAATGGTCCAAACTAGCGCCAAGGACGAAAGCGAGTCCCACGTTTAATCCTAACATAATAAACAGTGGAGGGCCGAGTGTCTTCATAAATAAGGAGCGGTCGCGCAGTCCGAAATAGAGCAGTGCGCCGACAAGCCCAAACAATGCCCCGGACGCGCCGGCCGAGATGGCTTCGCTGAACGCATACGAGGCGACCGTGGCGATGACACCTGCCAACAGATAAATGGTGGCGAAACGCGTCGACCCGTACATCCGTTCCACGAGCGGGCCGAGTGACCAGAGCGCGAACATGTTGATGGCGAAATGGAACCAACCGATATGAAGGAACATCGGTGTGATCAGACGCCACCATTCTCCTTCGTCGATGAGAGGATTCACTTTCGCACCGAAGCGGATGAGCGTGTTCGGATCGAGCGTCGAGCCGATTGATTCGGCGAACCACATGACGAGGAACGTCACGAACATGAGCGCATAGACGAACTGAGGCTTCCCAAAGGCGAACCGTTGCTTCAGTTCATTTTTCCGTTGTTGGTCGAGGGCGACGGCACGCGGGCGATATGACGTTTCCGTTTCGGCGCACGGCCGCATCTCGAGCTTCACTTTTGCCGCAATCGGGAACGTGAGCGACGACAGACGCTCTTCATCGACGAGCGGGTCACCATAAATGTGGACATGGAGCTTCTCGCGGCCGATTCGGGCCAAGCGAAACGAGTTCATGACCGCCTCGACGTCCAAGGCGACATGGTTCGCCCACGCCTTATCTGTCCGTATGTAGAGGTGATAGACATCCCCCGCTTTCGTGTCGAACAATAAAAGTGCCCGCGACGGCTCTAAGACGCCCTCGATGCGTCCTCCTGCTTCGACGGCACGATATACATCTTCCCAAAAACAAGCTGGTTCTGTCATGTTGGCTCACCTCCTTCTATACTTTCATTCTAAAGGAATTTAGGCAGGACGACAAAATCGAGCATCGCCCCAATCTGCCCCGCTCTTCCGTCGGTCCACAAAAAAACCGTAGTGGCGGGAGCCAACTACGGTCATGACAGAACGAGTAATCGTTCTTATAAGACAGGTTGCATCGTTTTCAATAACACTTCTGCCGAATGATGCATCTTTTGTTTTTCTTCGTCTGACAACTCGATTTCCACGACTTGACGGACTCCTTGGCGGTTGATGATGGCCGGTACACCGATATGGATATCGTTCAAGCCGTATTCACCATCTAAATGTGCGCCGACCGTCAACAACGTGTTCTCGTTACGGAGCACAGCCTTGACGAGACGGAGCAAACCGAGGCCGATGGCGTAGTACGTCGCGCCTTTGCGCTCGATGATGTGGTAAGCCGCGTCCCGAACGTTGACGTAGATGTCTTCGAGGTCTTCCCATGTATACTCGTCGTTCTCTTCAAGCAACTGCTCGACCGACTTCCCGTAGATGCGGGCGTTGCTCCAGGCCGCGAATTCCGTGTCTCCGTGCTCACCCATGATGTAGGCGTGGCAGTTGCGTGGATCGACGTTGAAATAGTCACCGAGCATGTAACGGAGACGTGACGTATCGAGTACCGTTCCTGATCCGAACACGCGGTGTTTCGGTAAACCTGAGTATTTCCAAGCCAAATGTGTCATGATGTCGACCGGGTTCGAGGCGATGATGATGATGCCGTCGAATCCAGATGCCATGATGTCCCCAATCATCGATTTCATGATTTTGGCGTTCTTCTCGACGAGGTCGAGGCGAGTTTCACCCGGTTTTTGCGGAGCACCGGCAGTGATGACGACGATATCTGCTGCACCACAGTCCGTATAGTCCCCTGCCCAGACGCGCATCGGTGAAGAAGCGAACGAGACGCCGTGGTTCAAGTCCATCGCTTCGCCTTCCGCCTTCGATTTGTTGATGTCGATAATGACGAGTTCCTCACAAAGACTTGCTGTCGTCAATTGGTACGCAAAGCTGGCACCGACCGCTCCGGCCCCAACGAGCGCGACGCGTGTTACTTTTGCATGATTTAATGTTTCCATATTGATTCTCCACCCTTCGAACAATCTGTTTCATGTTTTTGTTATGTCTGTTACATAAAGATTGTAACATCATTCACAAACACTCACTACTAAGGAAACCGTTTTCACTTTGGCGATATTGTGACAAAATTCACATTCGTTTGAAACATCTACATTTTCTGTACTACCCTCATCGTAACAAGAGGAAACTAATCGTCGCGGCCGCGGCGATCGACAAAAAGTTGACGGCGTCATTGCCGAGAAAACGCCAGCCCGACACATAAGCCGTCGGCTCACGATGATGCATTTTCTTCTCGGTCAATTTGCCGCACACACGGCATCGATATTTCCGTTGCACCGTGGCCCCTAACAATGTGTCGACGACGCTGCCGCTCAATCCGAGAGCAATCAAGACGAGCGCGAACGTCACATCGATCTCGATAAATGGAAGCGAGGCGAGGATGATGACCGTGGCCCCGACAATCGACATGACCGTACCGAACACGGACACCCCACCACTCGTTCCCGGTTCGACTTCACGGAACGTCCGAATCGAGCGCGGTTTCTGCTTGGCGAGGACGCCGAACTCAGATCCCCACGTATCACTCGTCGCTGCGGCAATCGAGGCGACATAGGCGAATAACCAGGCATCGTTTGGCGCAAGAATCATTCCAAGCGCCGTCACCATGCCGACGCCCCCATTGGCGAGCACTTGTACGAAATCACGGGGACCCGATTTCTCAACAATCTCATCGACAGGCGCCTTGTCCCGGGCACGATATTTCGAGGCGAGCGACGATGTCGAGAAGAAGACACCGAGTAAATAGAGCCCGAACCAACCGAAACCGTAGCCGATGACCGTCCCCGTCACGACCGTCAAGACGGCACCGGAGCGGGTCAACGAGCGCAATCGATAGCCGGCAAAGGCCACCAAACAAGTTACAACGAAGATGGCGAACATAAAATCGTTTCCCTTTCCGTCACGATGAATTCGACAGGAATGTCGTGTGGCTCAATCGGGATCTCATCGAGCAGTTGAACGTCATAGGCCAACGCGATGGTCGTCCCTTTGTACGTGGCGAGGTAGCGATCATAATAGCCGCCTCCCCATCCGATTCGATAGCCGGACCGGTCAAACACGCGGCCGGGGACGATACAGACGTCAATCGAGCGCATCGTCGCTTCAGTCGTCGGCTCCAATATATTCATGACGCCCGGCTCGAGGTCTTCTAGCGAATGAATCTCATGGAACGTGAGTCCCTGTTTCGTAACTTTCGGCACAAACACCAATTTTCCTGCCTTCCATGCTAAGCGGATGAGCGGCAACGTATCAATCTCTAAATCGAGGGCGAGCGTAACAGCCACCGTGTCCGCCTCTTGCCACGCCTTCAGTTCGGTCAATGTATGTATGATGACGCGGTCCCGGTCCGACCGGTCGTCGAGTTCACGGATTTGACGATGTACGGCTTGCCGAAGTTGTTTCTTTTCAATCATTTCAATTCCCCCTTGTTCAAAAAAAAGGCCGCCACATGAGTGACGGCCAGTCTCATTATTTCACTTCGCGGTAAAGCGTGTGACGACGGAGACGTGGGTTGTATTTGCGCAATTCGAGGCGCTCTGGGTTGTTACGTTTGTTTTTCTTCGTGATGTACGTGCGATCGCCTGTTTCTGTGCAAGCTAGTGTGATTTTAACGCGCATTTCTTTCACTCCCATCTTACTAATGTTGTATCAAGTGCTTTTGCTTTACAGTCTAAGCATACTCAATTATCCTACCAATTTTTATTTGAAAAAGCAAGGTTATTTCGTGTTCTTTTTCAAACGTTTTTGCCCGTATGGCGAAGCATCGAGCGGCAGGCAGGTTTTTACGTTATCACCAATCGCATAGCGCATTCCGACTTCCTCAGTCGATAGTTGTTCGCAGATGTACACCGTGTCGGCTTCAGCGAGGACGCTGTTCTCGATTCGGTGAATCGCGTCGAACAGACCGCCGTGTCCGTGCGGATTGCGGGTCGTTTCAAAGGACAACATAGTTGAGTATAACGGAACTTGTAGTGCTTTCGCAAGCGAACGTGCCGCAGGAATCGTCATCCAATCAAATTGATGGATCGCTTTGAACGGAACTTTGGCCACGAGCTCATGCGCAAGTTTGACGTACGCCACGTTTTGGGCCGCGACTTGGTTCATCACGTGCTCCAAGAACGGGCTCGTCAGACGAACGCGGTACACGTGGACGTGGTTGTGACGTTCATACTCCGGTAACCCTTCCTTGAACGGGGTCAAGACGTACACCGTCTCGCCTTCCGCCGCCCGGGCTTCGACCTCGTCGATGACACGGCGTCCGAGATCACCGACGACGTTGCCTGTATATTCTGGCGTCAAGACGAGAATCGCCTCGCCTTCACTGCCACGTTCCTCAGTCACGTAATAGTCGTGCGGAGACAGGAACGTGTCGATGTCAATGTCCACATCATCAAGGAACGGATACGCGCGATAATGGTCGGCGAGCAGTTCATCCGATAACTTGTCTTGATATAGGGCGGTCTCGAGCTCAGCGAACAGACGTGTGTGCTCGCGGAAGCGTTCGGCTGCATATTGGGCCGTCGTCTGTCCGTCGAGGATGAAGGCCCAGTCACTCGATACGGCGAGGACGTAATGTCGCACGAGTTGAATGAGCGCCCGATCGACGAGCGGTGAGGCGTGACGATAATCGGCCACGTCTTTGACGAGTTGTGTCTCCATCATGTGCAAGTGGCGGAGCATCCATTCGTTGCGCTCGTTGATCCACACATCACCATAACCTTTACGCCCCCACGTGTTCATCGAGACGTGTACTGTCTCGAGGTCTTGGAAGTGGCGCTCGAGGAACAGGGCCGGCGTAATCGTCTCGATTCCGAACTCTTCGAGCCGCTCGGCGACCTTGCCGAGGAATTCAGGTCCTTCAAACCACCAATGTCCGAACAACTCGGCATCGAACGGTGCCGTCACGAGGAACGGCGGGAACATTTGTCCACCATGGGCCTCAAGATGCCCTTCGAGCGTCTGCGCAAAATCGAGGGCGTGGTTGTCGATTTGATGTTCGGCCCAGGCGCGGACATAATAGTCTTTCTCATCCGAGTCGCCCGTGATGCGGTGCATCTTCAGACCGGTATCGAATCGAATCCCTTCTGGGTGCATGAACTTTTCAATATACGCCCAGTCGCGGTCATAGGCGAGGTCACGATAAAACTCGCGATAGTCAGGATGGCCCGGATACCCGATCATCGAGCTCCAAATCTTCCCGGAGATGATTTGGTCACGCGGGAACAAGGCGACGCCATGCGGCGAGTAGACCGGTGCGCCAATCCCCTTGTCCGGAGTAGGGTCGGCATCGAGTAAAGCGTGCTCATCGACGAACGTATAACGAACGCCTTCCTCGTACAAGATGCGGTCGACACCCGGCGTATAGGCACACTCCGGCAACCAAATGCCGGTCGGGCGGAACCCGTAATGACGCTCGAAACAGTTCAAACCGGTACGGATTTCCGTGCGGGCGGCCTGCTCCGTGAACAAGTGCGGGTTGAAGCCGTGCGTCGCCGTACATGTGACCATATCGATGAACCCTTGCTCACGATATGTACGGAACGCATGGTTCAAGTTCTTTTCCCAATGCAGGAACGTTGTTTTCAAATCGGTGTAGCGCCCGCGATAAAAATGGAGCGTCTCAACTTCCGGTTCGCTCCGTCCTTCGGCGAGCTCAATCTCAATCAATTCGAGCATCTCATCCAAATGTTCCACGTAACGGTCCTGGACGAGCGGGTCGGCGAGCATCTCGACGACGGGCGGTGAAATGCTGACCGTCCAATGAAGCGGCTTTTGCAGACGGTCGATTTGCCAAAGAATCGGGATATATGTCTCGGAGATGGCTTCATACACCCATCTCTCTTCTAAGCGGTGTTTCTCTTCATGTCGCACGTACGGAAGGTGGGCATGAAGGACGAGTGAAAAATAACCTGGTTTCATCAAATAAATCCTCCTCAGCGCACGAATCGGTATGCAGAATATTTAGGTAGCGTGTCGAGCAGTTCAGGAGACTCGACTTCCCCGTATTGCCAACGTCGTACCGGTTCAGCGAAACGACCATGGCCGGCTGGCTCCGCACGTGGCGTATCAATCGGTGAAGATGCGAGCAACGGAAGAAACTCCCCTTCCATCGTCCGAATCCCAAACTCGAACACATACGTCGTGTTCGGATCGAGTGGCCGAACGAACCAACTGTTCGTCATCTCCGGTAATTCGAACGTATATGAACGGTTCGCATGCCCGCTCGCGTAATCAAGCAACGTGATGTCGAGGATACGGAACGCCTTCGGCAAATCTTCCCACGGACGCATGAACTGCATCGACAACGTCTCCTTGACGCTGTCAGAAACCTCCCAAAAGACGTAGACGGCGTTCGGCGATTGAACGACCGCATGCATCAAATCTTGATCATAACGGTCAGGGAGCTTCCAGAACCCATCTGGGCCTTTATCTAGAAGCGGTGATTGGACTGGCAGCTCATGTTGCAGCGTCGAAGCGACCTGAGTCCCAGATGAGGCGGGTACTTGCTTCGATTTCGGTGTCATTGCTTTCTTCCCTTCGGTCTTTCGTTTTGGAGCGGCGGCTACCGGCTTGGCTGGTTCACCGTGTTGGGAACGCCATTTGCGCCAAGCGTACTGGACTTTCCCGATCGGCATGTCTAATTGTTCTGCAATCTGTTTTAACGTTAGTCCTTGTTGTTTCAAGGAAACGATTTTCTCTTCCATCTATTTGTGGCTCCCTTCCTAAAAAAAAATCCATGTGTTCTACTATTCGCCTCCAACCCGTGAATTCCTGCACAAAAAAAAAGTAAAGAACAACTGGTCTGTTGTTCTTTACCACTCTTCTTACTGGTTTAAATCATAATGTTTCCCTTTTTCGAGGAAAATGAGATGTTCCCCGAAATTCGTCACGTGATCGCCCATGCGTTCTAAATAGCGGGCGATGTTCGAAAACTCATAGACATCGTTCGTCCCGACAGCCATCGTCGGCACAGATCCCATGTATTGTTTGATGACCTGCAAGTTCAAGTCATCGATGACTTTGTCCATCTCGTTCAAGTCACGCACCCGGCTGACCTCGCCTTTATGATAAGCGCGAGTCGCCAGCTCGAGCATGTCAATCAACTGCTCGGCCATCTGTTTGAGCGGCTTGATGTCTAACACGTACGGGACGTGCTCGATGCGCGCAACGGCTTTGGCGATGTTCGTCGCATAGTCCGCGATGCGTTCAAGGTCTGTCGCCGACTTCATCGTCACGATCAAGCGACGAAGGTCGGTCGCGACCGGTTGTTGTTTCGCGATCAACAGAATCGCCTCGTCATTGATTTCGAGCTCGAGGTCATCGAGTTCGTTGTCGTTGTCGATGACCGTCTGAGCGAGTACGAGGTCATGTTTTTCAAGCACTTCGATGGCCGTAGCCGTTTGACGCATCGTCAAATTCGCCAAGCGAACGACCTTGTCTTCTAATTCGTTTAACTTCGTATTAAAAAATGTGCGATTTTGTGCCATGATTGTCTCCCCTTCTTAACCGAACCGGCCAGAAATGTAATCTTCAGTCCGTTTGTCCGTTGGATTCGAGAAGATTTTATCGGTCGCATCGAACTCGACGACTTCTCCGTTCAAGAAGAACGCCGTCTTATCCGATACACGGGCTGCTTGCTGCATGTTGTGCGTGACGATGATAATCGAGTACTGCTCTTTCAACTCTTGGACGAGCTCTTCGACTTTTAATGTCGAGATCGGGTCGAGCGCTGACGTCGGCTCATCCATGAGGATGACGTTCGGTTCGATGGCGAGTGTGCGGGCAATGCAGAGACGTTGTTGCTGTCCACCCGAGAGGCCATAGGCGTTCTCGTTCAAGCGATCTTTCACTTCATCCCAAATCGCGGCGCCGCGAAGCGAGCGCTCGACGATTTCATCGAGTACTTTTTTGTTTTTGATGCCGTGTGTACGTGGCCCGTACGCCACGTTGTCATACACCGATTTCGGGAACGGGTTCGGCTGTTGGAACACCATACCGACCGACGTGCGAAGATCTTCAACTTTATAATCGCGGTCAAAGATGTTGCGACCATGATACAAGATTTCACCGTTCGTACGGACAGACGGCACGAGCTCGACCATCCGATTCAACGTCTTGATGAACGTCGACTTCCCGCAACCCGACGGACCGATGATGGCCGTCACTTCGTTTTTCTTGATGTCGAGGTTGACGTCGATCAACGCTTGATCGTCGCCATACCATAAATTCAAGTTGTTCACGACATAGGCACTTTCTTTTTGCATCACCGTTTCGTTCGGTTGAGTCGTCGTTGTATTCACTTCATGATCTCCTTTGAGTTCTTTTTGTTTCATCATCTCGAGAGTCCTCCTCGTTTACTGCTATGACTTAATGTCGGTTCGTGTACTTGTTACGGATATAGATGGCAGCCGAGTTCATGATGATCAACATCGTCATCAATACAATGATTCCGGCAGCGGCCAAGTTTTGGAATTCGGCTTGCGGACGGCTCGTCCAGTTGTAGATTTGAATCGGGAGCGCTGTGAAATCAGAGAACACATTGCTCGGCGTCGTCGAAATGAACGTCGCTGCTCCGACCATGATCAATGGGGCCGTTTCCCCGATTGCTCGCGATACGGCCAAGATGATTCCCGTGATAATCCCTGGAATCGCCGACGGCAAGACGACGTTGAACGTCGTCTGCCACTTCGAGGCTCCGAGTGCGAGCGACGCATGGCGCAATTCCATCTTGACGGAACGGAGCGCTTCTTGTGACGCGACGATAACAATCGGTAAACTCATCAGTCCGAGCGTGAGAGCTCCGGCCATGATTGAGTTCCCAAGTTCCATAATGCGAACAAAAATCGTCAATCCGAGCAATCCGAAAACGATTGAAGGGACACCGGCCAAGTTTGAAATATTTACTTCGATAAATGATGTGACACGGTTTTTTGGTGCATACTCTTCAAGATAAATCGCAGCACCGACACCGACGATAAACACCATCGGGACGATCAACATCATCAACCAAAGTGATCCAATCAAGGCTGGATAGAGCCCGGCCTGTTCAGGTCGACGGGATGGGAAGTTGCGGAGGAAGTCCAAATTCACCCAGCCGCCACCTTTAGAGACGACATCATAAATCAATGTCGATAGGACGAGCAGGGCAAAGACGAGCCCTGCTAAAAAGACGTACTTAAAGATTTCATTTAATTGGAGACGGCGCTTAATCCGTTGTGAAACGGAAGCACGGTCCATCAAGTTCTTCGTATTCTTGAACTCACTGTTCGGCAATGCCATATTAGTACTCCTCTCTGAAGCGGCGCGTCACCCAGTTCGCGAATAAGTTCATCACGAGCGTAAAGATGAACAACAATGCGCCGACCGCATAGATACTGTAGTATTCGATTGTCCCGTATCCTGCATCACCTTTGGCGATTTGGACAATATAAGCTGTCATCGTTTGAATCGCGTTGAGCGGGTTGAACTCAAAGTTCGGTTGTGACCCACCTGCGATTGTTACGATCATCGTCTCACCGATGGCACGGCTCATCCCGAGGACGATTGAGGCGATAATCCCTGAGAGCGCGGCTGGCATGACGACTTTAATCGCGACTTCAAGACGCGTCGCGCCAAGGCCGAGGGCTCCATCACGAATCTTTTTCGGGACGGCGCTCATCGAGTCTTCCGAAATCGAAGCGATCATCGGAATGATCATGATTCCGACGACGATTCCCGGGCTGAGTGCGTTATAGATTTGAAGCCCTGGAATCAACGCTTGCAAAATCGGTGTGACGAACGACAAGGCAAAGAATCCGAAGACAATCGTCGGAACGCCAGCAAGCACTTCAAGAATCGGCTTCAAAATCGTGCGGGCACGCTCAGACGCATACTCGCTCAAATAAATCGCCGACGCCAAACCGAGTGGTACAGCGACAATCATGGCAATGACCGTAATCTGGAGTGTCCCCATGACAAGGGCCCAGACGCCGAAACGTTGATCGGCACTAAGCGGATACCATTCGGTCGAGCCTAAAAACTCGGCGACCGGTACGCGCTCGAAAAACTTGAACAGTTCAAAACCGAGTGTGAACGCGATGCCGACCGTCGTGACGACCGAAACGAATGCGCTCAAGAATAATAAGAACGGCATGACTTTATCAAACACGTTCGTCGTACTATATTTCTTTTTCTTATTGGCTTCAATCATCTCTCGAATTGACAGCCCTTTGTTTGGTTGATTCATCTCGTGTATCGCTCCCTACCTCTTCATACTAGAAAGCACGGCGAGAAGGCGAGAGCGACTCTCACCTTCTGCCTTCTGCGCTATTACTCGCCAGCGATCTCGTCGATCACTTCAGCGTTCTCATCATATCGTGCTTGTTCCATTCCGACATATCCAACTTCTTCTGAAAGGGCTGCTGCATTTTCATTCAAGAAGCGTGTGTAGTCAGCGACTTGTGGCTTGTCTTTCAATGACGCGTTGTTCACGTATGTGTAAATCTCACGTGAGAGCGGGTATGAAAGATCGTTGATCGTCTCTGTCGTCGGTTCGACGCCTTCGACGTTCATCGCACGAAGCGTATCTTGGTTTTCAATGTAGTACGCATAACCGAAGAATCCGATCGCACCTTTCGTACCGGCGACCCCTGTCACGAGGACGTTATCATCTTCTGACAATTGCGCGTCTTCACGAATGTCCGTGTCTTCAAGGACGGCTTCATTGAAGAAGTCGAACGTTCCTGAGTCTTTACCTGGTGAGAAGAATGAGATTTCTTCGTCTGGCCAGTCTGAGCGGACGTCTTTCCATGTCTTCACGTTAGGGTCAGTCCACATCTTGTTGAGTTCGTCGATTGTGATGTCTTGAGCCCAATCGTTCTCTGGGTTGACGACGAGCGAGAGACCGTCGAGAGCGACAGCGAGTTGTGTATACTCGACACCGTTCTTCTCGGCTTCAGCCGCTTCTTCTTCTTTGATTTCACGTGACGCGTTCGAGAAGTCTGTCTCGCCTGTTACGAAACGTTTAAATCCGCCACCCGTACCTGAGACACCGACCGTGACTTCAACGTCTGGCTGTTCAGCTGAATATTCTTCGGCTACGGCTTCCATAATCGGGAAGAGTGTTGACGAACCGTCCATGACGACTTTACCTGAAAGTCCTTCACCGTCGGCTGCGCCGCCACCTTCTTCATTATTCCCACACGCGGCACCGATGATGGCCACCGAAGTGATTGAAGCGACTAAAGCTGATTTTTTCATCCAAGACATTTCTGACGTCCTCCTTGAGTTTGCTTTGATTTGTGTTGTGGCTTCGTTGTTCTGTCCTACAATTAACATCCTAATAAACTACTATTAACGAGAAATAAACGGAACGTAAAAGAATTGTAAAGACGAAAAAAAGAAGCCACCGAAGTGACTTCTTTATTGAATCTGTGCTTGGACGTCTTCTAAGTCGAAATACGCCTTCATGATGTCGTGCGCGACACGGGTGTTGATCCCTTCCGCCTCGAGGCCTGGCATGATGATGGCCCAAGCGATTTCCGGGTCATCATATGGCGCCCAGCCGACGTGGTTCGAGTTGAGTGTCTTAATCGGTTCACCGTTCGCGTTTCGCTTCGCTTGACCATCTGGCCCTTCCGCGATCGCTTGAGCGGTACCGGTCTTACCGGCCGCCGTGATTCCCGTCTGTTGCAGGATACGAGACGTTCCACTCTCGACCCCTTGCCGGAATCCTTGGCGCGCCCGTTGAAGAAATTCATCACGAATATCGACTTTATTGAGCGCGTTCGGTTGGAACGTGCTGACGACTTGCTTGTTCGCTTCGTCGAGCGAGCCAGGTTCGATGATTTCTTTCAAGAGATGCGGTTGAATCCGGTATCCGCCGTTCGCAAGCGTCGACGTATACTGCGCCAATTGAATCGGCGTGTATGAGATGAACTGACCGATCGACATATCCATGAGGAGCGTAACACGGTCCGGTACGCTACGGAATCCGATTGATTCATATGGGAGGTCGATCCCTGTCTCAATTCCGAGTCCGAACTGCTTATAGTAATGTTCCATCGTATTGAATGCCTCGGTCACGTTCTCTCCGACGATTTGGCCGGTCGAGTAGTAATCGGCGAGCCGCAGGGCAATTTGGAACATATAAATGTTCGATGATAACGCGAGGGCATCAAGGTCGTTGATGTTCCCCATGTTCCGGTACGACGACTTGAGTGACGAACCGATACGAATCGGCGTGTCATAAATATATTCACCCGGTTGGATGACTTCTTCTTCAAGTCCGAACGCGACCGTCGCTCCCTTGATTGTCGAGCCGATTTGACTCGCCCGCAGGACCGTCCCGGTCGAGACGTCTTTGAATTCGTTCGTTTCATAGTCGAGCTCTTGTCCCGAGAGGGCGAGCAATTCACCCGTTTGCGGGTTCATGACGACGGCGAAGGCACGGTCAAAGTGCGGGCTGCCCGAGCGGCCGGCTCGAATCGCTTTCTTCAAAATCTCATCGATTTCTTTTTGGAATTCGATGTCCGTCGACAAGATGATATCTTTCCCTGGGTTCCCGCTAACGCGAGTCGGTTCTCCGACCGGTTCCCCTTTATACGTCGTGAAGACGTCATAGGCCGGGGTCCCGCGTAGCACGTCCTCATACTGTTGTTCGAGATAAGACGTTCCGACCCGATCATTCAAGCCATACCCCTTCGCTTGATACGAAGCGCGCTGCTCGGCTGGGATTTGACGATAACTTCCGAGGAAGCTTTGGAACGTCTCACCGAACGGATAATCCCGCTGATAATACGGTTCGACACTGACGCCAGGGAGCAGTTCCAAGTTTTCTTCAATCAGTGCCATTTCTTTTGGAGACGCCCCGATTTTAATGACTTGTGGGTCGAGCGCATAGCCTGACTCCATGTTATGTTTGATAGCGATGATTTCTTCGGTCGCATCGTCAAACGTGATTTCCGCGTCCGTGATGGAATCGAGCAACAACTGGTCGACGTCTTGGTTCGACAAGGCGGCCCGTTCTTCTTCCGATAAATCAGCCAACAGGTTTTGGACCCGTTCTTGCGAGCGCTCCGGATCGATGGCAATCCAATAATCCTTGCGGTCCCGCTCCGTCACTTTACGGTCCTTCTCCGGCACGTCGACGATTTCCGCGAGCTTGATGGCGACTTCGAGCCGCTCTTCCGTCTTCGTCACTTGCGACCGGCGATACATGACCGAGTAGTTCGAGATGGTGTCGGCGAGCACTTGGCCGTTGCGGTCATAGATTTTACCGCGCGGTACCTCGTACTTGATTTTGCTTGATTCGGTCTTCTGAACTTCACGGGCAATCAACTCACCGTTGACGATTTGGACGACGCCTAAACGGAAAATGAGTGTCGCGAATAAGATGAAGACGATAAAGAACAATAAGTTCAATCGCAACGGAAGGTGGTTGCGCCGTTTCTTCGGCACTTTCACACGGTTTCTGGCCAATTCAGTTATCTCCTTTCTGATTCAATTCCTTCTATAAGTATAGGTAACGTATATGTCAGTGTTATTTCTATTTTTCGACTCGATTTTCACTATATCATAATTTGTTTACAAAATAATGAAATGTAGAAAAAATCCCGAGATTCAATCGAATCCCGGGACAGTGTCATTATTTTGCGTCTGCGTAGAGCTTCGCGACGTAATCCCAGTCGATGACATGGAAGAACGCTTGAATGTAATCCGGACGACGGTTTTGATAGTTCAAGTAGTACGCATGCTCCCAAACATCGAGACCGAGGATTGGCTGAACGCCTTCCATGATCGGTGAATCTTGGTTTGGAGTCGATGTGACTTCGAGTTTGCCGTTTTTCACGACGAGCCAAGCCCAACCAGAGCCGAAGCGTGTTGTCGCTGCTTTCGTGAACTCCTCTTTGAACGCGTCGAAGCTGCCGAACGCTTCGTCGATTGCAGAAGCGAGTTCGCCCGTCGGAGCACCGTTCTCGTTCTTCTTCAACAATTTCCAGAAGAATGAGTGGTTCCAGTGACCGCCACCGTTGTTGCGGACCGCTGTTTGAATGTCAGCAGGAAGTGAATCGAGGTTTTGAAGCAACTCTTCGAGTGAAGAGTAGTTCACGTCTTTTCCTTCGAGTGCATTGTTTACGTTCGTGACGTAAGTGTTGTGGTGTTTCGTGTGGTGGATTTCCATCGTGCGTGCGTCAATATGTGGTTCAAGTGCATCGTATGCGTAATCAAGTTGTGGTAATTCAAATTTAGCCATAACTAAAATCCCCCTTAAATTGGTTTGAACAACGTTCGTTTTAAATGTAACAGATTTGTGACGGTCGACTCAATTGTAATGCTTCACTCGACGTCTTGTTCAGGTAACGCCCAAACCGAAATCGAACCTGCCGCTACTTTAAATACTCCATGTCCGTCTTCATCAATCTCAACGACCTCATCGACGGTCTGTGTCAAATCGACCCATTTCTCGCCGGCACGGTGCTCGCCGACGAACATCTGTTTCTCGGCTGCTTCACTGTTCGAGATGAGGACAGCACAACCCGAACGCTCGATCTCCTCGACACCTTGACGGACCCAACCGATGACGTGTTCGTCATCGAAGTAGTCGTCCTGTTGACCGTACGCTTTCTCACGGCGCGCATAAAGGAGCGGATCGATTGCCACTTTCTTCCCATCGGCCGGGTGCGGTCCGTTGATGCCGTAGTAGTCCCCATAGAACACACAAGGGTACCCGTCTTGGCGAAGCAAGATTAAACCGTAGGCGATTTGTTTGAACCAATCTTCGACCCATGACTCGAGTGCTTCCGCCGGTTGTGAATCGTGGTTATCGACGAACGTCACTGAGTGGAGCGGGTGGGACTGGACGAGCGTATCGTCAAAGATCGTCCGCATATCGAACGATTCTCCTTCTGTCGAGGCACGCTGCAAGTTGTAATGGAGCGGCACGTCGAACAAATCGACGTGATAATCGATGTTGTCGAGGAACTCACGGCATGCATCGAGCTCTGACTTCCAGAACTCACCGACCAAGTAGAAGTTGTCGCCTTTTTCAGCTTTCATTTTCTGGCTGAACTCTTTAACGAAATCATAGTTGATGTGTTTGATGGCATCGAGTCGGAACCCGTCGCACTGCGTCTCTTCGATAAACCACTTGCCCCAGCTAAGAACTTCTTCACGGACTTCTGGGTGGTGATAATCGATATTGGCGAACATCAAATAGTCATAGACACCGAACTCGTCATCGACGTTGTCGTTCCATTTTTTGTTTTCACCGAGGATGAAGAAGATACCGCTATGGTCGTTCGCAGCGTCATAATCTGTACCGTTAAAGTGATGGAAGTTCCATTTGAAAGAGGAGTGTTTGTCGTTTCGACCTTCGAAATCAAACTTGGTCCAGCCTTCAATCTCGAACGGCTCTTCTGACAGCACTTTCGTGCGATCTTCCGGGTCGACTTCGAGCACATCGAACTTCTCGGTCGCATCGGCCCCGGCTTTATGGTTTAAGACGACATCCATATAGACTTGCATTCCAAGTTCTTGGGCATGCTTCGTCGCCTCGAGTAATTCCTCTTTTGTTCCGTATTTGGTCGCGACCGTTCCTTTTTGGTCAAACTCCCCTAAATCATACAAATCGTACACGCCATATCCCGTATCCTCGTCGCTCTGTCCTTTCGTGACAGGGGGCAACCATAATGCGGTAATTCCGACTTCCTTCAATTCAGAAGCTCGTTCTTTCAATCGCTTCCAATGTTTCTGGTCAGCCGGGACGTGCCATTCAAAAAATTGCATCATCGTATGATTTCGTTCCATCTCGCTTCGCCTCATTTCATATTTTTCAAAAAACAAAATGCTAACGGATATTTACCCAGGACTTCGAGTTTGAAAACTAAAAATGAAAACAAAAAACAGCTTTCATCAGAAAGCTGTTCACAAAATGGACCCTGTAGGACTTGAACCTACGACCGGACGGTTATGAGCCGTCTGCTCTAACCAGCTGAGCTAAGGGTCCTTTATTGGTAGCGGCGGAGGGAGTCGAACCCACGACCTCACGGGTATGAACCGTACGCTCTAGCCAGCTGAGCTACACCGCCACGTTGTTATACAGTAATAATATACTGAATGAACGCGTCACTGTCAATCAAAAGTCACATTGAACCAAAAAGTCCCTCCGTCTCAAATGAGCCGGAAGGACCGTTGGATTAGACTGTTGCTTCGTTTCTATCTTCAAGCGTGATTTCTGTGATGTTCATGGCGTGATCACCGATGCGCTCCAAGTTCGAGAGCATATCGACGAAGAACATACCGGCTTGGCCGTCACACTCACCTGTATTCAAGCGGACAACGTGATTTTTACGGAACTGACGCTCCAGCATATCGAGTTTCGCTTCCATCTCGATGACTTGACGCGCTTCGACCATGTCTCCGCTCGCCAACGTTTGAAGTGACTTCTCGAGCGTGGCCCGTGTCAAATCGTACATTTCCGTCAACTCTTTCTGAGCACCGGTCGATAGTGTGACACGTGTCGCCGTCTTATAATCGATCAATTCGATAATATTCTCGACGTGGTCACCGATTCGCTCGATATCGTTGATGGCATGCATGAGTGTCTTATGTTCTTGTGATTCTTGCTCCGTCAAATCAACGGCAGCGAGTTTCACGAGGTAATCTGTGATTTTTGAGTTAAGCGAGTTGAGCGCCTCTTCAATGTGCGCTGACTTCTCGGCATGTTTCTTATCGCCAGTCGTCATATAGTTGCGCGCTTCATCAAGTCCAAGTTTTGCGAAGTCGCCCATGCGGATGACTTCAAACTTCGCTTGTTCGACGGCGATCGATGGTGACTGTTGGATGAAGATTGGATCCAAATGCTGTGCTTTCGTATCGACGATTGAATCTTCACCAGGAACCATTTTCGTCACGATCCAAGCAATCGTTCCGATGAACCAGAACTGGATGAACGTGTTGACGACGTTGAACGTCCCGTGGGCGAAGGCGATTTGCATCTTGTCTTCAATCGCTAAAATATCTGTGATCCAGTAAATATATTGTGTGAACGGGATCAACAAGATCATGAAGATCGTCGTCCCGACAATGTTAAAGATGACGTGGGCTGCTGCCGCACGACGGGCTGCTACCGAAGCACCGATTGAAGCGAGTACCGCTGTAATCGTTGTCCCGATGTTGTCTCCGAACAAGACCGGAAGTGCCGCGTCCAAGTCGATTGATCCACCGGCATACAACTCTTGCAAAATCCCGATCGTTGCTGATGACGATTGAACGATGACGGTAAACACCGTACCGACGACGACACCGAGGAACGGGTTGTCACTCATCGATTGCGTCAAGTCGATGAAGTATTCGCTCGAACGGAGCGGCTTCATGCCGCTTCCCATAAGTTCAAGACCGTAAAACAGCATCCCGAAACCGAAGAAGATTTGACCCAAATGTTGCAATTTCTCTTTTTTAAAGAAGAAAAGAAGAATCGCACCGATAGCGATAATCGGCAACGCGTAGGCGCCGACATCGAAACCGATGATGAACGCGGTCACTGTCGTCCCGATGTTCGCCCCCATGATGACCCCGATTGCTTGACGGAGCGTCATGAACCCGGCGCTGACAAGACCGACCGTGATGACAGTCGTACCTGACGATGACTGAATCAAGACTGTTACAATGATACCAGCTAGTACTCCGAGGAACGGATTCGATGTATACTTATCAAGGATGTCACGCAGGCGGTTACCTGCTGACTTTTGGAGGCCGTCTCCCATCGATTTGATACCGAAGAGGAAGATCCCTAATCCTCCAAAAAACATGAATAACATTTCTTGCAAATTGTATTCCACGATTTTTGTACTCCTTTTGATTGTGAATTAGTTGTGTTTGCTTGGTTTTTAATGCCCTACTCATTATGCCCGCATCACCCATTCGATGTAAACAGGTTTAATGTTAAGGTTTTATTAAACCACTGTATGATTTTTGTTTGTTTTTCTAGTTTTGTACTATAACAGATTGGAGTTCCATTTATGTTCAAGACAACGATTCAGTTTATCCGCCATAGCCTTTACCCGTCCAAGCAGGCGTTACGTCTCCGCTTGGCCCCACTCCACGCCTATATGATGGCGAGTTTAGTGTTGACGTTGACCGTCACGGCACTCGATTACATCGTGTTACAACCAAATTTCTTTTGGCCGATGTGGTTGTTCTTACATGCGTTCGCGATTTTCTTCTTCTATATGGGACTCGTCGCCCTCAGTGCCCTCCTCGTCCAACTCGTCACGAAATGGCGTACGAAGAAGATGTGGCCGTATCGCCAAGCTTGGCCGTATGCGGTCGCGATGTCGCTCATTCCGACAGTCAGTCTCGTCGTCCTGTATCACGTTTCGCCGTCCGCGTCGTGGTTCGGGATTCTACTATTATTTATTTATGTAGTCGTTCCATTATCGCTAATCCCGATTAAACGAACATCATAAAACAAGGCCGGATGAACGCTTCTATGCGCTCGTCCGGCCTTGTTTATTGGAGTGGTGCCAAATCATGCAAGACGTCGTGAAGACGTTCGCTTTGATTGCCGAGATGGGTTCCTGCCGTTTGTAAAGCTCGTTGTGTATCCGTCCATTCTTCGACACCGTCTTGTAAGTCATGCAGTTTTTGCTCGAGCATCATTCCGATTTCGGTCAATTGACCATTCGCTTCCGCCATTTCAAGCAACTGCTGTCCGGTCAGCGATGTCTGTTCCGTGATCGCTTGGAATTGGCTCATTTGTTTTGTGACCTCATGATCAATTTTCTCGATCCCCGCTTCGATATTACGCAATGCCGCCCCTAATGATTTAATGTCGGATTCGAAGCGTTCCATTTCCATGAACACTTCGCTTCGTTCTTGCCGAATGGCTTCAATCGTAGCCACAGCGGATAACGTCGATTCGTTCGTCACTTTCGCCAACTGTCCGACCTCGCTGGCGACAACGGCAAATCCTTTACCATGTTCACCGGCACGTGCTGCTTCAATCGAGGCGTTGAGCGCTAACATTTTCGTCGCAGCCGCGACAGAAAGGATTTTCTTTAGCGCATCATCCGCTCGCTCTGATGTCGCCTCGCTGTCTAATAATCGTTGCTGGACCGCTGCCGCTTTGATGGCAAACGATTCACTCGCTCCTTTGACGCTCGAGAACGATTCCATTTCTGACGCAATCGTTCGATTTAGTAACTCTGTCCGTTGATCGATTGCAGCGATATCTTTTTCGAATGAACGAACGTGGGCAGCGATATCGGTAAACCGATGGGTCGACTCGGTCGTGAACGACTGGTAAGACTGACTTGTCAGCGCGACCGTGGCCGCTACTTCCTTAAAGCCCACGATTTGCTGTTCATTCGCCTCCAGTTGTCTTCTGAACAGCGGCAAGCTTGATTCGAATGCTGTTGACGTCTCGGTCATCGTCACGAGCGAGCGCGTCCATAATCCAATTAACGTATTGTATGCCTGCTCTAGACTTCGCATTTCAATTGAGTTGGCGTCTAATGTGACTGCTGTGAATGAGCGCGTCGCCACCGACTCACGCAATCGTTCGGCAAACTGCGTCAACGGCTTGACCTCACGACGAATCATGACGGCAAACAAGCCAATCATGAACACGAGCATACTGATCAGGCCAACGAAGACGATTTCTCGTAGTGCCCACATCGAACCGAGTACCGACTGTTTCGTCACAACAATGACGTAATGAGCCTGAAGTTCAGGAATCGGCGTCGCAACGATAAACTCATCATGTTGATCACTGACACTCACGTCTTCCACTAAAATCTCATCTAGGCGATTGCTAAACCGGTCTTCAACTTTTTTCCCGCTCAATTTTTCGATATTATCATTGGTCACCAAATACTGACTCGCTTCGAGTCCGTCTGCAGCTAAGATCGAAGCCTGTTGCATATACGTCGACTTTAAAGAACGGGTTAACATCTTTTCGTTCGCGACATACGCCCCATACGTCGTCTTGATTGTCTCTCGCATCACAGTCGCTTCTCGATGCAACCGTTTTTCGATTTCGTCGGTCATCAACTGTTCGGCTTTCATGGCGAACCAGCCGAATACAATTGAAAATGATATGAGCATGATTGGCATCAACGTCCAAGTCAACCGACTTGCCATCGTCCACTCGTTTCGACGCTTCATCCTCTTCAATCGCTTAAATCGCTTCAACATCCTTCATTCCACCTCTTCACACGTCATTTCATTGAATATATCGGTCTTCAGACGGTGGAAAATTATGAAGCATCTGTTAAGATAACGTTAGCGTTTCGTAAGAGCACATCTCGCAAGCGCTTGCCGGGTGCTTTTTCACAAACATTTCGTTATGATAATAAGGAAACCACTCATCTTAAATCGATTGGAACCTTTCCAAAAGAAGGAGATTACGTATATGTCAGAAATTTTGCATCGTTCATTAACCCGTCCGATTCGTGTCGGCAACCTCATCATTGGGGGATCGAATGAGGTCGTCATCCAGTCGATGACGACAACGAAAACACATGACGTCGAAGCGACCGTCGCCGAAATTTTGCGTCTTGAAGAAGCAGGCTGCCAAGTCGTCCGCGTCGCTTGTCCGGATGAGCGCGCTGCCGATGCCCTCGCTGAGATTAAGAGCCGCATCAATATCCCGCTCGTCGTCGATATTCACTTCGACTACAAATTGGCGCTCAAAGCCATCGAGAGCGGTGTCGATAAGATTCGAATCAACCCGGGTAACATCGGTCGTCGCGAGAAAGTCGAAGCGGTCGTCAACGCCGCTAAAGCAAAAGGCATCCCGATTCGCATCGGTGTCAACGCCGGCTCACTCGAAAAGCAATTCCTTGAAAAGTACGGTTATCCGACGGCTCAAGGAATGGTCGAGAGTGCCATGCACCACGTCAAAATCTTAGAAGACCTCGGTTTCTATAACACGATCATCTCGCTTAAGGCATCTGACGTAAACTTGGCCCTCGAAGCGTATACGCTCGCAGCCAAGACGTTCGATTACCCGCTCCACGTCGGAATCACGGAATCAGGCCCGCTCTTCTCGGGATCACTCAAGTCTGCTGCCGGCCTCGGGGCAATCCTTTCGCTCGGTATCGGTTCGACGGTCCGTGTCTCACTATCTGACGACCCGGTCGAAGAAATCAAAGTCGCCAAAGAAGTGCTCAAATCGTTCGGTCTCGCGGCCAACGCGGCGACGCTCATCTCATGCCCGACATGTGGACGCATCGAAATCGACTTGATTTCGATTGCGAAAGAAGTGGAAGAGTATATCCAAAACATTAACGTCAACATCAAGGTCGCTGTGCTCGGCTGTGCGGTCAACGGACCGGGTGAAGCACGTGAAGCCGATATCGGCATCGCCGGTGCCCGCAACGAAGGCCTGCTCTTCCGTCACGGGAAAATCATCCGTAAAGTGCCTGAAGCCACGATGGTCGAAGAGTTGAAGAAAGAAATCGACGCCATTGTCGCCGAGAAACTTGCCGCTCGCGAACTCGAGGAGCAAGAACTCGCCAACCAATCTAACTAATCCTTCGCCCGCTCGGTTGCAACCGAGCGGGCTTTTGGTACAATAAGGGTTATGAGCAAGGAGGGACGAAGATGCACATTGGAATAGACCTCGACGGAACCGTCACGGATCCGCAAAGTTGTTTTCACTATATGAACGACGCACTCGGGTACGCCATCGATTATCATCAAGCGACCGAATACGAGTTGCATACGTATACCGATATGACGCAAGAAGCGTTTTGGCGCTTCATGATTGAGCAAGGCCACGAGGAAGCGATTTATCGTCGCTCACTTCCCCACTCTGAAGTGAACGACGTCCTTTGGCACATGCGAAAAGCACACCGTCTCCATTACGTCACGGCCCGCAGCGAAGCCGTCCGCGCCGTCACCGAGGAGTGGATTCGGCAGCATGAACTCCCACTCGACTCGCTCATCATGACAGGGAGCCATGACAAGGTCGGCGTCGTCAAACAGCTCGAACTCGACCTATTCATGGAGGACCGTTATGAGAACGCGATCTCGATCCATGAACAGACGACCATCCCGGTCCTATTGTTCGACGCGCCGTATAATCGCAAACCGTTACCGGATGGCGTGAAGCGGATCACATCTTGGAACGAGGCGCTCCACATCGTCAATCGCTTCGAGACGACCAAGTCTATCACCATTTAAAAAAAGCCCCATATACGTGGATAAGAATATCCACTGTATACGGGGCTTTTTTATATGCGTCCGATCGCTTCGATGACGTCTGTTGCGAGGACACTCGCCGGATGCATCTGCCGACTCGCGGCTTGTGCCGCCAAGGCGTGCCATAGGACGGCTTGTTCGTTCGGGGAAGACTCGGTGTCGATTCGGTCCGTCCGCGCCCAGAGCGCGAGCAACATTCCGGTCAACACGTCGCCGCTCCCTCCTTTCGAGAGCGCCGCGGCTTGAATCGTATTGACCGCCCCCGTCCCGTCTGGTTTGACAATCAGCGTATGCGTCCCTTTCAAGATGAGGTGAATCCCATGTTGCCGTGCGAAGTCTGACGCGATACGGAACCGGTCCGCTTCAATCTCGGCGACGGACCGTCCCGTCAAGCGAGCGAACTCTCCCGGGTGCGGCGTCAACGTGAGAGGACCTTCCGCTGCGAGATGTTCCGTCGTCAAGGCGCCCGCATCGACGATCAGCGGTTTCGATTGACGACTTACGGTTTGCCATAAACGGTCCGACCGTTCATCGTCGACGAGACCTGGCCCAATCGCCGTAGCCGCATACGTTTTGTCCGGTAATTCATCGATGCCATAATACATCGCCTCCGGTAAACTCGATGCCATGATGTGCGCCTCCGATGGGATGGCCAAGTCCAGTAAGCCAATGCCAGTCCGTAACGCCGCCCGGGCCGCCAAGAACGGGGCTCCAATCAAATGACGGCTCCCGCCAATCAAACATCCATGACCATATCGATTCTTATGACCGTACGGGTCGCGCTCGAGCAACCCCCGATCAAAGTCTGACTCGATCAACACACGCCATTCGGACTTGTGTGACAGTCCGATATCGACCATCTCGACCGTCCCATAATATGGGGCCGTCTGAGTTAAAAAGGCACTCCGCTTATAGCCGTGTAGCGAAAACGTCGTATCTGCCTTAACCGCATGTCCGTCAAATTCTGACGCCTCATCACTCGGGACACCGGACGGCACATCGATCGCCATGACCGGCGCCGACTGTTCACGCATCCAAGTGATGACGTCCCTCGCCTTTCCGGTGACCGGACCACGGAATCCGACCCCAAACAAGGCGTCGACGACATAATCGGCGTCTCGGGGCTCCTCGACGATGGTGACGAAACGGCGCGCATACGCCGCATGCCGTTCCCCTTCCGAAGACTTCGGTTCGCCAAATGGGGCATAGACAAAGACGTCACACCCTCGCTGTGCCGATTCTCGAGCCACGACCCAGCCGTCCCCACCGTTATTGCCGGCGCCGCAGATGACGAGCACCGACGAGCGTGGCCGGAAGGTCAGACGGGCCGCCACGGCTGATGCTGCCCGTTCCATTAACACGTCGGCCGGCATCCCTTGCCGGAGCGCCGTCGCATCGGCTTGTTTGATTTCGGCTGCGGTGTAAATCATCTCGACTCCCCCTCTCTTGATTCGACAAAAAAGGGATTGCATCCACAATCCCTTCTTGTCACTTACATTGTTTACAATACCCGTAAATCTCGAATTTATGATCGACGACCTCAAAATCAGGATCGAGCGTCTCGACATAGCGCATCGGGCAGAGCTCGAGCAGCTTCGTCTTACCGCAACCGCGGCAAATCAAATGGTGATGATGATGATTCGACCCGCACGTGACGCGGAACGCCTTCTCTCCATTCAATTCGGTCGCTTCGAGCAATCCTTCCTCAGCGAATGACTTCAAGTTGCGGTACACGGTGTCAAAACTCATCGTCGGATGTTTCGCGCGCATATAGTCGAGCACGTCCTTGGCACTGACGTAACGCTCTTCCGCCGCGAGAAAGGCAAACATCTCAATCCGTTTCGGTGTCACTTTGAGCGACGACGATTGCAGGCGGGTCAATTGTTCAGTTTCCTTCATAACGAACCTCCTTCTTCCGAGCGAGTCCGAGTCGTTCAGCCAGCATGACGACGGCTAAAATCATAACGGCGAGCAGAACGATGACACCACCCGGGGCGACATCGAGCTCATAGGCGAGGATGAGTCCGCCAATCGTCGCGACTTCTCCGAACACGATTGACCAGAGAATCGTTTGCTTGAAGCTGCTCGTGAACCGGAGCGCAGCCGCGACCGGTAATGTGATCAGACTCGAGACGAGCAGTGTGCCGACGATGCGCATGCTGACGGCGATGACGAGCGCGACGACGAACATGAACAGCACGTGGAGCATCGTACTCGGCAGGCCCGACACTTTCGCCTGTTCTTCATCGAACGACAAGAACAACAGCTGTTTATAGAACACGATGATGACGAGCAACGTGAAACCCGCCACCGCCAAAATCATCCAGATGTCTGATAGACTGACCGCTGAGATTGACCCGAACAGGAGCGTCGACAAATCGATGGAAAACCCGCGCGACAATGAGATGAAGATCGCACTGAGTCCCATCCCGGCCGACATCATGATCGGAATCGACAACTCTTGGAAATGGACGTATTTTCCGCGGAGCCAATTGAGGCCGAGCGCGGCGAGCACGGAGACGAGCGTCCCCAAGTAAAGCGGGTTCAAGTCGCTGAACAGCAGAATATACTGTCCGAGGAACAGACTGAACGAGATTCCGGCAAGCGTCATGTGGGATAACGCGTCGGCAATCAAACTCATCCGTCTGACGACGACGAACGAGCCGATGAGCGGCGCAGTGAAACCAATGACGACGGCTGCGATGAACGCATAACGTAAAAAGCTGTACGTGAACAGATCCGTGATCATGACGTACCTTCATGGACGAGCACTTTGACCGGATACGGTTTAATCGCCGTCAATTCGCCGAGTTCACTATATTCTTTTAATCCACAGTTGCAGGCCATACGCCCGTGATCGAGATGGACGACTTTCGTGACGAGGTCGGTGACGACGTTCAAGTCATGGGTGACGAGAATGAACGTACATGACGTGTGCTCACGCAACAGATGGAGCACCTCATAAAAATCACGCAAATGTTTTTGGTCGACCCCGACCGTCGGTTCATCCAAGATGAGCAAGTCCGGTTGGTTGACGATTGCTCGAGCGATAAAGACGCGCTGTTGCTGGCCGCCGGACAGGCTGCCGATTTTCCGATGTCGAAACTGCCACATATTGACCGTCTCGAGTGCATTTTGAATGGCCGCCTTGTCTTCGATATTCAACCGTTTGAACAGACCGAGGCGTCCATAACGGCCCATAGCGACGACTTCCTCGACCGTCACCGGAAATCCTGAGTTAAACGACGCGGCTTTTTGGGAAACGTAACTGATACGAGACTTGTCTTTGAACTGTCCTTGGGGACGGCCGAACAGTTCGACTGATCCGGTTTGCGGCGATAACAATCCGAGAATCGTCCGAATCAAGGTCGATTTGCCGGACCCGTTCTCCCCGACGACAGCGACAAAGTCGCCTTGTTTAATATCGATGGACACGTCCTGTAGCGCGGCGATCCCATCGTAATGATAGGAAACATGATTTAATTTTACGACGGATGTCGTCATAAGCTACCCTTCTCTCGTGTGATAAATCGTAATCATTTCTACTTGCTTGGCGTCTGTATTATACAGAATATCAGTCTATGCTTCAAGTATAGAGGCAATGCGAGCCGATTGGCGGCGCACGAACTGAAATCCGTATGTAATTTTATGATCTTCGTTGTACACTAGAGATAACGCAGAGGGGGTTTTTCCGTGGAGAAAAAACTAGCAGTCATCGATATCGGGTCCAACTCGATTCGTAACGTCATTTTTGAAGTGAACGGCCACGGTCAGTATTTTGAACGGTTGAACGTGAAAGAAGTGGCACGGCTGTCGAGCCATATCACCGATGACAATGAACTGTCCGAGTCTGGCATCGAGGCGCTCATCGAGACGCTGAATCACTTTAATCGCTTGAACGAGCATCACGAAGTGAAAGAAGTGTTGCCCGTCGCGACGGCCGCCATCCGCAACGCCAGCAATTCCGAGGCCATTTTAGAAGAAGTCCGGCAAGCGACCGGCATGGAGATTCGGTTGTTGAGCGACTATGAGGAGGCGTTTTACGGCTACTCGGCCATCATCAACTCGACGTATATCGAGGACGGCTATTCAGTCGATATCGGTGGTGGTTCAATGGAAGTGACCTACTTCAAAGATCGTGAACTCGTCTTCTATCACAGCTTCCCGTTCGGAGCCGTCACATTGACCGAGGACTTCATGAAGGGTGACACGCTCACGAAAGACGAGCGTAAACAATTGACGACGTTCTTGAAAAAGTCGTTCAAAGAGATCGACTGGCTCGAGCCGCACGGTATACCGCTCGTCGGTGTCGGAGGCACGGCTCGAAACCTCGTTCGGGTCGAACAGTCGATGTCCTTGTTCCCACTCGAGGGAATTCATCAATACACGCTCGGGGCCGACCGCCTGCATGATGTCGTCGACGAACTCATACAAATGTCGCCGAAACAACTTGGGCGTCTCGACGGTTTGTCGAAGGACCGGATGGACATCATCGCCCCGGCCGTGACCGCCATCGATGAACTGGCGAAGTATTTGAAAGTTCCTGAGTTCATGATGAGCAACAACGGACTACGCGAGGGCTTGTTCTATGAGTACTACTTAAAGGAAAACAATCGGGTCCGTTTCGGTGACGTCAAAGAAGAAAGTTTCCGTCATTTCGAGAAGCAGTATGCCGTCGACCCGGTCCGTCATCAACACTTGATTCATCTCGCCCGCCAAATTTACACCGGCTTGATTGAGACGAAGACGATTAAGCCGAAACCGTTCGAACCCGGTCTTTTAGAAGGGGCGTGCCGGCTCGCTTATGTCGGGGAATATATCGACCATAATAACAAGAGCGACCACACGTTCCACTTGATTACGACGAACGATTTTAAAGGGATGAACAACGAGGACAGGCTCGCCCTCGCCTTGGTGACGTCCTATAAATCACGACGCCTGCTCGAACAACATATCGAAGGCTTCCCCGAATGGTTCGACTCGAAGATGTTGAAGAGCTTAGAGCTGCTCGGCTCCATCGTCAAGCTCGTCGACGCGCTCGATTTGACCGAACGTCAAGTCGTAGAGAACGTCGACGTATCCTCGACCGAGGAAGGACTTGTCTTCACGCTTCATACGCACACATCCCCGCGCTTTGAACTGCAACGCGGCATCCGCCATAAAAAACATTTGGAACGTGCGATTGACCAATCAATCGAGTTACGCGTAGAGGAGAGAGATTCATGACCATCTACTTACCCGAACATTTCAATAACCGTGAGCTCAGCTGGCTGAGCTTCAACGAACGCGTCTTGCAAGAAGCGATGGACGAACGCAATCCGCTCATGGAACGGCTGAAGTTTCTCGGCATCTTCAGCTCGAACCTCGATGAGTTTTATATGGTCCGTTTCGGCGGATTGAAAGACGAGGTGCTCGCCGGCTTCAACCGTCCGGAAGACAAGGCCGGTCTGACGCCGAAGCAGCAAATCAAAGCCATCTCCATCAAGGCGCAAGAGCTCGTCGAGGTCCAGTACGCGACATATAAGAAAATCCTCAAGCAGCTCGCCGCGGAGAACGTCCGTTTCTTGCGGCCGAAACATTTGAATAAGACGCAACTCGAGTTCGTCAAACTCTATTTCCGGACGCATGTCTTCCCTGTCTTGACGCCGATTGCCGTCGACGCCTACCGGCCGTTCCCGATGTTGTTGTCTAAATCACTGAATATCGCCGTCGAGATCGCCTCGACCGATGAAGGCAAGAAACGGCTCGCTCTCGTCCAAGTGCCGGCCGTCTTGCCACGCTATCTCGAGCTACCGACCGAGGATGAGGACCATACCGACTTGATGTTGCTCGAGGATGTCATCATCCAGTTCATCGACTCGTTGTTCAAAGGGTTCGAAGTCGAGTCGACGATGCCGTTCCGAATCACCCGAAACGCCGATATGCCGTTCCATGAGGAAGGCAGCCGCGACGTCTTGAAACAAATCGAGAAAGAGTTGAAGAAACGACGCTACGGGGTCGCGATTCGGCTCGAGGTGCAGCAACGGTCACTCAGTAAAGAGCTGTTGTTCATGCTCCAGGACGTGCTCGACCTTCATGACCGGGACATCTTCCTCGTCGATGGTCCAATCGATTTGACGTTCTTGTTCGGGGTCTATAATAAAATCGGGATCGAGTATGATGAGATGATTAACGAGACGCTCATTCCGTTCGTCCCGGAAGGACTTGAACCGGGGAAAGATTTGTTCCAAGCGGTACTGAAAAAAGATTACTTGCTCCACCATCCGTACCATTCGTTCGACCCGGTCGTCCGCTTCATCGCCCAGGCGGCCAAAGACCCGAACGTCCTCGCCATCAAGCAGACGTTATATCGGGTGTCCGGTGACTCGCCGATTATCAAGGCGCTGACCGATGCCGCCGAGAGCGGGAAGCAAGTGACGGTGCTCGTCGAATTGAAGGCCAGGTTCGATGAGGAGAAGAATATTCAATGGGCAAAACAGCTCGAGAAAGCCGGCGCCCACGTCATTTATGGCTATAAAGAGTTAAAGACGCACTCGAAAATTACGCTCGTCGTCCGTATTCTTGAAGGCGGCGTCTTGCAACGGTTCGTCCATCTCGGTACCGGCAACTATAACGACTCGACCGCCAAGCTGTACACGGACATCGGCTTGTTGACAACGAACGAAGAGCTCGCCGAAGACGCGACCAACTTCTTCAACTGGCTCTCGGGGTACGGAGAACGTCCGTCGTGGCATAAATTCGAGACGTCACCGGACGACATGCACGACTTCTTCCTTCAAAAGATTGAGGACGAAATTAAACTGCACGAGAAATACGGCAACGGCCGCATCGTCGCCAAGATGAACTCGATTACCGACAAGCCAATTATCACGAAACTATACGACGCCTCACAGGCCGGCGTCAAAATCGATTTAATCATCCGCGGCATCTGTTGTCTGCGTCCGGGCATTAAAGGCATCTCGGAAAACATCCGTGTCATCTCCATCATTGATCGCTATTTGGAACACTCGCGTATCTTCTACTTCTATCAAAACGGGAAAGAAGACTTATATTGTTCCTCTGCCGACTGGATGACCCGTAACATGCGCAAACGGATTGAGATTCTATTCCCAATCCTCGATGCGGGACATAAGTCGTATATTAAAGACATGCTCGCGCTACAACTCGTCGATAACGTGAAAGCCAGAATCCAGCGTGCTGACGGCAGTTATGTGTATTTGAAACAAGAAGCCGGACAAGAACAAATTCAATCACAAATCATCATCCATCAATACACGGGCGGCCGCTGGAACAACATTCCGAGCGTGTTTGAACGGGAACCTTCGAACTGGGCCGAACGGGAAGTCCTTCGCTTACGAGCTGAAAATGAGAAAATGACAGATGACTGATGTTAGACTTCTCAAACGAGAATGAACATTGTATAATGAATTCGGTTACCTGTTAATAAAGCGTTTTCATTTCGATTATGGAGGAATCATTCATGCAAGAAATCCTATTGTCATTGCTCGCTGGTCTTATTTGTGGCATGATTTTCACCGCTTTGAAGTTGCCGCTCCCTGCCCCACCCGTTTTACCTGGTGTCATCGGCATCTTCGGTGTGTTTCTTGGGATGAAAGTATATCAATTCGCACTCGCGAACTGGCCATTTTAATTCAAAAAACGAAGCCCGCGGGCTTCGTTTTTTTTACATATCGTAATGTCTTGCTTTGTGACACGTCGGGCAAAGCCATGTACCGCTTCCTGCTTCGAGATGATACTCCATCAGACGAACCCCAAATGCTCCAAAACGGCTCAAGTCATCCCCGCATGCCTCACAGACAGTCGTCGGGGCGAGTTGTAACCTCGCCTGCTCGTCCGCCAAATGGGCGCGGAACGTCTCCCGGGTCCACTTCGCAGAAGGGACGCGGTACCCCCGCTCCCACTTATCACGAATCTCGACGTCCGTGTCCCCTTCATACAGGCCCGTTCGCAGCAGCGGATGATGAAAGTCGAGGCCGATCACATCGACGAGACTATACGCCGTCACCTCGGGCGTTGCCTCCGTCCGCCAATAGCGGTCGAACGGGCGCTGCGTCTTCTCGACGAGCATGACTTCGACTTCGGCCACGATTCCATATCCGAGAATCTCAATCCACGCTGTCGCCTCGTCAATCTGCCCTTCCACATAAAACGGGCTCGCTTCTTGAAAATATGTCGGAAGCGCAGACCAGACGTCATATACGTTCGGGTTGATTCGGATGACGCTCATCTTATTGGTGCGCGAGCGTGAACTGTTCGCGCCACTCGGCGTCAAAGCGGTTCGCCCGGAACATCTCGATTTCCTGCTTGTATGGTGCCACTTTCGTCTTCTCACTGATTGGAATATATGGCGTCTCTAAAATCTTCGGCAAGTGGGTGAACGCCTCGTGATGGATGATGCGGTTCAACGTATCAAAGCCGATCTCCCCGTATCCGATATTCTCGTGCCGGTCTTTCTTCGCGCCACGGACGTTCTTCGAGTCGTTGACGTGGATGACACCGAGCCGATCCAATCCGACGATTCGGTCGAACTGTTCGATGACGCCGTCCAAATCACCAACGAGGTCGTAACCTGCGTCATGGACGTGACACGTATCGAAGCAGACCGAGAGACGATCGTTATGCGTCACTCCATCGATGATGGTCGCTAGCTCCTCGAACGTCTTGCCGAGCTCGCTGCCTTTCCCAGCCATCGTCTCGAGCGCGATTTTAACCGTCTCATCGCCAGTGAGCACTTCGTTCAAGCCCTCGATGATGCGAGCGAGTCCGACGTCTTCACCGGCACCGACGTGGGCACCGGGATGGAGCACGACATGGCGCGCGACTTGGAGCGCCTCGGCCCGTTTAATCTCGGCTGCTAAGAACGACACGGCGAGTTCAAACGTCTCGGGTTTCGTCGTATTGCCCAAGTTGATGATATAAGGGGCATGGACAACGATTTCCTCGATGTCGTGCGCCGCCATATGAACGAGCGCCGCCTCGATATTCAAGTCTTCAATCGGTTTGCGACGTGTGTTTTGGGGCGCACCCGTATACACCATCATCGTGTTGGCACCGTAAGATACGGCCTCTTCACTTCCTGCGAGCAACATCTTCTTACCGGAAACTGAAACGTGGGAACCAATTTTTAACATAGTCATTTCTCCTTCATTCTCATCTGTCTTTAGTGTACACAAAAAGAAGAATCGACTCCACGAAGTCGATTCTTCTTTTGGTTAGCGACGGTTCTTCTTACGAACTTCGCGACGTTCCTGACGTTGGCTCTGCATATGTTCACGTGAGGCCGTCTCTTTCAACTTATACTTGAACTTCTTCTTGTAACCAGGCTTGACCTTTTTCTTCGCCTTCTTGATTTCGCCCGCCATCCGGCTGTGCGCCGTTTGCGAGACTTTCATCTTCCGGTCGGTCGTTCGGCGTTTGCGTGTCTTAATCTCTTGAAGTGACCCGTTCTTCACATCGACGTGCTTGAACGTGAAACCACGCTCTTCGAGTCGATTGATCGGACCGTTCTCGTGATCTTCATACAACGTGTACGCTTCACCCGTCTCACCGGCGCGGCCCGTCCGGCCGACGCGGTGCGTATAGAAGTCAAGGTCTTTTGGAATCCCGAAGTTGATGATGTGCGACACACCTTTAATATCGATGCCGCGCGCCGCCAAGTCGGTGGCGATGACGAACTGATATTTCGCGTCGTTAATGTCTTTGATGGCTTGCTTCCGGCGACGAGCTTGCATGTCCCCATGAAGCGTGCCGACGTTGAGTCCCGCCTCGCGGAACGACGTCTCCAACTCATCTGCATCTTGTTTCGTGTTTGTGAACACGAGACAGACGAACGGGTTAATCGTTTTTGCGATTTCGACCGTCAACGCCTTACGGTCACGGTGACGGACCGGGATGACGTGATGCTTGATTTTCGGAACGACACGGTGCTCTTCACTCGCTTCCGCGTAGCGTGGGTCGTGCAAGTATTTCTTCAAGAACGGCTGTAACTTCTCAGGGATTGTCGCTGAGAAGACCATCGTTTGAAGTTTCTCTGGCAACGACTGCGCGATGCGGTCGACTTCAGGCAAGAAGCCCATGTCAAGCATTTGGTCAGCTTCATCGACGACGAAGTGCGTGACTTTGTGCGGGAATAACGCTTGGACTTTCATCAAGTCGAGCAAACGACCTGGTGTCCCGATGATCAGTTGTGGTGGGTTTTTCATCTTGTCGATTTGTCGTTCCCGGTCAGTTCCTCCGACAATCAGACTTGTCTTAATATAGTCCGGCTGTTTGACGAGGAGTGTTTTCAACTCTTCGTGAATCTGCCAAGCGAGTTCGCGCGTCGGTGCGACGACGATGGCTTGGACCGATTCTTCTTTCGGATCGATTGCTTCTAAAATAGGTAAGAGGAACGCAAGCGTCTTCCCCGTCCCGGTTTGTGATTTCCCAATGATATCGCGGCCATTCATCGCAGCCGGAATAATCCGGGCCTGAATGTCCGTCGGTACTGTGATGCGCTTTTCTGTCAAGGCATCGACGATAAACGGTAACAATTTGAACTGTTGGAAGCTGTTCAATCGATACACCTCCTGTTTCTTTCCACTTTTCCTAGCATAGCGGAATCTAATCATTTGTCAATTAATCTTTTGCGAGCCCTTCATATAAATAGCTCGATGTGTAGTAGTGTGGTGCGATTTTTTTGCCGCTCAAATGTAGTTCGAGCGCTTTAAATCCGACCTCGATCATCTCGTTCGGAGATTGGACGACCGTCGCATTCACTTTGCCGTTGTGGATGAGCGGATAAATTTCTGTCACCCCGTCAACCGACACGAGCGTTTTGTCGCTGAGCCCATGACTTTCAAGGGCGCGGACGACACCGAACGTATTGTCATCGTTATGCGAGAAGACGGCATCGAACGGGATATCAGCCTCGAGCCAACGTGACATCTCAATCTCCGCTTGGAACGTATCATAGTTTCCGGTGATGGAAGCGACGACTTGAAGGTTGTCGTTCGCCTTATCATATTCCGTCAATCCGAGACTCCGGTCAATCGTCGAGCGGACTTTGGCCGTCCCGCGCACTTCGACGACTCGAATCGGACGGTCGAGCCCGGCGTGTTGGGCGGCGATATGGTTCGCCGCCATGCGGCCGATCTCGACGTTGTCGGACATGACGGACGTCAAGACGCTCTCATGGTCAATCATGCGGTCAATCGCGATAATTGGGATCCCTTCCCGCTCGGCACGCTCGAGCGACGGACGAATGAACGCCTCGTCGAGCGTCGTCACAAAAATCGCTTCGACCCCGCGGTCAATCAAGGCGTCCAACTTCTCTTTCTCTAACACCCGTGAGTCCTCGCTCGTCGTCGGGACAGGGATGAACCCTTTTTGATTCGCCGTCCTGACGAAAGCAGCCAACAATTTATTGGCGTGCTCATGCTTTTCACTGACGAAGACGAAACCGACTTCGTTGTTCTCACTCGAACGTTCCGGCAATTGAATCGAGGTGATCAGTAAAATCGTCAACGCCCAGACGACAGGTAGCCATAACCAGTAATGTTTGAATCCTTTCGTCATGGGTGCGACCGCCTTGGGATTTTAATCATCATGGCCGTACCTTCTCCTTCAACGCTCTCGATGTTCATGTCACCGTTCACGGCTTTCAAGTATTCGCGGATCATGTAGAGACCTAAGCCGTTGCCGTTCTCTTTCGTCGTGTAAAACGCCGATCCGACCGATTTGACTTGAGCCTCGGTCATGCCGATGCCGTTATCCTCAATCAAGAAGCGATAATCCCGCTCCGTGAACTGAATGGTGACCGTCACATTCCCGTCGGCCCCTTTCGAGTCGACGGCTTCGACCGCATTTTTGAACAAGTTGTAAATGATTTGAATGAGCATGTCGCTCGAGCAGTAAAACGGCGGCATGTCGTTCGGGAAGTTCAACTCCCAATTCGTGACCCGTTTATAACACTCGGCGTCGAGCAAGAATTCAAGGCGACTCGCAAACTCTGTCATATCGAGCCATTCTTCTTGCAGTTTCGCCTGATCTGGCTTGGCGAGCGTGAGCATCGTCGTAATCAAATGGTTGGCCCGGTCGAGCTCTGAGAGGGCGAGGTCAAGCATTTCTTGGCTGCTATGCCCCTCTTTCACCATCTGTAACGTGATTTGGACCGGTGTGAGCGGGTTGCGGATCTCATGAGCGATTCCGGCCGCAAGCTGTCCGAGCGAGGCGAGCTTCTCTTGCTGAAGCAACAGTTGTTGCTGGCTAAGCTGTTCCCGTCGTGCCGTCTCCATGCGGCGGGAATAGTCGTTATACGTATCAAGCAACGTCTCGACTTCTTTGGAGCCGGTCCGTTCTAGTTGAATCGGTTCGAGCGACTGCTGCTTCTTGATGTTTTGCACGAGCTCGAGGAGCGGGCTCGTCAACGTCTTCGACAAGAGCAAACCGACCATGATACTTAAAAAGAACGTGACGAGCGTAATCATTAAATATTGCCAGCGCGTCGCATAGACCGCCTCGTACACAGAATCAGTACTATGTTTGGCGAGGACGCTCCAGCCGGCGACGCGGGCGTCCGGTTCATACATGATGACGTCATCCTTAGTGCTGAAAATCGTCCGGACCGCATAGTCGTCCGTCGCCTCGATAATCGAGCGAGGCAGACGACGTTCCGCGTCCGTGACGAGATTGAACGACGTCGATAACACCTCGCCCCGCTCGTTCAACAAGTAAAGAATCATATCGTCGTTCGCCGATTCGAGCATGCGTCGATATAAATCGGAGTTGAGCACGCTGATGCTGCCGCCGAACATCCCGACCAACCGGTTATCCTCAAGGACCGGTACGTACAAAAATGTCCCGACGTCACCGGAGATGGAAATCGGTTCACTCATGAATAAGTCGTTGCCTCCACCGTTGAGCACTTCGTTAAACTTTGCATCGGCTTTCAGCGTCGTGGCCGGCACTTGACGTTGCGAGTACCATTTAAAGGCATCGTCCCGTAAATCATAATAAAAAATCGAGGTAAAGCTCGTGCGCTGATTCAAATAGCCGGTTCGAATCCGTTCTTCGATATACGTCTCGTTTCCGACGTAGGCGCCGAGATAGACCAAGTCTTCATACAGTTTACCGAGTCGCGTCTCTAGGTTCTCGATACTTCCGTCAATCGCATAATCAAATTGTTCTTTCGCTAGCTCTTCCGCCCGGGACACCGTCACACGATCGGCAGAGAACGCTAGTGAAGAGATGACAAGTCCTAGTATAATGAAGATAATAAATGTAATCTGAAAGAAGTACGATTTTCGAACTTCAAGCAATGTTCTCAAGCGTTCCACGGTGTCCCTCCTTTCTAACCTTAAGATTATAGCATGAATACACGCAATTCTTTTCGTATTTTCGAAACAATGTTAGACTAATACGTATGAAAGCATCGCGAAAGGAGCGTTCCTTACAAAATGAAAGTTAAAAAAATCAGTCCACGCGGATACTGCTACGGCGTCGTCGATGCCATGAAGCTCGCCAACGAAGCGGTGGCCAACCCAGATTTACCGCGTCCTATCCATATACTCGGCATGATCGTCCATAACCGACATGTCACCCAAGCGTTCGAGGACCTCGGCGTCAAGACGGTCGACGGCGAGGATCGCATGAAAGCACTCGAGACCATCGACCGCGGAACGGTCGTCTTTACCGCTCACGGCATCTCGCCGCTCGTACGTAAACGTGCCATCGAGAAAGGATTGACGATTGTCGATGCCTCGTGCCCGGACGTCTTGGTCACGCACGATTTGATTCGTGAAAAGACGGCCCTCGACTATGAGGTCATCTATATCGGGAAGCACGGACACCCGGAACCAGAGGGTGCCATGGGCGTCGCCCCGGGCAAAGTTCATCTCGTACAATATGAACGGGATTTCGAGGCGTTGCCGGCCCATCTCTATGAGACGAAAATCCTCGTCACGAACCAGACGACGATGAGTCAATGGGACGTCTCGGCCTTGATCGAAATGATTCAAGAGCGTTATCCACACGTCGAAGTGCATAATGAGATCTGTAACGCGACACAAGTCCGTCAAGAAGCGGTGGCCGAACAAGCCGGCGATTGCGAACTGTTAATCGTCGTCGGCGACCCGAAATCGAATAACTCGAACCGCCTGGCCCAAGTCTCTAAAGAGATTGCCGGCACGAATGCCTATCGCATCGGTGATTTGAGCGAGCTCGACCTGGCTTGGCTCGATGGTGTCGAGACGGTCGCCGTCACGTCAGGCGCGTCTACACCGACGCCGATCACGAAGAAAGTGATCGACTTCTTGAGCCAATATGACCCGCTCGATTTGAGCACACATGACAAGACCCCTTATCTCGAACTCCGTAGCATCCTCCCGAAAGTGAAGGCGCTCCGTAAGTGACATCAAACCCCGTCCTCGTGATGATATGCTCCCCAATAGGTAGACAGATGAAATAACAAATCTGTTTATCTGATTGGGGAGTGTTTTTTTATGGCGAGAAGTCGGCATTCGATCGAACAAAAACTGAGCGCGCTGCGCATGATGAATGAAGAAAAATATACTTGGAAGGAAATCATGGAGGCCCATCACGTCTCTAAGCATACCCTTCGGGTATGGAAAGTGAAATTCGATACCGGTGGGATCGATGCGTTGAAGGAATCGAAGACATGGAGACCTTACACCAAGGAACAGAAGATTGAGGCCGTCCGCGACTATCTAGATGGGATCACTACTATGGAAGTTCTCTCCAAACATCAGATCAGTGATTGGTCTGTTCTTCGAAGATGGGTTAAGAAGTATACTAGTCATAGCGAGTTAACAGATTCGAGGAAAGGGATGGATCGAGCTATGACAAAAGGAAGAAAAACTACATTCGAAGAACGCTTTGAAATCGTGAAATACTGTTTGGAGAATGGACGCAACTACCAACAGACCGCGGAAAAATTTCAGGTGTCCTATGCCCAGGTCTATGGCTGGGTCAAGAAGTATGACACGAACGGGGCAGAAGCGCTCCTAGACCGCCGTGGGCGTACGAAGCCAGAGGACGAACTAAGTGAAGAAGAGAAGCTGAAACGCCGTATCCGGCAAATGGAGCTTGAGAACGAACTTCTTCGTGCAGACAACCTGTACCTAAAAAAGTTAGAGGAGATCGAGAGGAGGTCGTGATCAGCCAGGTACGGCTACAGCAAAGATACACCGCCATCAAAGAACTATACGAAGAGGAGGCCATTTCGATCGTCCTCCTCTGTCGGGTCGCTGGCATCTCACGGGCGGCCTATTACAAATGGTTGAATCGCACCATACCGGTGCGTCAAGAAGAGAACGAGGAGCTTCTGGAGGACATTCGTCTACTCTATGACCAGGCGAACGGCACATACGGATACCGTCGGATCACGATGACAATCAATCGGCTGCGTCGGCAACAAGGTCTGTCCCCGTTCAATGAAAAGCGAGTCTATCGTTTGATGCATATCCATGGGATCCAATCAATCATCCGCCGGAAGCGGAAGAAACATAAGAAGTCGACGCCACAGCATGTGGCGGAGAACCTGATGAACCGAGAGTTCAGTGCGTCCCGCCCGGACGAGAAATGGTGCACCGACGTCACCGAGTTCAAATATGGTTCCGGAAAAAAGGCATATCTCAGCGCAATCATCGACCTGTATGACGGCTCGATCGTCGCCTATCGTATCGGGAGGTCCAACAACAACGTTCTCGTCTTCCAGACGATGATGCCAGCCATCGCGGGGCTCCGGTCAGGAGCGGGTCCGATGATCCATAGCGACCGAGGGTTCCAATATACCTCGAGAGGGTTCAAGCGAATGGTGGAAGACGCGGGACTGACCCACAGCATGTCCCGGGTCGGACGTTGTATCGACAACGCCCCGATCGAGAGTTTTTGGGGCACCTTGAAAGTTGAGATGTACTACTTGCGTCAGTTCCAGGCCTATAACGAACTCACGACGGCCATCGAGAAATACATATCGTTCTACAACCACGAGCGTCTCCAGAAACGACTAAACGGCTTGAGCCCTGTCGAATACAGGTCTCAAGCCGCCTAGGTTGGTTTTCATTATTTGCCCTGTCTACTTGACGGGGAGCAGTTCATGAGAGGACGGGGTTTTCACATCATCAATAGAAACGAAACGGATTCGTATCGGCTTCGGACACGAAGAATTCGACATCGAGCTTCGCACGTTCTCCTTTTTGCCGCATGACGTCGACGACACCCTGCTTCATGACACTCTCGACATGATGACCCGGGTCGACGACCGAAAGACCGAGAGCCATCGCGTCGTGCGCCACATGGAAATACAAGTCACCCGTCACATACACGTCCGCGCCTTTGAAATGGGCGGCCGACACGTATTTGTTCCCATCACCACCGAGGACGGCCACTTTCTCGATTGTCCGGTTCGGATTGCCAACGATACGCACCGCCTCGACGCCAAAGCTCGCCTTGACGTGCTCTGCGAACGCAGCGAGTGTGAGCGGGGTCGACAGACGACCAATGCGCCCGAGACCGAACACACGCCCCTCGATGTCGTCCCGAATCAAATCATAGGCGACCTCTTCATATGGATGTGCGTCCGTCATCGCCTTGAGTACTCGTTTCTTTTGGCTCTCCGTGACAATCGTCTCGATTTTCACTTCCTCGACATGTTCCATCTTGCCGTGTTGGCCTAGATAGGGGTCCGACCCTTCGAGTGGTGTGAACTGACCCTCTCCCGAGACGGTGAACTGACAGTCCCCATAATCTCCGAGACGACCGGCTCCGGCCCGGCCGAGCGCATCCGACACGGCTTGTCGATGCGTCGTCGGGACGAACACGGACAGTTTATACACCGGTTCTTCATACGTCGGGATGAGCACCGTCGGATCGACCAACCCGAGTGCCTCACTCATCCAGTCGTTGACCCCGCCCTCGCAGACGTCCAAGTTCGTGTGGGCCACATAGACGGCGATGTCATGCCGAATGCATTTCATGACGATGCGCCCTGCCGCACTGCGGTCGTTCACTTGTTCGAGAGCACTGAAAATCGGTGGATGATGGGCGATAATCAAGTCGACGTCTCGTTCGATGGCCTCATCGACGACCGATTCGAGCACGTCGAGCGTCACCATGACCCGATGTACCGGTTTATTCAACGTACCGATTTGGAGACCGATTTTATCGCCCTCGACGGCAAGATGTTTCGGGGCAAATTCGTCAAACAATTGGATGACATGGTTTCCGTTCGCCATTAGTTGCTCACCTCTCTCATTTTGTCACGTAACGTCTTGAACTCCTCCTGTTTCTGGATGAGCGCCTCGGTCTGTGCCCCCTCGGCCATTTGACCGAGCACATAATCGAGCTTGTCCGCTTCGCGTCCCCATTTCAGCTTGAACGCCTCAGGCCGTGTCTCGAGCAAGTAAGGTCCGAACATGAGCTGCCAAGCCCGTTCCGTTTCATCCGAACTATAGCGGGTCTCCGTACCACGTTCTCCGACGAGAATCTCATATACTTTATCGTTCTCTTCGACGATGGACTCGGCGATCAACACGAAACCTGCGTCGAGCAACCATTCGCGGACGTGTTGTCCATCCACGTTCGGTTGCAAGACGAGGCGTTCGACCGCGCCTAACTTGTCACGGCCACTCTCTAAAATCGACCGAATCAAACTTCCTCCCATCCCACAGATTGAGATACAGGTCGCCTCATCTGCTTCGAGGACGGCGAGTCCGTCCCCGAGACGGACGTCAATCTGTTCAGTCGCGCCAATCAACGCGACTTGCGCTTTTGCCGCCTCCATCGGTCCGCGGTTCACTTCGCCGGCGATGGCTCGATTGACGATGCCTTGTTGGACGAGGTAGCACGGCACGTAAGCGTGGTCAGATCCAATGTCCGCCACTACGCTACCTTTCGGGATGAAATCGACGACTTGCTTCAGCCGCCGGTCTAACGTCACTTGTTCTTGCATAGGGACAACTCCTTTTTCTACTTCTTCACTATTAGGGTAACGAATATTGATAGCCAGGACAATAAAAAACGTACCCCGTTAGGAGTACGTTTCCCTCTTATTGTTCGAGCAACCAAGTCGCGAGCACATCCGCCTCTTCGGCAGTGGCGAGGCCAGCTGGCATCGCACCTTTACCGTTGACGATGATGTTCGTGATCTCTTCAGCCGATAAACGTTCGCCGACACCAGTCAAGGCAGGACCGACGCCTCCTTCGAGATTTCCACCGTGGCAACCTGTGCAGCCTTTAGCCGCATACAAGTCTTCTGGGTTCATCTCAGTGACAGACGGACCTTCAGCAGCTTGTTGTGCTTGGTTTACGCCAAAATACGATAATGAGACCATGGCAATGATTGCGACGATCGCAATCGCTGCAAACGGTAACAATGGATTACGCATTGCATTTCCCCCTCATGTTCATTCCAAATTTCTACCCATCACTATTTTACTCAAAAAATAATAAAGAAGGAAGGAAAATCACTCATTTTCCTTCCTTTCTTCTAAAACTTCACATTTTATTCAAAAACACAATTAATCGAGGAAGTCTTTCAAGCGTTTCGAACGGCTCGGGTGACGAAGTTTCCGAAGTGCCTTCGCCTCGATTTGACGAATCCGCTCACGGGTGACGCCGAACACTTTACCGACTTCTTCAAGCGTACGCGTGCGGCCGTCATCGAGTCCGAAGCGGAGACGGAGTACGTTCTCTTCACGGTCCGTGAGCGTGTCGAGCACGTCTTCGAGTTGTTCTTTGAGCAATTCATACGCGGCGGCATCTTGTGGAGCCATCGCATCTTGGTCTTCAATGAAATCACCGAGGTGTGAATCGTCTTCTTCACCAATCGGCGTCTCAAGTGACACCGGTTCTTGAGCGATTTTCAAGATTTCACGCACCTTCTCAGGTGTGAGCTCCATCTCTTTGGCAATTTCTTCAGGCGACGGTTCGCGTCCGAGGTCTTGCAACAATTGACGTTGAACACGAATCAATTTGTTAATGGTCTCGACCATGTGAACCGGAATCCGGATTGTCCGGGCTTGGTCCGCGATGGCACGTGTGATTGCTTGACGAATCCACCACGTCGCATATGTCGAGAACTTGAACCCTTTCATATAGTCGAACTTCTCGACGGCTTTAATGAGGCCCATGTTTCCTTCTTGAATCAAGTCGAGGAAGAGCATGCCGCGCCCGACATAACGTTTCGCAATCGAGACGACGAGACGGAGGTTGGCTTCGGCAAGGCGTTTCTTCGCCTCTTCATCGCCTTGTTCAATCCGCTTCGCGAGTTCAGTCTCATCTTTCGCGCTAAGAAGATCGACGCGTCCGATTTCTTTCAAGTACATGCGGACCGGGTCATTGATTTTAATGCCCGGTGGGACAGATAGGTCGTTCAAATCGACCTCTTCGTCTTCTTTTTTCGATGGCGTCTCTTCGGCATCGGCCGCATCTTCTGTGACGCGGATATCTTTACCTTCTAAATCTTCGATGAAGTTATCGATAAAGTCTGAGTCCACCTCGAAATGGCTGAGGCGATCTTGAATCTCCTGCATCGATACGACGCCTTTTTTCTTCCCTAATTTCTCAAGTTCCTCTATGGCGTTAAATAAATCCTCTTTTTTCTTCTCTGCCATCTAGCAGTTCAACTCCTTCCAAACTTCCTCCACGTTCATCGTTCACGAAGCCGACGACTCCGGGTAATCAATTCTTGTAACTTGGATGCCTGGTCTACTATACTTTCGGCATCTTGTCCGATTTCCCTTTTCGCCCGCTCGATTTGACGCTGTTCCTCATAACTGTTTATGACCTTAATGTATTCATCTAAAACCTCTTCGGTCAGTTCATCCGGTGCGGCCATGAGTCGAATCTCGGCATAACGATTCGCATAGTCCGGACGTTGGTCACAATATCGTTCCATGAACGGAGGGGCGACCTGTTCGAACTCCTCGTGTGTCATGTCCTCGGAGACGATTTCATACAATGCCGTCGCCAACATCCGGTGCACCTCGTCCTGGTAGGACAGACCGAGGCGGTCCCGGACGAAACGAACCCGTTCCGGACCACTCAACATCGCCCGCAGCAATAACTTCTCCGCTTTGACGTAGCGTGGCTCGTTTGCTTTAGACGAACGCCGGCGGACCGGCTCCGGTTCGCGGACGGGCTGTGGGACGGCTTCTTTCGAAGACGTCTTCGGCATCCGCGACAATAACGTCTCGACCGGAATCTCAAATTCGTTGGCCAGCTTCTTCACGTACAGGTCACGGCGAATCGAGTTATCCGTTTTACTAATTTCCACAAGCATAGATTCAATAAACCGTATCCGTTCTCCTTCTCGATTCATGTTTTTCCCACGCCGGAGCGTGCGGTTCATGAAATCGAGGACGGACAACCGTTCCGATTCGACCAATTTACGCCACTGTTCCGCCCCGTTCGTCCGAATGTAGTCGTCCGGGTCGGTCTTCTCAGGTAACATCAACACTTGCACGTCGAGCGGATAGCCTTCGAGCAAGCGGACGACTTTCATCGTCGCTTCCTGTCCGGCCGTATCGCCGTCGTAACAGATGATGACTTCTTCGACCATGCGGGCCAAGGCGCGGGCATGTTGGGACGAGAACGCTGTCCCGAGCGAGGCGACGACTTCTTTCGTCCCGGCTTGCGCGACTTGTAAGACGTCGACGTTTCCTTCGACGAGCAAGACACGTTTTTGTTTGCGCATCGTGGCGCGGGCCTGTGAGAACCCGAATAAGAGTTCACTCTTATTAAATAACGGAGTATCCGCCGTATTGACGTACTTTGGCTGTCGCTCATCGATCGCCCGTCCGCTAAATCCGACGATGGTGCCGTCTCGATCCGCAATCGGAAAGACGACTCTGCCTTCGAACCGGTCGAAATATTCACCGGATCTAGACTTAGAAATCAATCCCGCTTCTACCATGACCTCGAGGTCGAAACCTCTTCGTTCTAATGAATCCACGGTGAATCGGCGATGGTCGGGCGCGTAACCGATCTTATACTGACCGATCGTCGACTCCTCTAAACCGCGCTGCTGCAAATACGTCAATCCGACTTCGCCCGCCTCGGTCTTCATCAACACCTCGTGATACAAGTCGGCCACGACCCGATGCGCATCGCGCATCTGTTTACGGAGGACTTGGTCTCGCGATAATTCCTCGTCGCCCGACACGCCACCTTCGATTGCGATATTCGCTCGCGTGGCGAGGCGTTCAATCGTCTCTGGAAACGATAGTCCTTCCGTCTCCATAACGAACGTGAACACGTTCCCGCCGGCGCCGCATCCGAAACAGTGATACATCCCTTTCTCCGGGGACACGGAGAACGATGGGCTGTTCTCCGAGTGGAACGGGCAAAGCCCGACGAGACGATGTCCTTGCTTCTTCAATTCAACGCGTTCACTAATTAAATCAACGATATCTGTGGCTTGTTTTACTTCCGCAATGACTTCATCCGGTATGCGCGGCAACTTGACCACTCCCTATCCAAACTCGCAACGAAACGGAACGTTCACCACGTTCCGTTTCAATGTCATGTCAGTACTCTATTATACCGTTATCACCAGTCGATTACTAATCCGAGTGCTCAATCCTCTTTTGATTGATCGAGCATCCGCAAAATGATGCCAGCCGTCTCTTCGACGGCCTTGTTCGTCACATCGATGACCTCGCAACCGATCCGCTCGTAAATCCCACGGGCGTATTCGAGCTCCCGGTTAATCCGTTCGAGTTGGGCGTAATCGGCCTCGGGTTTTAATCCGAGCGACTTCAACCGTTCCATCCGAATCGAAATCAATTTGTCAGGGGAGATAATCAAGCCGACACACTTGTCAGGCGGCAATTCAAACAGTTCTTCCGGCGGGCGTGACTCCGGCACGAGCGGCACGTTCGCGACCTTATAGCGCTTCAGGGCCAAATACTGCGAGAGCGGTGTCTTCGATGTCCGTGAGACGCCGACGAGGACGATGTCCGCCTTTTTCAACCCGCGCGGATCACGTCCGTCATCGTACTTGACCGCGAACTCCATCGCTTCGATTTTCCGAAAATAATCTTCGTCCAAACGATAGATGAGTCCTGGTTTTTCACGCGGACTCTCACCGAGTTGACCAGCGAGCACATCGAGCAAATCCCCGAGCAAATCGACCGTCTTCACACCGTACTCTTGTCCGAGACGGACGAGCAACGACCGGTGTTCTTCATTGACCAACGTGAAGGCGATGACCGCTCCTTGGGCACGCGCTTGTGTCACGACGTCGTGAATCGTCTGTTCATCTTCGACGAACGGGATGCGGAGCGTCTCAATCGCATTCTCATGGAATTGGATGCTCGCGGCCCGGACGACGAGTTCACACGTCTCGCCGACTGAATCGCTCACGACAAATACGAGTTGTTTTTGTGTCAGTGTCAAACCAGATTCCTCCTCAGAACGACTCATCGTTAGCGAGCGCGATTAATACTTTCGTCATGTTCGTCTTCGTCATGCGACCGAGCACAATCAGCTTGCCATCCTTCTCTTCAACGACCGGCATGGCATCGATTTGCTTCTCGATCAACTTCATTCCGGCCCGAATCAACGTCTCACCCTTCTCGCATACCGTGATGTTCGGCATCCGGGTCATGATGACGTTGACCGGCAACTGATCGAGATCTTGATTACCGATGGCAGCCCGGAGTAAGTCTTTACGCGATAGGACGCCGACGAGCTCATTGTCTTTCCCGACGACAAACAGCGAGCCGACGTCTTCCAAGAACAACGTCACGACAGCGTCATACACCGTCATCTCGTTACTGACGACTTTCGCCGACGACATGAAGTCTCCGACCGTCAACGAGTCAAGCTTTTCCCGAAGCAGGGATGAGTTTCGTTTGCCGACGAACGTGTAGCCGACACGCGGTCGGGCTTCTAGTATTCCAGTCATCGTCAAAATGGCAAGGTCCGGTCGGAGCGTGGCCCGGGTGAGCGATAGCTCTTGGGCGATCTGCTCCCCCGTGATCGGTCCGTTGACCCTTACGATTTCAACGATCTTCTGTTGGCGTTCATTCAGCTGCATAGCCAACCCCCTCAAGTTTGGTCAGAGTACGAGCGCGCTAAAATCGGCGACATTCTCGATTGTCGCAGCGAGTCGTTTCATCTCGCGCAGACGGTTCTCGCGAATCGCTTCGACATCGCTCATGACCATTGTATTTTCAAAATAAGTGCTAATCGGATGTTCTAGGGCGCGCAATGATGTGATTGCTTGATGATAGTCGCCCGCCTCGACCGCGCGTTCCGTCTCCGGTAACGTCGCTTCGATGGCAGCGTGGAGATCTTTCTCCTCCGTATTTTCAAACAATGACGGATCGACGTCCCCGGCCTCGCCTTTTTTAGCGATGTTGACGACGCGTGTCAATTGTTCGATGAGCAGTTTCGCCTCGCTCGCGAGCATGGCTTGAACCGCATCCGCTCTCGCATCGAGTCGGTCGATCGCAAGGCCAGTCGTCAAGACCGCGTCAATGACGTCATAACGGACTTGTCGCTCTTGCAGACGATACTTCAAGCGAAGCATGAAGAAGTCCTCGAGTTGCGCCTTGACTTGTTCTTTATCGGCATCGTAAAGTCCTGCCTGAAGTTGCGAATCGACAACTTGTGAAAGTAATTTGTCGAGTGGCAAAGCAATCTTCCAATCCGCCAAAATTTGAACGACCCCTTGGGCTTGACGACGGAGCGCAAACGGATCTTGTGAACCGCTCGGGATCATGCCGATTCCGAAGAAGGCAGCAATCGAATCCAGTTTATCGGCGAGTGCGAGTACGGCACCCGTCGATGTCGCCGGCGAGGCATCACCAGCAAAGCGCGGCATGTAGTGCTCACGGATCGCCGCGGCCACTTCCGCGTCCTCACCTTGTTGGAGCGCATACTTCTCACCCATCACTCCTTGAAGTTCTGTGAACTCATACACCATTTGGCTGACGAGGTCGAACTTATGGATGGCACCGGCACGCGCCACTTTGGCTGCATCCGCATTGAACAATGGCGCAAGCGTTCCTGCGAGCTGTTCGACGCGACGGACCTTATCTCCCGTCGTGCCCAACTTCTCATGGAAGACGATGCGGTCGAGACGGACGAGTTGTTCGTCAATCTTCGTCTTTTGGTCTTCCTCATAGAAGAAGACGGCATCTGCCAAGCGGGCCCGGATGACCTTCTCGTTCCCTTTGGCAACGTTTTGAAGGTGTTCAGCATTTCCGTTACGGACGGTCACGAAATAGTTTTTGAGCGTTTCACCGATATAAACCGGGAAATAGCGCTGATGTTCTTTCATCGTCGTAATCAAGACTTCTTCTGGAAGTTCGAGATAACGGGCATCGAATTCACCGAATAGCGCTGTCGGCCACTCGACGAGGTTCGTCACTTCTTCGAGCAACGAGGCATCGAGCGGGACGGTCCACCCCTGTTCTGAAGCCAACTCCTCGATTTGACGTTCGATGCGCCCTTTCCGGTCTTCGTACGAAGCGACAACGAACTCGCGTTCAAGCGTCTCAGCGTAGGCAGCCGGTTCCGTGATGACGACGTCACCCTTACTCAAGAAACGGTGACCACGCGTCACGTTCCCGGTCTTCACGCCTTCGATTTCGAAATCGATTTGTTCGGCACCGAACAAGGCGACGAGCCAACGAATCGGACGCATATAGCGTAGGCTGCTCGTGCCCCACTTCATGTTTTTCGGGAACGTCATGCCACGGACGACGTCTTCGAGTGCTGGGAGCAACGTGCTCGTCGGTTGACCTGATTCATGACGGTCGGCGAAGACGTACTCGACACCTTTCTCTTCGGCGAAGTACAAGTCGTCGACCGATAGGCCGCGGCCACGGGCAAAGCCGGCGGCTGCTTTCGACCAGTTTCCTTCAGCATCTTGAGCAATCTTTTTCGCTGGTCCGCGAAGCGTCTCCGTCAAATCTTGTTGGTTCTCTTCCACGTCTTTGACGAGAACGGCGAGGCGGCGCGGTGTCGAATAAACGGTGATGGCACCGAATTGGACACGGGCTTCCGTCAAGAAGGTAGTTACGCGTTCCGCCAATTGTTTTTCTGAACGGAGGACGTATTGGGCTGGTAATTCTTCAAGTCCGATTTCTAATAAAAGGTCACGCATCAAGGGCACCTGCTTTCTGTTGGTTCAAAAGTGGGAAACCGAGACGTTCCCGCTCTTCGATAAATTTGGCGGCACATGCACGGGACATGTTACGGACGCGTTGGATGAAACCGGTCCGTTCTGTCACCGAGATGGCGCCTTTCGCATCGAGAAGGTTGAACGTATGCGAACATTTAAGGATATAGTCGTAAGCCGGGAAGACGAGGTTTTCGTCCAAGGCACGCTTCGCTTCTTTTTCATACGTATCGAACAATGTGAACAACATATCGACGTCCGAGAGCTCGAACGTATATTTTGAATGTTCGAATTCCGGCTGATAGAAGATATCGCCATATTTGAATCCGTCTGTCCAGACGAGGTCAAACACGCTTTCGACTTCTTGGATATATGACGCAAGACGTTCAAGACCGTACGTGATCTCGACGGCGATCGGATCGCACTCGATGCCACCGACTTGTTGGAAATACGTGAACTGAGTGATTTCCATCCCGTTCAACCAGACTTCCCAACCGAGTCCGGCCGCACCGAACGTCGGGTTCTCCCAGTTGTCTTCGACGAAACGGATGTCGTGCTCGAGCGGATTGATCCCGATCAACTCTAAGCTCTCTAAGTAAAGCTCTTGGATGTTGCTTGGCGACGGCTTCATGATGACTTGGAATTGGTGATGCTGATACAAGCGGTTCGGGTTTTCTCCGTACCGTCCATCCGCCGGACGACGTGATGGCTCTGTGTAACAGACGTTCCACGGCTCGGGTCCGAGACTCCGTAGGAACGTCATCGGGTTCATCGTGCCGGCCCCTTTCTCAACGTCATACGCTTGCATTGTCAAACAGCCTTTCGACGCCCAGAAATTTTGTAACGTCAAAATAATTTCTTGCACGGTCATGTGCTTCATATGTGACACCTCCAAAAGTATTGAAACGACAAAAAACGCCCCTATGTGCCATGCACATAGGGACGGGATTACCCGCGGTTCCACCCTACTTGCCTCGAGATGAGGCCACTCTTTGGATTGTGGGCGCTCTGGAATTGCCATTCACTTCAACCTGGCGTTCGGCTTCCACCTTCCCGAACTCGCTGCACCCACGGTATAAAAGCTACTTGTTTTCCTTCATTGCGCACGCTATTTCATTTGTCTAATCGTAGATTATGGTATCGAATCTTGTCGAAAAAGTCAATCATCGTTCAAGTACAATCGCTGCATTTGGTCGAGGACCCGTTTCGTCTTCAGCCGCAGACCGCTATAGGAGTCCATATACGCATCAAACAGCTGTCGGAGCAGAATCCGCGTCTCTTTCGTGAGCGGAACGTTACTGAATTCGGACAGTTCGTGCCGGCTCATCAAATAGAGCAACTTCGCCAGACGCTCGCTCATGCGAATCGATCCTTCTTCTTGGTGCCGGGCGCAGAGGAAGCCGCCGGCCGTCACCGAGAAGTACATCGGGTCGGTCACATCGTTGCACCGGATGCAGCCGGTCAAGACCGGTGCGACCCCGAGCAAGTGCAAAATGCGCAGTTCGAAGTGATGCGTGATCACTTCCGGATCCATCCCTGCATTGAGCGCCTGCAGGGCGTCGTTCAAGATGCGATAGAGCGGACGGTTCGGGACGCGGTCCTCTACCGTCCGGTCGACGAGTTCGAGCCAATACATGGCGTATGCCATCCGCTCGACGTCTTTTCGGATTTCCGGATAAGACGTGATCACATCCGACGATTTCAATTGGCCGAGGCCACGACTCGCCGGAAAGATATATACCGCTTCGACGAACGGCTGACTCGACGAATGCAGACGGCTGCCCGGCTTTTTCGCCCCTCGTGCCATGACGGCAACTTTTCCGAGCTCTTCGGTGAACAAGGTGACGACTTTGTTCGACTCTCCGTAATTGACGGTCCGAATGACGATTCCCGTGACCTTTTGCAACATGGCTTAATACTCGTCGTCGCGGAAACCGAGGTCGCGGAGTTGGCCCATCTTGTTACGCCAATCTTTTTGCACTTTCACCCATAGGTTCAAATACACTTTCGTCCCGAGGAGCGCCTCGATGTCGTGGCGCGCTTCTGTCCCGATTTCGCGGAGCATCGCACCTTTTTTGCCGATGACGATTCCTTTTTGAGAATCACGCTCGACCATGATCACGGCCTCGACATCAATCATTTCCGAGTTTTCCCGTTTCTTGATCGATTCGATGGCGACCGCGATTGAGTGCGGCACTTCATCACGCGTCTTATGGAGCACTTTCTCGCGAATCAATTCAGAGATGATGAACCGTTCCGGGTGGTCGGTCACTTGGTCGGCCGGATAATACATCGGTCCTTCCGGGAGCAACTTTTTGATTTCTTTAAGGAGCGGTTCGACGTTGTTGCCTTGAAGTGCCGAAATCGGGACGTACGCCGCGAAATCGAGTTGATTCGTATACTGCTCGATGACAGCCGGAATCTCGTCCGGATGAATCAAGTCGATTTTGTTCATGACGAGAATGATTGGCGTGTCGAGCCCTTTCAACTTCTCGATGATGAACTCATCGCCGGCGCCGCGCGGTTCCGTGACGTTGACCATGAAGAGGATCGCGTCGACTTCACGTAGTGCGTTCGTCGCGACTTTCATCATGAAATCGCCGAGACGGTGTTTCGGCTTATGAATCCCTGGCGTGTCGATAAAGATGATTTGCGAATCATCCGTCGTATACACACCTTGGACCTTATTGCGCGTCGTCTGCGGCTTGTCTGACATGATGGCAATCTTTTGTCCGATGACCCGATTCAAGAACGTCGATTTCCCGACGTTCGGACGACCGATGATGGACACAAAACCTGATTTAAAATCTTCTTGATACATAGTGCACCTGCTTTCTAAATTTCCAATACGTTCAATCATATAACGAATTTGTCGATTATATAAGGGCCAAAAATGAATAGTGCCGTGATGGCGGCCCCGATCGCTGCGACGAGGACCGACCCGGCCGCGACGTCTTTCGCTTGCTTCGCGAGGGGGTGGATGTCTTTCGTGACGAGGTCGACCGTGCGTTCGACCGCCGTGTTCATCAGCTCGAGCGCGATGACGAGCACGACCCAGCCGAACAGAATCAAGTTCTCGAGTTTCGTCGTCGGGAGCCACCAGGCAAACACGACGACGAGCAGGCTCGATACGAGATGAATCAGCATGTTGCGTTCGGTCCGCACTGCGTGCACGATGCCGTGCAAGGCGAACCAGAACGGTTTCACACTTCGCCTCGTTTCAGCTCGAAGTGAGCGAGCACTTGTTCTTGGCGCGCCGTCATCTCTGCTTCTTCCTCGGGCGTCATATGGTCATACCCGAGCAAGTGGAGAAATCCGTGAATCGCCAAGAATCCGAGTTCCCGTTCGAACGAGTGGCCATAATCGGCCGCCTGTTCGCGACAACGTTCGACCGAGATGAGCAAGTCCCCTAAGAGACGGGGCTCGTCTTCATCGAGCATGAAGTCCATCTCGTCTTCTCCCATCTCATCAAAGGCGAAACTGATGACGTCGGTCGCCGCATCTTTCCCGCGCCATTCGCGGTTGATGGCTTGAATCTCATCGTTCGTCAAGAACGTGACCGATAGCTCACTCGGTTCTTCGACGTCTTCTTCCATCGCCGCATGGACCAATATGGATTCAACGAGCTCGATTTGAGCATCCGACAATAAGCCGTGCTCATCGTTCGAAATGATTTGCATGTAAGTCTCCTTCTTTCTTCAGTTCTGGATACTCGATTCGTTCATGGAACAGGCCGGTCAGCGTCTCACACGCGCTTTCCCCGACGCGCCATACTTCTTTCGTCGTCAACTCGCAGTCTTCGAATTGCCCGTCTTGTAGCTTATCACGAATAATCGCACTGACGAGCTGACGAATCCGTTCTGGTGTCGGTTGCTTCTGTGACCGGACCGCCGCCTCGATCGAATCGACGATCATGACGACCGCCGCCTCGCGTGTCTGCGGCTTCGGTCCCGGGTAGCGGAACCGTGATTCATTGACGTCACGCGTCTCTTTCGCTTTCACATAAAAGAACTTCAAGAGCGATGTGCCGTGATGTTGCTCGGCGATATCGATAATCTCTTTTGGCAACTTATAACGACTCAACAGATCGGCCCCGTCATATGGATGGGCCATGATGATGTCGGCTGATTCCTCCGGTGTGAGCCGGTCGTGCGGGTTGACGCCGTTCTGCTGATTCTCGATGAAATGGAGCGGACGCTCGGTCTTACCGAGGTCATGATAATAACTGGCGACCCGGGCGAGCAGTCCGTCGGCACCAATCGCCTCGCACGCCGATTCGGCCAAATTGGCGACCATCATGCTGTGATGATACGTCCCCGGAGCCTCCATCAACAACTTGCGTAACAGCGGATGCGTCGGACTCATCAATTCGATGAGGCGACCCGACGATAGGACGCCGAACCACGGTTCGAGGAACGGCAAGAAGCCGAACGTGAGCACGATGGACAACAGCGCGCTCGTGATGGCGAAACCGGATAAGTAGGCGACCATCTCCCACGTCACTTGCGTGTTGCGCAAGAACAAGAGCGCGAGCACCATGATGATATTGATAATGCCGAGCAACACACCGGACAAGAATAGTCGTTTGCGCTGAATCTTCGGTTCGACGAGGAAGACGGCCAAGAAACTTCCGGTCGCGAAATAGACGACCGTCATGAAGCTCGTGTTTTGCCCGAAACTCGCCACAATCGACCCGGCAATCATCGTGATCAACGCCGAGGCGAGCGCGACCCGTTCATCGACGAGGATACGCAACAACAGGACGACGAATGCCGTCGGTGCGAGCACGTACGCATATGTCGTGAACTCGATACCGATATAACCGACACCAAAGAAGATGCCGAGCTGTAACAATAATAATCCATAGACAGTAATCAAGATTTTAGGGCGGAGTAACAATTGTTGGATTTTCGAACGGATTAACATGAACAGAAAACCGATTGTCAACAGTCCGCTCAGTAAGTAAGCCCCGAACAGCGGTGCGAACGAACGATTTGGATCGATAGCCCCTGTCAATTCGAGTTTGCGGTATATTTCGCGCGTCACGACCTCGCCTTGGTTGACGAGCAACTGGCCTTCTTGAATGATGACCGGTTCGACCGCATCGACCGCCTGCTGTTCTTTCTCACGTGTCGCTTCAGAGTCGAACACGTAGTTCGGTACGATCAATTGATCGCTCAGGCTGTTAGCGATCGCCCGGAACTCGAGTGAGAGCGGTGATTGGTCGACAAGTGTCTCAGCCCGATCTCTCGCTTCTGAGATGGACTGTGAGCTCGTGTCGATGCGGTTACCCATCACTTCTTGGAGCGCCGTCACGGTGACGTCTTCGACCGTACGACGGGTGTTCTCGCTCGCCTCGAGCAGAAGGTTCAGTTCATCATCACCGAGGAATCCGTTCACCTCGGTCGAATTCAAGCGATTTTTGATGTCTGATAGCTCGGTGTCATCTTCCGTCTCTTCGAACGCTGCGAACAGTTGCTCGACTTTGGCGATCTGTTGATCGGCAAACTCGCGCCGCAACGAGAACTGACTGCCGACGCTATTGATCGCATCTTGTCGTAACCGCTCCGTCGCCGTCCGGTCTTCAATCGTGACCGGCGAGCGAATGTCCTGTTCGGCAATCCCGAGCGGCTCGACACTAATGATGGATGGGCGCACCGTAAAGTATAGAATCGCGCCTAAAATGAGAAAAAAGAGGACGGAGATTGTCGCGACCGTCCAATGACGTGCTTGCTGCATCAGTGCCCCCCCTTTTGGTTATGTGAGTTCGTTACTATAGGCGTTAATGATTTTCTTGACGAGCGGATGGCGAACGACGTCGGACGACGTGAAATGTTCAAAATGAATCCCATCGACTCCTTCAAGCAGATGTAACGCTTCTTGCAGTCCTGACGCTTTGCCTTTCGGCAAATCGACTTGCGTCAAATCACCGGTGACGACCATTTTCGAGCCGAAACCGAGTCGCGTCAAAAACATCTTCATCTGTTCTTTCGTCGTATTCTGCGCCTCGTCTAAAATGACGAACGCATCTTCAAGCGTCCGGCCGCGCATGTAAGCGAGCGGCGCGACTTCGATCGTGCCGCGTTCGAGCAATCGGTTCGTCTGTTCGACGCCATAGACGTCAAACAAGGCGTCGTACAACGGCCGTAAGTACGGGTCGACCTTCTCTTTCAAGTCGCCTGGCAAGAAGCCCAAGTTTTCACCCGCTTCGACCGCCGGACGCGTCAAAATAATTCGTTTGACTTGGCCTTCTTTCAGCGCACGCGCTGCCAAAACGACGGCCAAATATGTCTTCCCGGTCCCCGCCGGTCCGATTCCGAACACGAGGTCACGTTTTTCGATGGCCCGGACATATCGGCTCTGTCCGACCGTCTTCGCCCGAATCGGTTTCCCTTTGTTCGTCGTGAAGACGACTCGCTCATAATGCTCGAGCAACTCGTCGCCCTTGCCGACCTTGATGTGTTGAATCACACTGATGGCATCGCTTTCGTTCAAGCGAGCCCCTTTTTTAACGAGTTGTTGCAACGTCTTGATAACGGCCTTCGTCAATTCGAGCGTATCGGCCGTATCGGCCTGAATGATTAATTCTTCTCCACGAGGAGTGAGTGCGACCGCGAGTTCTGCTTCGATGGCTTGAAATACCTCGTCCTTCGGTCCGAGGAGCGCCTGCGCTTCGTTCGCATGTTCCATGACGAACGGAATTTTATCAGTCATAATCAATGGTTGTTTCTCCTCCCCATCAGTAGATTGTTCCTTCTTTACTTTAGCACTATCAAGCCGTTCGTGAAAGAAAGACCGTCCATTCCTCCAACAAAAAGAAGCAGTGACACGGAGTCACTGCCTCAGGTTTAACGACGGCGTTTCGACACCGGCGGTTGCAAAATTTCACTCCACACGACCGCTTGCCGAACTTGCTTCATCGAGATGCGCGGTTGTGGCCGCGACTCGGTCGACTCGGTAATCGGTGGAATTTTGACCGTCTGTTCGAACTGGGTACTCACGTGCGGTAGTTCTTCACGTCGACGCGGTGCATGTCGGTCTGTCGTTTCGGCCGGTGCGGCGACACGGCGACGTAGTTTCTGAGGAGCCGGTTTGTCTTGCTTGTTGCGCGGCTCATCGAACGTCGCCTCGACTTCTTTCATCATGTCACCGACCGTATCGAGATAACGTTTCAAATCCGTACTCGGTGGTCGTTCTCCAGTAGATGATGGTTTCTCCATCCGCTTCATGACCGCCGAGGCAATCCCGAAAGCGGCTAAGAGTAGTACCCAGAGTCCATCCATGTCCGTTACTCTCTATCAGATTCGACAGGATGACCGATTGCTTTACGCATTTCTGTATCGGCTTGGACGTTCAAGTAGTTGACGTAATCCATGACCCCGAGTTTGCCATTTCGAAGTGCGTCGGCCATCGCGAGCGGAACTTCCGCCTCGGCCGCGACGACTTTGGCGCGCATCTCTTCGACCGATGATTTCATCTCTTGCTCACGGGCGATTGCCATCGCGCGGCGTTCTTCCGCTTTCGCTTGCGCGATTTTCTTATCAGCTTCGGCTTGGTCGGTCTGGAGGACCGCCCCGATGTTTTTACCGATATCGATGTCGGCGATATCGATTGATAGGATTTCAAATGCGGTCCCTGAATCGAGACCTTTCGTCAATACGGTACGTGAAATCATATCAGGGTTCTCCAAGACGTGCTTATGGTTGTGTTGTGAACCGATCGTCGAGACGACCCCTTCACCGACACGGGCGATAATCGTCTCTTCCCCGGCACCCCCGACAAGACGATCGATGTTGGCGCGGACTGTGATGCGGGCTTTCGCCTTCACTTCAATCCCATCCATGGCCACACCAGCGATGAACGGCGTTTCGATGACTTTCGGGTTAACGGACATTTGAACCGCCTCTAACACGTTACGGCCAGCAAGATCGATTGCTGCGGCACGTTCAAACGATAATTCGATATCGGCACGGTGGGCCGCAATCAAGGCGTTGACGACACGGTCGACGTTACCCCCGGCCAAGAAGTGACTCTCGAGCTGGTTCGTGTTCAAGCCGATGCCGGCTTTGACCGCTTTGATGAGCGGGTTGACGATTTTCGATGGGACGACGCGACGGAGTCGCATCCCGATTAGTGTGAAGATCGAGACGTGGACGCCAGCGGCGAACGAGCTGATCCACAGCCCGACCGGTACGAACGTGAAGAATACGGCGAGCGCAATCAATCCTCCACCCGAGATGAGTAACGTGGTCAATAGTTCTGGTGTCATTCTGTTACATCCTCCTTCGGCTCTATAAAGTTGCGGACGACAACGCGTCCTGAATCGACTTTATACACCTGAATTTTCGTTTGCGAATCGAGATAGCTACCTTCTGTCACGACATCAATCCGTTCTCCGTCAATCTCAGCGGTACCCGCCGGGCGAAGCGGCGTCAACGTGACCCCGACTTTCCCGAGCAACCGTTTGCGGTCATCGTGGGACAAATACCCTTTGTCTGTTGACGTCGAATCGGTCAAAATCAACCCTTTATACATGAGCGATCGATTGGACTGTAGGCGACGATATGCCCAAAATCCGAGTCCAGCGACGATGGCCGTGGCTAAACCAAGCGACAACCACAGTTGTCCGATTGTGGCACCCGCCATAATCAAACTGGCGACGACCGCCCCAATCCCTAGCACGCCGAACAATCCAAAACCGGCAACGAACACTTCAATTCCTAGAAGGACGATCCCGACAAAAAACACCGTCAGAATCACTCCGAGACCAAATGTCATCGTATTGCAACCCCCTTCCGAGTTCACAAGCTACCTCTTATCTCTAGTGTATACGAAACAAGTTCGCTTTTGGTTTCGGAATACGCAAAAAAAGACAGAAACTTTTGGTTTGACCCAAAAATCCCTGTCTCTCTCATTAATTCGTCAATTGTTGTTTGACAATGCGGTTCACAAGACCACCGTCTGCCTTGCCTTTAACTTGAGGCATGACGACGCCCATCACCTTACCCATATCCGACGGGCCTGTAGCATTCGTTTGAGCAATAGCTGCTTTCACGATCGCCGTGACTTCATCTTCAGAAAGTTGTTCAGGCATATAGGCCTCTAGTACGACAATCTCGTCAGCTACTTTAGAAGCAAGGTCTTCACGACCAGCGCTTTCGAATTCTCGGAGGGAGTCTCTGCGCTGTTTCATCTCTCGGTTGAGCACCGTGAGTTCCTCTTCCTCAGTTAGATCTTGTCGACCAAATTTGATGGCCTCATTTTGGAGCGACGCTTTGACCATCCGGATCGTCGTGAGACGATCTTTTTGTTTCGCGCGCATGGCTTGCTTCATGTCGTCCGTCAAGCGTTCTTGAAGACTCATGAGCTAACACCCTCTCTACAAATGAAACTGAAATTAGAATTTCTTACGCTTACGCGCAGCTTCTGATTTCAATTTACGTTTTACGCTTGGCTTTTCGTAGTGACGACGTTTGCGAACTTCGGCAAGAGTGCCATCTTTCGAAACACCGCGTTTGAAACGACGAAGAGCGTCTTCAAGCGATTCGTTTTTACGGACACGAGTTTCCACTAGTTTTCCCTCCCTCCGAATTACACGACTAAGGAAACGTGTTTCACACGTCATAACATATTATAGTGAAAGTAAGTCGTGCGGTCAACCACTAGTTATTAATAGTCGCTGTCTGAACGTCCGCCTGTAACGATGGCGATTCCAGCTGATGCGCCGATGCGCGTCGCGCCGGCATCAATCATAGCTTGTGCGCCTTCGAAATCACGTACGCCGCCTGAAGCTTTAACGCCGAGATCTGGTCCGACCGTCTCACGCATGAGGCGGATATCTTCTACTGTCGCACCGCCTGTCGAGAAGCCAGTCGACGTTTTCACGAAGTCTGCGCCTGCTTTGACTGAAAGCTCAGCCGCTTTTTTGATTTCTTCTTTCGTAAGGAGGCACGTCTCAAAGATGACTTTAACGAGCGTTCCGTTTGCCGCTTCGACGACAGCGCGGATATCGCGCTCAACGAGATCGAAATCGCCGTCTTTCATGGCACCGATGTTGATGACCATATCGATTTCGCCTGCGCCGTTTGCAATCGCGTCTTTAGTTTCGAACGCTTTCACTTCTGGCGTGTTAGCTCCGAGTGGGAAGCCGATGACCGTACATACTTTGACGTCGTCATCTGATTTGAGTTGTTCCGCCGCGTACTTCACCCATGTCGGGTTGACACAGACGCTTGCGAATTTGTATTCGAGCGCCTCGGCACAAAGTTTTGTGACTTGATCTTTCGTTGTTTCTGCCTTCAAGGCTGTGTGGTCGATATAACGTGCTAATTCCATCGTAAAATTCCTCCTCTGATGTATCGGTCTGACATATAGGTCTGACATCTAACATATTATCATGTTTTCTTGAAATGTAACAGCTTTCAATTCAGACGAGTTGACGGCGTTTCCGCGTCTGGATCCAACTGTTCCAACTAAAGAAGAAAATGGCAATCCATATACATGTGAACGCAAAAACGTGATAGCCCGTGAACGGTTCATTATAGAGAATGACCCCGATTGCGAGACTGAGCGTCGGTGCGATGAACTGAAGAAACCCGACGAGCGTGAACGGGATATGTTGCGCCCCGTACCCGAACAAAAGAAGGGGTAGCGCCGTCATCACGCCTGTCCCGACCAACGCAACCCAAATGACCGGTTCGGTCGTCATCGTCAATCCTCCCTGAGACGTTTGCCAACCCAAGAAAATGATAGCGACCGGAACGACCGCGAGCGTCTCGATGCCGAGGCTAACCGTCGAGGCAAGTGGACGGCGTTTCTTCACCATCCCGTAAAACCCGAACGTACTGGCCAAAATGAACGCGATCCACGGGAACGACCCATAGCCGAACGTCAAGACGAGCACGCCGATTGCCGCCACGGTCACCGCCAGCCATTGTACTCGATTTAATGATTCCCGAAAAACAAGCACACCTAACACCATGCTCACGAGCGGATTGATGTAATAGCCGAGTGACGCTTCGATGATATAGCCGTGATTGACCGCCCATATGTAGACGAACCAGTTGGCACTGACGATAAATCCGTTCAACATAAAGGCGTTCCTTGTCGCCCGGTGCCGAAGCGCATAGTTGAACTCGGTCCACTGTTTCGTCCATTTCAAGACAAGTAAGATGAAGAGGAACGACCAGACGATGCGATGGGCCAAGATTTGACCGCTCGGTATTTCCTGCAAAAACTTCCAATAAATCGGTAGGACGCCCCACATGACGTAGGCCCCGACCGTTGGCATGACGCCTTTGTTCACTCTGTTCACCCGCTCTCGTAATCAATTATCGTCAGTGTAGTCGATGCGATTAGGACATTCAAGCGAATTCTTTCACCTTGCACACGACAAAAAGAGGCACGCTCGCGAGCGCACCTCGTATCGCTATGCAACTTAGTTCGGAATCGTCGCCACGGTCGCGAGCGCCTGCTCCAAATCTTCAATCAAATCTTGTACATCTTCAAGGCCGACCGAGATGCGGACGAGTCCGTCCGTAATCCCGAGTTCGAGACGGCGTTCCGCAGGAATTGACGCATGCGTCATCCGAGCTGGTACGCTAATCAAGCTCTCGACCGCGCCGAGACTTTCGGCGAGTGTGAAGTACTTCGTCTTCGCGACGACGAGTTCGGCCGCTTCGGCTGAACCGACGTCGAAGGCGATCATTCCACCGAAACCACGTGCCTGGGACAAGTGGACCCGCTTCGCTTCTTCGCTGCCGACACTCGGATGCAAGACACGGCTGACGGCTTCATGCTTCGTCAAGTAGTCGACGAGCGCGAGCGCGTTCGCTTCAATCGCTTCCATGCGGACCGCGAGCGTCTTGATGCCGCGAACAACGAGGAAGCTGTCTTGTGGTCCAAGTACCGCGCCGACTGAGTTTTGCAAGAACGCCAAACGCTCTCCCAGCTCTTCCGTGCGGGCGACGACGAGACCGGCGACGACGTCGCTATGGCCGCCTAAATATTTTGTGGCGCTATGAAGCACGTAGTCCGCCCCCAATTCGATCGGGTTTTGGAAGTACGGTGTCATGAACGTGTTGTCGACGACGAACAGGACGTCCGCCTCGTCGGCGATGGCGCGGATGAGGCGCATGTCCGTCACGTTCAACAACGGGTTTGTCGGTGTCTCGACGTAAATCATTTTCGTGTTCGGCTGGAGCGCTTCACGGACCGCTTGCGTATCGGCCGTATCGACAAAAGTTGCCTCCAAGCCAAGTGATTGAAATACTCGATTGAATACACGGTACGTTCCCCCATATACGTCAGAACCGACGATGACGTGGTCCCCTGATTTCATTAACATTAAAATCGTCGAGATGGCTGCCATCCCAGAACCGAACGCAAACCCGCTGGCACCGCCCTCGATATCGGCGATGAGCGTCTCAAGTGCCGTCCGTGTCGGGTTGGCCGTCCGCGAATATTCATACCCTTCGCGGAGATTGCCGATGCCGTCTTGCTTATACGTGCTCGTCTGATAAATCGGTGGTGTGACGGCTCCCGTCAACGGGTCCGTTGTTTTACCGCCGTGAATGAGTGCTGTTTTTGTACGCATATTCTGCCTCCTTGACTATTCCTTGACTTAAATAACGTTCAACGCTGTCCGGTAAAATCGTCACGATGACGCCTTCTGTCATCTGAGCCGCTTCTTGTACGCATGCCGCGATAGCCGCTCCGGATGAACTTCCGACGAGCAAACCTTCTTGTTTGGCGAGGTGGGCGACATAATAGAACGCCTCTTCGTCCGTAATCGTGTAAATCCCGTCGACGAGCTCGCGCGGCAAGAACGCCGGCCACGCCTCGACGCCGATGCCTTCTGTCTTGTGCGGCCCTGGTGCTCCACCGTTCAAAATCGACCCTTCCGGCTCGACGACGATCGTCTTCGTCCCGTTCGGCCGCAACTTGCTCGCGACACCTGTAAACGTCCCCCCTGAGCCGGCCCCGGCGATGAACACATCGATGTTCGGCAGGTCGGCCTGAAGCTCGAGCGCGAGCGTGTCGACGTATGCGTCCGGATTATCCGGATTCGAGAACTGTTCCGGCACATAGGCGTCATGTTCGATGGCGAGCTCTTTCGCCCGCGCAATGGCCCCTTTCATCCCGAGCTCCGTCGGCGTGTTGACAACGGTCGCCCCGAGAAGCGCCATGAGCGCTTGCTTCTCTTGACTGAACTTCTCCGGAGTGACGGTCATCAACTTGATGCCGTGACGTTGACAGGCGAGTGCGAGCCCGATCCCGGTGTTCCCGGCCGTCGGTTCGACGACCGTTCCCCCGCGTACGAGTTGTCCACGTTCAAGCGCCCGTTCAATCAATTGCAGACCGAGCCGATCCTTGACACTACCGCCCGGGTTCATCATCTCGAGCTTGCCGTACACTTTGACACCCGGAGGAACCGGTAACGTCCGCAATTCGAGAAGAGGCGTCTCCCCGATCAATTCATAGACGCTTTGGACAATCATTTACGCTTCGTCCTTGAAGATGATGTGCCACTCGTCACGCTTAGCAAGCATGTCGGCCGCGAGCTTCTTCGCACCCTCGAAATCGTGATGGTTCGCGCTGCCGCATTGAATCGGGTTTTGCGCTGGAAGTTCTGTCGCATTTGCTGCATCGCGGAGTGTCGCTTCAACGAGGTCGAGCATCGCTTCGTAATCCCCGTCGTTCAACATCGTCCAATAGAAGCCTGTCTGGCAACCCATCGGCGAGACGTCAATGATTTGATTCGAGTGGCTACGGCTGTTCTCGGCAATCAAGTGCTCGAGCGAATGGACGGCGCGCATCGGCATAAGCCCTTCGTTCGGTTGAATGAAGCGAATGTCATATTTATAAATCGTATCGGCCGTCCCTTTCTTCACTCCAGCTAAACGGACGTAAGGCGCTTGTACTTTTGTATGGTCTAAATTAAAGCTTTCGACTTTATAACTTTTCATGATTGAGTTCCTCCTGATTGTTTCGTGGCCACGACGAGCCAGACGAATTTATTTTTTTGCGTGAGCGTAACCGTATAGCCGTTTGCTTCGAGCATCGCTTGAATCGTCTGGGTATATGGATAAAACTCTCGATTCAAATCCTCGAGTAAATCGGTATAGCCGTTCGCTTCGGCCCAGTCCAAGATGTCCCGTTTCGCTGTTTGCGAGGCGAACATCGTATCGAGCAAGACGAAGCGCGGGGCGTCGAGGTGTTCGACGTAACTTCGAATCGCCGTCCGTTTCTCATCATCCGTCAAATGATGGAACGCATAGGATGACACGATTGTATCGACCTGTTGATCCGTCGGATAGTTGAGAAAGTCACCGTCGACGATATCGAGCTGTAACTTCTCGGCCGCGACGGCCCGCATTTCCGGAGACGGTTCGACCGAAATCAATTCGTGGCGCTCCAAGATTTTTGCACTCAAGTTCCCTGTCCCGCTTCCGAATTCCATGACCCGGCCTTCTAATTGGTCGACGACCTCGTTGAGCATCGTCTCGTACCCGGCGAACACTTCACGATACTGTTCGTCATGTCCGGTCACGGTCGCGTCATATTCTGACGCCCATTCCTTAAAAATGTCCATGAATTGTAATCCCATGTTGTCACCCCATCATCTTTATTCCGACTATATCGATAAGTTTTATATGATTTATCTACTACAGACTGTATCAACTTTAGATTAAAATCTCAAGCGAATTGCCCATATTGTTTGAGAGAGATGAATTATTTATTGTTAATCCGATGAAAGAGTCAGGAAATGAGAAAAGACCTATCCACATTTTAACGTGGATAGGTCCAAAGTAATTGTCAGAATCTTTTAATTTGTTCAAATTCATTACCCTATCGTTTAAAAAATAGGAAGAATTTTGGTTTGAAATCCGCTATCCTTTTCCACAAATGGATTTATTTTTTCAAAAAACGATTGGAGGATACTAAATTGCCACAACCGAAATTTTATTTGAACGTCTCCCTCGCGACTTGCCTCGCGTTGACGCCCGGCCTACTCGGCCTCGGCGCAGAACCTGTCCTAGCCAAGCCATCTGTCAAACAAAGCGTGAGCTCGACCGACAAACATGAGAAATTGCGCGTCGTCGTCGAACTTGTCGGTGCCCCAGCAATCGAACAAGCAAAGAAAAAGGGTAAAAAGTTTAACGAGTTGACGAAAACGGAGAAAGACGGCGCTCAAAAGCTCGTCAAAGCCGAACAAAAGAAAGCGAAAGCTGCCATCTCGAAAAAAGGCGTCAAGGCCGTGACGCTCGAAGAGTTCACGACCGTCTTCAACGGTTTCAGTACGATGCTCACAGCGACCGACGTCAAAAAGGTCGAGGCGTTGCCTGAAGTCGCAAGCGTCCACGTCGTCAACGAGTACGAACGTCCAGAAGTCAAACCGGACATGGTCACGAGTAATGGCATGGTCCAATCACAGCAGACGTGGGGCGATTACGGGTTCACGGGCGAAGGGACGATCGTCGCTGTCATCGATACAGGCGTTGACGCCGACCACCGTGACTTCCGTCTTACGGATGATTCAAAAGCCGAGTTGTCTCAAACAGAAGTCGAGACGGCCGTCAGCACGTTCGGCATGCCTGGAGCTTACATAAACGAGAAAGTCCCATACGCTTATAACTATTATGATGAGAACGATGATATCCGTGACGATTCACCTGGCGCCTCGATGCACGGGATGCACGTCTCGGGTACTGTCGCCGCCAACGGGGATGAAGCGGCCGGTGGCTTGAAAGGTGTCGCTCCTGAGGCACAAGTGCTCGGGCTCAAAGTATTCAGTAACGACCCGAACTATGCTTCGACATACGGCGATATCTACATTAAAGCCATCGATGACGCCATCAAACTCGGTGCGGACGTCATCAACATGAGTCTCGGCTCAACGGCCGGATTCGTCGATGCCGACTCACCGGAACAACAAGCCGTCCAACGTGCCGTCGATAACGGTGTCTTCATGTCGATTTCGGCTGGAAACTCGGCTTACTTCGGCAACGGTTACGACCTTCCGTACGCCGATAATCCGGACACGGGCGTCGTCGGTGCCCCGAGTGTCAGCTCGGCGTCGACATCCGTCGCTTCGCTCGAGAACGATCAAATTCAATTGGACGCGTTCTCAGTCAAGTCGGGTGACGCCACTGACAAAATCGGTTGGAAAAAACAAGACGGTCCTGCCTTCACGCAAGGCAATTACGACCTCGTTTACGTCGGCGACGGCCAACCGAGCCAATACGTCGGAAAAGACGTTAAAGGAAAAATCGTCCTCGCGGTTCGCGACGGCAGTTACTTCTATTCAAACATTCAACAGACAGCCGAAGCGAACGGCGCAGCTGGCGTCATTGTCCGTGGAGCTGTCGGTCACGGCGATTATGTGAGCATGGCATTGGCCAACCCGAAAATCCCGATGGCCTCGCTTAGCATCAAAGACGGGAACACGTTGCAACAACGTCTCCTCGCTGGTGAACAGATGACAATCGGCTTTGCCGGCGATCGCCTCAGTGTCACGAACGGCGCGGCCGGTCAGCTCTCGAACTTCACGTCGTGGGGCATGACGCCAAACCTCGACTTCAAGCCAGAAATTTCAGCACCGGGCGGACAGATCTTCTCGACGTTGAACGATAACCAGTACGGCTTGATGAGTGGTACATCGATGGCTGCCCCACACGTGGCCGGCGGAGCTGCCCTCGTCCTCGAACGCGTCGACCGCGACTTCAATTTGACAGGAACAGCACGCGTCACGATGGCGAAGAACTTGCTCATCAACACATCGAAAGCTGTCACGGATATCGGACCGCTCAACAAACAGTTACAACAAAACCTCCCTTACACGCCGCGTCGTGGTGGAGCTGGTCTCATGCAATTGCATGCTGCCGTCTCGACACCGGCAATCGCGTACGAGAAGAAGACGAAAGAAGCGAAAGTCGCGCTCAAGGAATTGAACCGCAGCAAGGCGACGTTCACGCTTGTCGTCGAGAACTTGTCGGACAAGGCTGTGTCGTATAACGTGTCTTCGTCACTCCAGACCGATCTCGCTATCGAGCAGACGTCTGGACTCGTTCAGAACGCGATGGAAGCCCAAGCGCTCGAGAATGCAAAAGTGACCGTCAACGGGAAGAAAGTCAGTACGGTCAAAGTAAAACCGAACGCGAAAGTAGAACTCAAAGTCGCACTTGACGTCTCGAAAGCGAAAGTGCTCAATCCGAAAACGCTCGACGGCCTCGTACCGGCGAAAGACGTCTTCGAGAACGGTTACTTCGTTGATGGATTCGTCCGCTTGACGGACGTCAACGGTCCTGAGGGCAACCCGTCACTCGTCGTACCGTTCGTCGGTTTCGAAGGAGACTGGGGCAAGGCGCCAATCTTCGATGCCTCCATCTATGAAGACGGCTCGTTCTACGAAGTATCAGGTATGGTCGATCAAACAGGGAACTATCTCGGTTCGAACCTTGACGAATCGGTCTCTGCCGACGCAATCGCCTTCTCACCAGACAAAGATGGCTCAAAAGATGTCGCTGTACCGGTGTTCTCGTTGCTCCGTAACGCCAAGGACGTCAAGTATCGCATCGTCGACGAGGCCGGCAATGTCGTCCGGACGTTGTTCCAAGACGAAGAACTTCGCAAGAACTACTTTGACGGCGGTGCCAACACACCTTATTACTACTCGGCCGCTTACACATGGGATGGTCAGTTGAATGGCAAACCAGCCCCGGCCGGCAAATACTTCTATGAAATCGAAGGAAGCATCGATTACATGAAAAAACAAGCCCAGACGCTTCGCTTCCCAGTCAAAGTCGATTACACGGACCCGACGTTCACGACGAAATGGCAAGGGGAGAGCTTGGCGGTCCAAGCGAAAGATGAGTTCTCAGGCATCCATTCGGTCGAATATTTCTTGAACGGAAAATCCGTCGCCAAGCAAGCTGATGGCAAGGCCTATACGTTCACAGGCGTCAGTGACGCCGATCAAGTCAGCGTTCGCGTCGTCGATCACGCTGGCAACAGCACAACGAAGACGGTCGCTTACTCGACAGACGCGGATAAGCCTGGAGTGTTCGTGAACGCCCCGCTCGCTTTGACGCCATACGCGACATCGGTTGTCCCGGTCGCTGGAACGATTCAAGACGCATCTGCGATCCAGTCGTTCCAAGTCGACGGTGTTGACGTTCCGCTCACATGGGACGATGCGAAGAAAGAACACATCTTCGACACGACGCGGACGTTCGCGGACGGTGTCCATAAGTTACGGTTCGTCGCCGAGGATGCGGCTGGAAACGTGACCAACTTCCAACGTGCGATTTTTGTGGATACGACACCAGCCAGCATCGAACTTGGAAAACTACCGAAAAAAATCGGTAAAAAACAATCGACGGTCAACGTCTCTGTAACGGTGAAAGACAACTTCGACGAAGTGAAACTTCTCGTCAACGGCGACTTGAAATTCAGCCAAGCGCTGAAAGAACCGTATGAGATGCGTTCATTCGCGAAAACACAGACGGTCACGCTTCCTGTGACGTCAGGTGAGAACACGTTCACGTTCGAGGCGACCGACCTCGCCGGCAACGTGACGACGAAGACGATCACACTCGTCAAATAATAATTCGACAGGCTCGCGCCCAAATCGCGAGCCTGTTTTTTCTAGGTACAAAAACGGCTCCCGCATCCGCGAGAGCCGTTTGATGTGTTAATTCAATTCGAGCGCATAAGAGACAGCGGCGAGCGCATAGAGCGGCGCCGTCTCCGAACGCAAGATGCGTGGTCCGAAAGCACAGGCCTGTGCCCCGCGTTCCGTCCACTCATTCACTTCACTTTCGTCAAAGCCGCCTTCCGGCCCGACGATGAGCAGGAGCTTCGCCCCAGGTCGAAGTGCTTTCAACACCGTCGCAAACGCTGCTTGCTCCCCTTGCTTCGCTTGTTCTTCATAGGCGATGACGACGGCATCGAACGAATCGATGCGGTCCGTCAGTTCCCGTGGTGTGATGTGTTGGCACATCGGAACGACGGCGCGGTACGACTGTTCGGCCGCTTCCTGCATGATTTTCTGGAGCCGTTCGACTTTTTTCGGTGCCTTTTTGGCGTCCCATTTGGCGACCGAGCGCTTCGATTCGAACACCCAGAAGTGATGCATGCCGAGCTCAGTCCCTTTTTGGGCGACGAGTTCGACTTTATCGCCTTTCGGAAGCGCATAGGCGAGCGTCACGTCGACGGGAAGTTCGGTCGTCGCTTGACGGCGTTCGAGCACCCGGGCCGTGCCCGTCTTCTTCTCGAGCGTCACGACCTCAGCCTCATATTCGAGGCCGGTACCGTCTAAAAGCACCATGCGATAACCGGGCGTCTCCCGGAGCACTGTCCCGATATGATGGACGACGTCGGCCGGTAAGGTGGCCGTGTCATTAACAAATGACTCACGCGGTAAAAAGTATCGTTGCATGGCTCATCCTTTCTTCGCGATGATGGCGACCCAGTCTTCCATGACCCGTGTCTCTTCAATCGCGAATCCGGACGCCTTGAGCGCCTCTGTCACCTCGGCCCGCTTCTGTCCGATAATACCCGACGTGATGAAGTAGCCGCCCGGTTTGACGCGCGCATATGCATCATCGATGAACAGCATGATGACGTCGGCCAAAATATTGGCGACGACGAGGTCATACTCCCCCGTCATCCCTTTCAACAAGTCACCCGTCTTCACGTCGATGACGTTGCCGACACCGTTCGTCTCGACGTTTTGACGCGCCGATTCGACGGCGACCGCATCCAAATCGAGTGCCTCGACTCGTTCGGCCCCAAGCTTCGCAGCAGCGATGGCGAGGACACCTGAACCCGTGCCGACATCAATCAATCGGTCACCCGGTCGGATATAGTTCTCGATCGCCTGAATGCAGAGCATCGTCGTCGGATGCGTCCCCGTCCCGAACGCCATACCCGGATCGAGTAAGATGACGTTCTCTTCCGGTTGTGGCTCATAATCTTCCCAAAGCGGAACGATCGTCAAATGTTGTGAGATTTTGACGGGCTTGTAGTACTGCTTCCACGAATGGGCCCAGTCCTCTTCGTCCATCTCGACGACCGTCACGTCACCGGTGCCGATATCGAGCACATGACGCAAGCCATCCACTTCTTTTTTGAACGCAGCGAGCGTGTCTTGAAAATCACCTGAGGCCGGTACGTATGCTTTCACATAAACACCGGACGTCGGATACGATTCACGGCCCGACACGTCCCAAATCTCGCCGAAATGGTCTTCGGCCATCATCTGGTCGTAATCTTCGACGTCCTCGATGACGACCCCTTGTGCCCCCACTTCATGTAGTAAATTCGATACGGCTTCGACTGCCTGCTGTGTCGTGTGGACACAAATTTCAGACCATTTCATTGTTTGAACACGCTCCTTTTACTGGCTAAAAAACTTCTTCATCTTTTGGAACAGGCCGTGTTGTTCTTCGACGCCTGCTTCTCCGCTAATCTCTTCGAATTCACGGAGCAATTCTTTTTGACGGTCGGTCATATTCGTCGGCGTCATGATGACGATATTGACGTACTGGTCGCCATTGCCGCCGCCGCGGACGCTCGGCATCCCTTTGCCGCGCAACCGGAATCGCGAACCGGTCTGCGTGCCGGCTGGAACTTTCAAACTCACTTTGCCGTGGACGGTCGGAACTTCGAGTTCCGCGCCGAGTGCGGCCTGGGCGAACGTGACCGGCATCTCCATCGTGATATGTTGGTCGACCCGTTCAAAGATTTCATGCGCCCGGACGCGAACGACAATATACAGGTCGCCGGCTGGGCCGCCGTTAAAGCCAGGACCACCTTTGCCTGATAGACGGATTTGTTGGCCGTTGTCGATTCCAGCTGGAATCTTGACTTCGACTTGCTTCTGTTTCTTCACATGGCCAGAGCCGTGACACGTCTCACATTTTTCTTTAATCGTCTTCCCGCTTCCGTGACATTGGCTACACGTCCGTTGATTGACCATCCGGCCGAGAATCGTGTTCTGTTCGACCGTCTCGACACCGCTGCCGCCACAACGGCTGCACGTATCCGGTTTTGTTCCCGGTTTGGCGCCGCTGCCCATGCACGTGTCGCATTCGACTTCAATCTCAAGGTCGATGATTTCCGTCTTGCCGGTCACACTCTCCATGAAATCGAGGTCGACGACGTATTGATAGTCTTCCCCGCGTCGTGGAGCGTTCGGGTCTTGACGACGTCCCCCACCGCCACCGAAGAACATGTCGAAGATGTCACCGAAACCGCCTTGGAAGTCGCCACCGCCGCCGAATTGGCTGGCCCCTTCAAAACCGAAACGGTCGTATTGGGCCCGTTTCTGTTCGTCTGACAATACTTCGTATGCTTCACCGAGCTCTTTGAACTTGTCGGCCGCATCCGGCTCTTGGTTGATGTCAGGGTGATACTGGCGTGCCAGCTTGCGATAAGCACGTTTGATGTCTTGTGCCGAGGCCGATTTATCTAGGCCAAGCACTTCATAATAATCTCGTTTCGCCACGTTACTCTCTCCTCTACACTGTCTAAACTAAAATTCTACCGAATCTACCTTAACATGGAAAGAGCCAAAGCAGAAACCTGCTTTGGCGCTCTCCTCTCTATCGGTTGCCTTATTTGCGATCGTCGAGATCTTCAAACTCAGCGTCAACGACGTTGTCGTCTTTCGCTTCCGTCTGCGTCTCTGCACCTTCAGCACCTTGCTGTTCAGCCATGTTCGCATATACTTTTTGCGTCAACTCTTGCACGACGTTCGACAATTCGTCTTTCGCCGTACGGAGGGCTTCGAGGTCTGTGCCTTCGAGTGCCGTTTTCGCTTTTTCTTTCGCAGCTTCAGCGCGCTCTTTGTCCGTAGCGTCGACTTTGTCGCCGAGGTCTTTGATCGCCTTGTCCGTTGCGAAGACGAGTTGGTCTGTCTCGTTGCGGAGTTCAGCTTCTTCTTTACGTTGTTTGTCAGCTTCCGCGTTCGCTTCCGCTTCTTTTACCATACGCTCGATTTCAGCCTCGTCGATCCCTGAAGACGATTGAATCGTGATGGACTGTTCTTTGTTCGTACCGAGGTCTTTCGCCGATACGTGAACGATTCCGTTCGCATCGATGTCGAATTTGACTTCGATTTGTGGCACGCCACGTGGTGCCGGCGGAATGTCCGTCAACTGGAAGCGACCGAGTGTCTTGTTGTCTGGTGCCATCGGACGTTCCCCTTGGAGGACGTGGATGTCTACCGCTGGCTGGCTGTCAGCCGCCGTCGAGAAGACTTGTGATTTCGAAGTCGGGATCGTCGTGTTGCGATCGATCAACTTCGTCATCACGCCACCCATCGTCTCGATACCGAGCGAGAGCGGAGTCACGTCGAGAAGGACGACGTCTTTGACGTCACCGGCAAGGACGCCACCTTGGATTGCGGCACCGAGGGCGACGACTTCATCCGGGTTCACGCCTTTGAACGGCTCTTTCTTCGTGAAGTCGTGAATCGCTTTTTGAACCGCTGGGATACGTGTCGAACCACCGACGAGGATGATCTTGTCGAGGTCAGACGGTGTAAGACCTGAGTCTTTCAACGCGCGGCGTGTCGGCTCCATCGTGCGCTCGACGAGGTCGGCTGTCAACTCTTCGAATTTCGCACGTGTGAGTGTCGTTTCAAGGTGAAGCGGACCAGCTGCTCCGGCCGTGATGAACGGAAGGCTGATGTGCGCGCTCGTCACACCAGAAAGGTCTTTCTTCGCTTTCTCGGCTGCATCTTTCAAACGTTGAAGCGCCATCTTGTCTTGAGCGAGGTCGATGCCGTTCTCTTTTTTGAATTCTGCCACGAGATAGTCGATGACTTTTTGGTCAAAGTCGTCACCACCGAGACGGTTGTCCCCTGCTGTTGCGACAACTTCGAAGACGCCGTCGCCAAGTTCGAGAATCGAGACGTCGAACGTACCGCCACCGAGGTCATAAATCAAGATCGTGTGGTCTTCACCTTTATCGAGACCGTAAGCGAGTGCAGCTGCCGTCGGCTCGTTGATGATTCGTTTGACGTCGAGACCAGCGATTTTCCCTGCATCTTTCGTCGCTTGACGCTCCGCATCGTTGAAGTAGGCAGGAACAGTGATGACTGCTTCCGTCACCGTTTCACCGAGGTAGTCTTCTGCATCTTTTTTCAATTTCTGCAAAATGATTGCCGAGATCTCTTGCGGCGTGAATTTCTTGCCGTCAACTTCGACCGTATGCGACGTTCCCATGTGACGCTTAATCGATTGAATCGTGTTCGGGTTCGTGATCGCTTGACGTTTCGCTACTTCTCCGACTTGACGCTCTTCGCCTTTGAATGCGACGACAGATGGTGTCGTACGGTTCCCTTCTGCGTTCGAGATGACGACTGCTTCGCCACCTTCCATGACTGCCACACATGAGTTCGTTGTACCTAAGTCAATTCCGATAATTTTACCCATTGTCTATTCCTCCATCTAATTAAGTAATGTTATTCTGAGACTTTTACCATGCTCGGACGAATGACGCGTCCGTGCATCGTGTACCCTTTTTGAAGCTCCATCGTCACGATGCCCGATTCGAACTCATCGCTCGGCTCTTGCATGACCGCTTGATGATAGTTCGGGTCGAACGGTTGGCCAACCGCTTCAATCACTTCGACGTTCTCACCGTTCAAGACGTCGAGTAACTGGCGGTGAATCATGTCGACGCCCGCTTGAATCTGCTTGGCGTCGTCCGAAGTCGCCTCGACTTGGAGCGCGCGCTCGAAGTTATCGATGAGCGGAATCAACTTCTCGACGACCGTCTGTGACGCGAACTTCACGCGTTTCGCGTTCTCTTCGTTCGTCCGACGACGGAAGTTATCAAAGTCCGCACGGATGCGGAGCTCGCTCGCTTTGAGTGCGTCGATTTCTTTTTGTAAATCCGTCCCTTCAGAAGTTTCTTCCACAAACTCAACATTTGAAACCTCTTCTGCTTCGACAGCCTCTGTCTGTTTCGGATCAAAATCTTTTTCTTCGAGCACTTCTTCTGGTTCAGGCCCGTTTTGTTTGTCAGTTGTCATAATGAGGCTCCTTTCCATCACTCTTCTAATTTCGTTCGCCTTAACGCCTCAATGATTTGTCCCATCATTTGGACACCGTGTCGATAGTCCATCCGGGTCGGTCCAATCATGGCGATTGTCCCGAACGTCTTCCCGTCGAGCGTATAGTCGGACGTGATGACGCTACAATTTTGAAGCGCGACGATGCCATTCTCGCTACCAATGCTCACATAAATCTCGCGGTTTGGCAACGATTCGAGCCAGTCGGTCAACCGTTCCTGTTCATCGATCCATTCGAGGAACGGACGCAACGTGTCGAGCGTCTGAAACTCAGGTTGGTTGAAGATGTTCTTCTTCCCCCCTAGATATAGCGAAGCAGGATGTTGGACTTCGACGGTCGATTGAATGAGTTGCATCATGAACTCAAATTGTTCCTGGTGCGCGAGTCGAAGTTTGGCCACTTCTTCCCCGATTCGGAACTTTAGCTGACCGAGTGGAGTCCCTTTGAGACGATCGTTCAAGAAACGAATCGTCTGTTCGACCAAGTCAGGCGCCATCGGAGAGTCGAATACGACCGTCCGATGTTCGACGTGGCCTTGATCGGTCACGATCAAGACGACGCCGCGCCGTTCGTCGAGCGGCATCAAGTCGATTCGGGCCAGGCGATTCATCTGGCTGTTCGGACCGAGTGCCACCGTCGTATAGTTGGTCAAATCAGAGAGCAGGTCAGCGGCTTGACGGATGAGCACTTCCGACTCTTGGGCCGAAGCGCGCAGTCGTTCACCGAGACGATACGTCTCGCGCTCGTCGATGATTTTCGTCTCGACGAGATGGTCGACATAATACCGATAGCCGATTTCGGACGGGATTCGTCCGGCCGACGTATGCGGCTTTTCAATCAAACCCATGTCTTCTAAATCGGCCATGTCGTTACGGATCGTCGCCGAACTGAATGATAAGTCATCCCGCTTCGATAACGTCCGCGACCCGACCGGTTGAGCCGTCTGAATATAATCATCGATGATCGCTCGTAAAATGAGCAATTGTCTCTCTGTCAGCACAACATCACTCCTCTCTGAAGGATTGGCCTCGCTTTATTAGCACTCATATTTACTGAGTGCTAATCACACTTCAAATATTATCATGTTCTCCTTATTTGTCAATTCATTTGGCTCATTTTTTCCAGTCCGTTCAAGCGTTCGGATATGCATGTTTCGTCAACATTCGGTATGATACGAAATGAGGTGATTAGATGTTTACAACACAACAATTCGACGTATTCACGCAAGACGGACTCGACGCCCGGATGGCCGGGATCCGCTCAGAGATTCAACCGCTGTTTCACCGGATTTATGACGAGGTCGGGCCTCAGCTCGAAGCCGACGTCGGCATCCCGCTCTATTTACATGTCGCCAAGCATGCCCGCCGGACGGTCAATCCGCCGAAGGACACGTGGATGGCGATTTGCCATGACAAACGCGGCTATAAGAAACATCCCCATTTCCAGGTCGGCTTATTCGACGACCGCGTCTTCGTCTGGCTCGCCTTCATCTATGAGATGCCGAACAAGGAAGCAATCGGCCGCCGGCTTATGGCACTCGACTTCAAATCGGATTTCCCTGACTTCCATATCGCCGGGGACCATATGAAGAAAGACGCGTTTTTAATCGAGGATATGTCAGCCGAATCGATTGAGACGATGACGGAACGCTTCGCGACCGTGAAAAAAGCTGACTTCTTAATCGGCCGCCAACTTCCGGCCGATGCGTCGATTCTTCAAAACGAAGCCGCCTTCCTGGCGCTCGTCGAGGATACGTTCAGCCGGCTCATGCCGATTTATCGTGACCTCGTGTTATAACCGAAACAAGGGCGAACCCGCATTGGGTTCGCCCTTTTGTTGTTCAGTTAGATACTTGCGCTTGCGAGTCGTTCCATTTCGCTTCACCGATGAAGGCCGCGAATGCCTCATTGGCGAGCGGGAGTCCCGACTCGGTCAAGCGGACGTGTGTGTCCGTCGTCTCAATCAACCGCTTCGCCTCGAGCTCCGTCAGGACGTGCCCGAACACCGAACGCATCGATACACCGTACTTCGACTCGAACGTCGCAAACGACACGCCTTGGCGCATCCGTAGTCCGAGGAACAGCTCTTCTTCCATCTTCTCGAACGTCTCGAGCGTCGTCGTATTGCGGACCGGTAACCCCTCCGCTTTGATATAGTGCGGAATCGGTGCGATGTTCGCCCGACGTTCCCCGTTCAAATAACTGTGCGCGCCGGCGCCGAAGCCGTAATACTCTTCGTTGCGCCAGTACACTTGGTTATGACGGCTCTCCCGTCCTTCAAGGCTATAGTTTGAAATCTCATATTGTTTCAATCCACGCCGTTCGAGCGTCTCCATCACTTTTAAATACATCGCGACTTCGATATCTTCGCCCGGAAGGCGCAACTTCCCTTTTCGCTCTTGAATCGCGAACACGGTGTGCGGCTCGAGAATCAACGAATAGGAAGACACGTGTTGAATCGGGAGCTCGAACGCCAAGTCGAGGTCGCGCTCAATCTGCTCGAGCGTCTGTTCCGGCAACCCGAACATCAAGTCGATCGAGATGTTATCGAATCGCTTCGCAGCTTCCGTCACGGTCGCAAACACGTCATCGGCCCGGTGCGTCCGTCCGATGCGCTCGAGTCCGCCGTCGTCGAACGTTTGGACGCCGAAACTGACGCGGTTGACTCCTCCTTGCTTCATCGTGTCGAGTTTCTCCGCACTGACGAAGTTCGGGTTCGCCTCGACCGAATACTCCAAATTCGGAGACGCGAGCGGGAGCAGATGACGTGCGACCATGTCCATGAGTCGTTTCATCTGCGCCTCATTGAGCGCCGTCGGTGTCCCACCGCCGATAAAGATCGTCTCGATCGTATCGGTCGGGTATTGTTCGAGCGAGAGGATGATTTCCCGTTCAAGTGCATCTAAATAGTCATCAACCGGTTGGTTCTTTAAGAACACCTTGTTGAAATCACAGTAATAACAAATATGTTCACAAAATGGAATGTGAAGATATACGGCTTTAGCCATGGCGGCCACCCCTTTCTTCTCTTCCATTTATAACGCTTTTCACGCCGAGACGCCACTCTGCACGTTCAATCGAACCGATGAATGAACAGACCGCTCTTCAGTTTCGGTTCGAACCACGTCGATTTTGGCGGCATTTGACCGTTCTCGTCGGCGACGCGCATCAGCTCTTCCATCGCCGTGGCATGACACGTCAATACGACGACGTCATCACGTTCAGCCAAGTCGGCGAGACGTTTCGGTGCGTCTTTGCCGCCGATGAAATCGATTCGGTGATCGGTGCGAACGTCCGTGACGTGAAAATACGGTTCGAGCACATCCCGTTGCAGCGTCGCGACGTCGAGCGACGTCGTCGTCTGCAGTTTTTTGAGCATGAAATGCTCGCCCCGGTAAGACAAACCGAACGTGCCCCGCTCGTTCGGGACATACAAAGCAGGGACCGACTCGAGGTCATACGATAAATCCAGATTTTCGAGCAGTACCATCACTTCTTCTGTGTCCACTTGATTCAGGATCCGGTGATATGGCAAAATCGTCAGCTCATCGCTCGGGAACAAGACGCCGAGGAAGTGATCCCGCTCTTGTTTCGATTCCCCTTCATGAATCGGGCTCCGTGCGACGACGGCTGCGGCTTTGGCCCGGTGATGCCCATCGGCGATATAGATGGCCGGAATGCTGGCCCCGAGCATGATGACGCGTGCTTGATGCTTGGATGGCACGGCATAGCCTTCATGGATGACACCTTCACTGTCCGTGAAGGCGAACAACGCCTCTCCTGTCGTCGCATCGTCCAAGATGCGACGCAACCCTTCGTCCGGCGCGTGGCTCATCAAAATCGGGCCAGTGTGCGCTTTCGTCGCCGATACGTGCTCGACGCGTTCGCGTTCTTTCGCGGCACGGGTGTGCTCATGAATCTTGATGCGACCGGCCTCATAATCGGTCACCGAGAATGTGGCGACGAGCCCTGTCTGGACACGCCCTTGATCGGTGAGCCGGTAAACATAAAATCCGTGGGTCCGTTCGGTCAACTCGCTCTCGTAAAGCCGTTCGAGCTCATGACGGGCTCGTTGTCCCCACGCCTCGAGCGGCATGTCCGCCGTGAACACTTCTGGTTTATCGACCGCAAGGAACGAGTCGGGACGCAGTTTGACGTCTTCACGTGCTTGTTCGACGCTGACGATATCGTACGGGTCGGCTGCGACGTTCTCGGGATGGGTTGGCATGTATGGGGCAAACGGTTTGAATACGACCATAATTATTCCTCCTTAAAATTCGCGGACGCGCATGACGCCCTCGATGTCGTACAGGGCGTGCACAGATAGCGTCTCATGTTTATGGTTGTCGATGTCGATCAACGTATAGGCCACGTCGTTGCGGCTCCGGTTGACCATGTTATCTATATTGATTCCGTTCTCGGCGAGCCGGCTGGCGATTTGACCGACCATGTTCGGGACGTTCAAATGGAGCACGGCCAAACGCCGCTTGCCGACGTAAGGGAGTTCCGTGTTCGGGAAATTGGCCGAGTTTCGGATACTACCGGTCTCGAGATACAGTTTGAGCGTATCGACGGCTTGGATTGCACAGTTCACCTCAGACTCGTGGGTCGAGGCGCCGAGGTGCGGGAACGCGACGACTTGCGGATGTCCGAGCAGCACTTGTTTCGGGAAGTCGGTGATGTATGTCGCCACGTTGTCATCGAGCGCTTCTAACAAATCGGCGTCATTCACGAGTTCACCCCGCGCGAAATTCAAAACGGTGGCGCCCGGTTTCATCTGCTTGAACCATGTCGCATCAATCATGTGGCGCGTGTCATCCGTAAGCGGCATATGAATCGTCAGGATGTCGACGTCGGCGAGCAACTCGCTCAACTGCTTCGCCCGTTTTACTTGTTGTGAGATATTCCAGGCCCCGTCGACCGATAAGTGCGGGTCGTACCCGATGACGTCGATGCCGAGATGGAGCAAATCGTTCGCGAGCGACGCCCCGATTGCACCGAGACCGACGATGCCGACGCGCTTGCCTCGCAGTTCGGACCCGACGAAACGCCGTTTCTGTTGTTCCATCGCTTCTTCGAGCGATGTCTGATCGGCAAACGTATGATTGTTGACCCAGTTCGCCCCTTCCAAAATCGGACGGACCGATAACAGCATGCTGGCGAGCACGAGTTCTTTGACCGCGTTCGCATTCGCGCCCGGCGTATGGAACACGACGACCCCTTGACGGGCGAGCCGGTCGAGCGGGATATTGTTCACGCCGGCACCGGCCCGGGCGATGGCGAGCAAGTAAGGCGGGATGTCCGCCTGATGGACGTCATGGCTCCGAATGACCCAGGCGTCCGCTTGTTCGGCGTCATTTACGGCATACTCGCTCGGCTCGAAACGCCGTAACCCGTCTTCTGCGATTTGATTATACGTTTTTATATGAAACATCTTGTCCCTCCTGTTCAAACTCATGCATCACATCGATGAGACGCTTCACGCCTTCGAGCGGCATCGCGTTGTATAGACTGGCTCGCAGGCCGCCGACCGAACGGTGACCCCCGAGCTCGATTAATCCGCGTGCCTCGGCGAATCGTTGAAACGCCCGGTCCGTCTCGGCATCCCCGGTCGTGAACGGGATGTTCGTCAGCGACCGCTGCTTGCCCAAGACGACGGCATGAAACATTGGCGATGCATCCAAGGCGTCGTAAAATAGACCACTCTTCTCGACGTTGCGACGTTCCATCGCCTCGACCCCGCCTTCTCCCTCGACCCAGGCGAGCACGCGCTCGGCGACGTATAGACTGAACGTCGATGGAGTGTTGAGCAGCGTATCGACGTGCTTGCTGTACGCGAGGTATGACGGCAAGTCACGGTCGACAATCAAATCGCGACGGATGATGACGAGCGTCAATCCGGCCGGCCCGATATTTTTTTGGGCACCGGCATATAATAGCCCATAGCGCTTGACGTCAATCGTTTCCGCCAAGATGTTCGACGAGACGTCGGCGACGATCGGGACGTCCGTGTCCGGCAGTTTCGTATAGCGCGTCCCTTCAATCGTGTTGTTCAACGTCACATGAAGATAGTCGACGTCTGAAATCGTCTCTGGCCATGCGGGAAGGTCTCGATACTTGACCGCTGCCGAACTGCCGGCGACGACGACGTCACCGTAGTGTTTCGCATCAGCAATCGCTTTTTTCGACCAAATCCCGCTGTCGAGATAGGCGAAGCGCCCCGACTCGCGCAGGTTCATCGGCACCATCGAGAATTGTAGGGTGGCACCGCCTTGTAGAAACAGGACGGCATAGTCGTCAGGAATCTGCATCAATCGCCGCAGTCTCGCCTCGAGCTGCTCGACGATTGTGGCGAACGTGTCGGAACGGTGACTCATTTCGACGATGGACACCCCTTGTTTATAGGAAAGAAACTCGGCTTGCACTTCACGTAAGACCGGTTCCGGCAAGACGCCCGGCCCGGCTGAAAAATTATAGATCACCGCCACTCCTCCTCTATTTCTCTGTAAGTACGTACTATTCCGTGCCTGACGTGCCGAATCCTGCCAAATGACAAAAATCGCCCTTATCCGGAGATAAGGGCGAACGATTATTCTTCGTCCATCGACAAGACGGACATGAATGCTTCTTGTGGCACTTCGACGGAACCAACCATTTTCATGCGCTTTTTACCTTCTTTTTGCTTCTCGAGCAATTTACGTTTCCGCGAGATGTCACCACCGTAACATTTGGCGAGAACGTTCTTACGGAGTGCCTTGATTGTCGAGCGGGCCACAATTTTCGTTCCGACTGCTGCTTGAATCGGCACTTCGAACTGCATCCGCGGGATGAGTGCTTTCAGCTTCTCGACGATGACCTTCCCACGTTCGTAGGCGAAATCACGGTGCACGATGAAGCTCAAGGCATCGACGAGCTCGTTGTTGAGGAGGATATCCATCTTGACGAGTCGCGACGGACGATAGCCGATCAAGTCGTAATCGAGCGACGCATAGCCTTTCGTGCTCGACTTCAACTGGTCGAAGAAGTCGTAGACGATCTCACTGAGCGGGATGTCGTACGTGATTTTGACGCGGGTCGTGTCGATATACTGCATATCGATGAAGCTACCGCGTTTCTTCTGACAGAGCTCCATGATGGCACCGACATAATCGTTCGGTGTCATGATGGCCGCTTTGACGTATGGCTCTTCAATCAATTCAACTTTTTGCTGTTCTGGCATCTTCGACGGGTTGTCGACGTGGATGACGTCCCCTGCTGTCGTCGTGACGTGATAGATAACCGACGGTGCCGTCGTAATCAAATCAATGCCGAATTCACGCTCGATTCGCTCTTGAATGATTTCCATGTGGAGCATGCCGAGGAATCCGCTCCGGAATCCGAATCCGAGTGCCTGTGACGTCTCCGGCTCGAACTCGAGCGCCGCGTCCGACAACTGAAGCCGTTCAAGTGCTTCACGCAAATCGTTGTACTTCGCCGCGTCAATCGGATAGAGACCGCAGTATACCATCGGGTTCATCTTCCGGTAACCCGGGAGTTGTTCCGTCGAAGGGTTTTTGGCGAGTGTGATCGTATCACCGACACGAACGTCGCCGACCGTTTTAATCGACGCCGAGAGCGTCCCAACGTCGCCGACATTCAATTCTTTCACCGATAACGGTTTCGGTGTCGAGACGCCGAGGTCCGTGACTTCAAACGATTTGCCCGTCGACATCATTTGTACCTTGTCTCCGACTTTGACCGAACCGTTAACGATTCGAATCGAAGCGACGACGCCGCGATAAGCGTCATAATACGAGTCGAAAATCAACGCCTGAAGTGGCGCTGACGGATCTCCCGTCGGTGCTGGGACGAGTTCGACGATCTGTTCGAGAATCTCTTCAATCCCGATTCCCGCTTTGGCCGAAGCCGGTACGGCATCACTCGCATCCAAACCGATGACGTCCTCAATCTCTTGACGGACGCGTTCGACGTCCGCAGACGGCAAGTCGATCTTGTTGATGACCGGGATGATTTCAAGGTCGTTATCAAGCGCGAGATAAACGTTCGCGAGCGTCTGGGCCTCGATGCCTTGCGCCGCATCGACGACGAGGACAGCCCCTTCACATGCTGCGAGTGAACGTGACACTTCATACGTGAAGTCGACGTGTCCCGGTGTATCGATCAAGTGAAGGATGTACTCTTCTCCGTCTTTTGCGGTATAGTTCAATTTAACGGCGTTCAACTTGATTGTAATCCCACGTTCCCGTTCGAGATCCATCGCATCGAGCGTCTGTTCTTTCATTTCACGCGCCGTGAGCGCACCAGTTCTCTCGAGAATCCGGTCAGCGAGCGTCGACTTCCCATGATCGATGTGAGCGATGATGGAAAAGTTCCGAATCTTCTTCTGACGATTCTCTAATTCTTGTTTGTTCATATATGGGTTCACCTATCCTTCTCATGCATACCGTGTCATTATATCAAAATCCTAAGTTAATGTGTACGACCTACTTCAACAATACCACATATAGTTTTCAGAATAATCATCAAGTGGTTGCTTTTCGAATAAGCGTTTGCTACAATTGTGCTTGTTCTGTTGAATGATTACTTGAAGTAATAAGAACATACACTTTCTTGTTTCAGGGGGTGACAAAACAATGGCAAACATCAAATCAGCAATCAAACGTGCAAAAACTTCTGAAAAGCGTCGCGTCGCGAACTCGCAAGAGAAAGCAGCAATGCGTACAGCAGTGAAACGTGTTGACGCTCTCGTACTCGAAGGAAACAAAGAAGCTGCTCAAGAAGCTTTCGTCCTCGCTACGAAGAAAATCGACAAAGCTGCAGCAAAAGGTCTTATCCACCAAAACAAAGCTGGCCGTGACAAATCACGTCTTGCAGCTCGCATCGCAGCTCTCTAATTAGAGACTAAAACGAAACAGCCGCCTCCATTAGGAGCCGGCTGTTTTTTGGGTTCGCATGACGTAATGGGTCCCGATTTCAGGAATCTCGAACGGTTCGCCCACGACGACTAGCCCGTTCCGCTCATAAAAACGGACTGCCACTTCTCGGGCGTTGCACCACCACGACTCATTGACCGCTTCATGCAACGCCTGTAAAAACGACGAGCCAATCCCTTGACCAGTAGATGTCGGGTCAGTCGCCATCCCTCTGAGTTGGTACGGCACCGTCTGACCATCGAAGTCACGCCCCACTTCCATCACGGTCGCGATGGACACGACACGTCCATCTTCGACCCAGGCGAAGTGACGCGTCGTCTCCGCGTCATCCCCTTCAAAATAACACGTCTCCACCGGCAAACCGGGCCGCAACACTTCATGCCGAAGCGGAATCACCGCTTCTAACCCTACTTCCTGTAACCCCATGTCCTCACCTCACAGTAATGTCAATTGGCAGACGAGCGTATCAAACACGATCTGCTTGTCACCCCGTCCCGTCTTCATTGCCTCATCCGCGTCGGCAATCAATGTCAGTGCCCGTCCGAGCTGAGCCTCGGAGAAATTCCGGCTCGCTTGCGAGGCCAGTTTCACCGTATACGGATGCGCCCCGATTTTCGAGGCGATTTGCTTCTCGCCATACCCCTTCTCCGTCAGCTGTTTCGCGAGATACATATTCCGGTACTGTCGCGCGAGGAGTGCTAACAAACCGATCAGCTCTTGACCTTGCTTCTCTAAATCACGGACGAGCCGAAGCGCCGCATCCGCACGACGGGCCACTAAGAATTCGGACAGTTGGAACACGTTGTCTTCGAGTGTCCGCGGGACGAGATCGTTGACGATATCAATCGGAATCTCTGCCCCTTCACTCGCGTACAGTTGCAACTTCTCGAGCTCGCGGACGAGTTTGCCCCAATCATCCTGACAGAGGAACAACAGCCGTTCGACGGTCGCCCGCTCCATTTTTTGGCCGCGCCGGTTCAGCTCGTCGCCGACGTAGCGCATCAGCTCCGACTGGCTCGGTTTTTTCGCTTCGAGCACGATGGCCCGCTCTTTTAAGCGCTTGACGACTTTTTTCCGTTCGTCGAGCTTCTCCGCTTCGATAATAAAGACGAGTACGGAATAAGGCGCTGGTTGTAACGCGTATTCGGTCAATCGCTCGACGTTTTGCTTTTGCTTCTCTTTTGCCCCCGTCAAGAACTGCGCTTGTTTGACGATGACGGTCCGATACTCGCTAAAGAACGGTACCGTCTCCGCCTCATCGAGCGCCGTGTCGAGTGACGTCTCGTGCAAGTCGAGCTGCATGACATCAAAGTGGTCACCAGATGGGTTGGCCGCTTTGATGATGGCCCGCTCCCACGTCTCTAGCAAATATTTTTCTGTCCCAAACAGGACGTACACGTTCGACAACTTTCCGTTATGCAGCCACGGTTCATTCAAAACACACACCACTTTCACAATTTATTCTTATCTAAACATAGATTATCCTTCACTGATTCGCTATACTTAGGACGGAACCATTTCAAGGAGGGACTCACTATGCATATTAACTCTGTTCGCCCACAAAGCGAAAACCCGTTCGAGAACGACGTACAGTGCAAACGTAACGATGCCATCGATTCAGCAATCGGCTTCATCGTCCCGTTCGGCTTTTTCTTCACCATCTTCGCGATTGGTGTCCTCATCAAGTTCTTGAGCTTATAAGTCAGTCAGAAAGCGATTGCCCCGGGGGAGCAATCGCTTTTTTAGTTTATCATAGTTTTTCATGGCGGTACTGCCTTCGTCACAATCCCGCGACACCGATTTCGTTCACAGACGACCATCCCGTCCTCGTCCGTCCGTAATACCCGCTTTCCCTCGAGACGTTGTAGCGTGTCAAGATGCGGATGTCCGTAACGATTGTTCCTTCCGACACTGATGATGACCCATTCCGGATTGATTCGGTTCAACAGCGCCTCACTCGACGATGTGTTCGACCCATGATGCCCTAATTTGAACACATCGACGTCAACGGTCGGAATCATCTCTTCCCGCGTGTCCGGCAAATCCCCAGTCAATAAATACGTGAGCGCCCCGACCTGCATGAACAGCGACACCGAGTTCGCATTCTCGTCCTCGCCCGCCTTTCCCGGTGCGACGACCCACATCCATGGATACGGCCTATCCCCGCTCGACAGGAGCCTGACCGGGACTTGATAGGTCTCCAGCTCGGCCAGTAACTCGTCTCGTTTGCCTTGATCCGCTACTTCCGCCGAGAGCCACACCTCATCGACTTCGATGGACGAGAGCAAACCGGACAGTCCGCCGACGTGATCATGATCGGCATGGGTAAGCAATAAGAAGTCGAGGCGCGTCTCCCCTCGCTTCCATATGTACGGGGCGACGACGTCCGCTCCCGGGTCATAGGTGGACCGTTTCGATTCTTTCGGGTCTTGAAACACTCCGCCGACATCGATGACTCCCGTGACCTCGCCGTACTCGACGACGACGGCATCGCCTTGTCCGACGTCTAAAAACGTGACGCGCGGCTCTTCGCCCCATTCAAGGACGCCATGCATGAGCAAGAGCGCAATCACGGCAAGCCCCCAACCGCTCCATCGTTTCCACTCAAGGAGCATCAATCCGCCCCACAGGACGACAGCGAGGCCAAGAGCGTGCCAAAACGTAAACTCATGCAGCGGAAGCCAAGGCCGCCAATCGTGATGCAGGGCGAACGTCCCATTCAGGCCATCGAGGATCGGATGCAGGAGCTTTTCAGCGGTCGGCACGATATACGCGAACAGGGCGAGCGGAATGACGATCCAGGAAATTAAGAAAGCGCCGACGACGTTATACACGGGTGCCAACACCGATATAATCGGTTGAACGGGCCATAACAAGATGAGCCCGAACCATTGAGCATATACGGCCAGCCCGAACGGTCCTGTCCAAATCGGGCGAGTCACGAGCAAGAACAACGTCATCGCAACCGTCAACTGAAACCCTAAATTCCATAGCAAGTACGGTTGCAAGGCGAGCAAGAACGCCGCGCACCAACTGAGCAACCGAATCGGGTCGCGGACACGGTAACCAAACAGTGACAGCCCGAGCAACACGTCGGCGACGAGCACGGCCCGCGCCACTGGCGGCGAAAACCCGGTCAACCATCCGAACAACGTGACCACAACGAGAATCAACATTGTCTTCGTCTCTCGTCGCAACGGCAACGGCCGCGTCGTCCAACGCAATCCGAGCACGAGGAGCGCGATATGTGAACCGGAGATGACGAGCAGATGGAGCAGACCGGTCACCCGGTAAGAAAACGAGGTATCCTCATCGAGCAACCGACTCTCCCCGAACAATAACGCCTCCATATAAAGCGCCACATCCGGCCGATACGTCGTCTCGATTCTCGCGAGCTGTCGTTCCTTCCAACGGAGCATCCGTCCACTCATGCCGTCACTCGGACGACACGCCTCGATGGCGACGTCACTCCCTTTGAACGCAAGTCCGGCCCCATACGCCCAAGCCGCCTCGTCGAACCCACCTGTATTGCGCAACGGTGCGAACGGGGTCTGCGTGAACGTGACGAGGCACGTCTCTCCGGGACGACCGAGCGAGAGGTCACGGCCGGTCAATACACCCTCCTTTCCGTCGATTTGTCCATACAGCCGCGCCGATTGGCCATTGTCCCGCCGGCTCTCGATGGCGAACAGATAGGGTCCGTCCACCGGCAACGGTTCGGCGTCAGGACGTACGAACACGAACAGGACGAGCAGGACGGCACCAACGTGCGCATAGACGGATTGACCACGCCAAGTGAAGGCGATGGCGACAGACAACAGGAGGCAGAGGGCGACTGATCCGTGTATCCCGGCAATGAATAGGCTGATTGGCAACAATGGATACAGTGGCATGTCATGGAACCAAGAGATAACCTTCCATGCTTTCTAACGTCTTCTCCCCGAACCCTTTGACGTTGCCGATCTCTTCATATGACTTGAACGGCCCATGCTGTTTCAAATGATTGAGAATCGCCTCGGCTTTGGCCGGACCGATGCCCGGTACTGTCATCAATTCGTCCTTCGTCGCACTGTTAACATGGACCCCGTTCGTCCCCCCGCCCGCTTCTTCAGCGGCAGGCACAACGACCGTCTCCCCTTTTTTCGGGACGCTCACTTTCGTCCCATCGACGAGCAATTGGGCCAAATTCAATTGTTCGGGATCAGCCTCGGCCGTCAAGACGGCGAGAGACAACACATCCCCAACACGGGCCCCTTGCGGCATCGTATACATATCGGGCGCCTCGACAGCCCCGGTCACATAGACGACGATTTCGGTCGGGACGCTCGGCTCGATTTCCGGCTCGGGTGTCGCCACGAACTGTTCGACCATCGGCGTCTCCGGTTCTTTCGAGTAAAACATATAGCCCACCCCAATGAATAATCCGACGAGCAGCACGACGACATACCGTCTCCACTTTTCCATACGTCTCCTCCTCGCGTGAGTCTTCCCTCTAGTATGAGCAAATAGACATCGGTGCGCCCGTTCCGCCTTTGACGTTTCTGATGCGCTTATGACCCTGATAGGCGTGTGTCGCATCCGCTTCGAGACGACAAAAAAGAGACAAGCCGAAACTTGTCTCAGTGCTCTTCAAAATGTTGGACTTGGCTCGCGAGTGCGGCGGCCTGCCCTTCTAACTCCTGCATCAAGGCGAAAATTTGATCGAAGCTCGCTTGTTGCTCTTTCATCGAGGCCGCGACTTCTTCATTGCCCGCCGCGAGTTCCTCGGTCACCCCGCTCACTTCCTCGACCCGTTTCAAGACGTTCGTGACTTCCGTGCTCGATGCGACCATCTCGCGCTCGATCGTCCCGACGAACGAGGCGACGTGATCGGTCCGGTCATGGATTCGACTGAACGCCTGCTTCGTCAATCCGAACGCCTCGAGCTGTGCCGTCTGCTCACGACTCGACTCTTCGACCATATCCGTCAAGCGGGCGACCTCATCGCGAATCGTCTGGACGACTCCGAAAATCGAACGTGTCGCCACGTTACTTTCTTCAGCCAGCTTCTTGACTTCGCTGGCGACGACTGCAAACCCTCGTCCGGCCTCCCCAGCCCGTGCAGCCTCGATGGCGGCGTTCAAGGCGAGCAGGTTCGTTTGGGCGGCGACGTCTTCCACGAGTTTTGCCATTTTTTCAATCTCTTCGGTCTTCCGGGCGAAGTCATCCATCCGATTGACGAGTGATGCGTTGCGCGCGCTCGAGCGCTCTAGAATCTCTTCCTGGTCCGTCAGCGTCTCGATACCGGCCGCGACTTCACGAGTCATCTCGGTCGTCTGTTCAGTCGTCTGCTTCGTCTGGTTCAAACTCGTCTCGAACGAGGTCGCCATGATGCCGACCGATTCGAGCGTCTCTTGCAGTTCCGTTGCAATCGACTGTGCCCCGTTCGCCATCTCATCGACTGCATTCGTGATGTTCGACGTCGTGCTGACCACGGCCTCGTTCTCGGCGGCCGCTGTCTCCGTCATATCGTTCACTTTCATCGAAGTGACGCGAATGGACCCGATGACCGTCTGGAGCGACATCGTCATCTCTTGCATGGCCCGCTCTAACCGTCCGATTTCATCACGGCGCGTCGAATCCGGCAACGTGATTAACCGGCCGGCCGCGATTGCTTCCGCCGCCTCAACGTTTCGCTCGAGCGGATGGGTGATCGAGCGGGCGAAGAAGAAGTTATAGACACTGAGTGCGCCGATGACGAAGACCGTCAACAATACCGATACGAGCAGGAGACGTTTCGTCTCGCTCGCCGCCTCGGCCTGTAGCGCCTCATAGAACGTACCATTTTTCAAGAGGAGTGTGTTCACATCGTTCAATACTCCTTCGAGTTTGGCGGCTTGAATCCGGGCCGCAATTCCGCCGGCCTCGGCCGTCTCCACTTCAGCTTCAATCCGTTCATACTTCGTTGTCGCCCGTTCAAGGTGCGTCGCGAACTCTGGAATCAGATATGTCTGTTCGAGCATCGCAAACGTTTCTCCGTTCGTCGCCCGGATGCGCTCGAGTTGCGTCAGCGTCGATTGACTCATCTGCTCGCCGAGCGATGTCCAAAGTGACTGTTCTTGCAAGAGCGACGTCTCGAGCTGTGACAGCTCGATCATTTGCGTCCCATACTGTTCATTGTACGTCTGCAGACGATTGAGTGTCGTCAAAACGTAACTCATCATCAACACAATCAACAAGACCGTGAACACGGTCGAAAAGATAAACCGTTTCCGTAAACTCATTTCAGCGTCCCCTCCATCAACTGTTTCTGAAACGCCTCAAACTGTTTTGTCTCTTCGTCATCCCACTGGACACGACGAAGAGCGGCCAAACCGACACCGTTTTGATCGATTCCGAGTTCGACGTGGGTATTGAACGCCTCGTTCTCGAGTCGATTCGCGATTTCAACGATGGCCAAATCAACTTGTTTCAACATCGACGTGATGACCGCGTCCGGTGCAATCATCGATTGATCACTGTCGACCCCGATGGCCTTCACACCGTTCCGCTCAGCCGCCTCTAGAACTCCGACCCCTGTCAGTCCTGCAGCGGCGTATAACACGTCCGCTCCGGCTTCAATCTGTTTCTCTGCCAATTCGCGCCCGATTTCAGGTGATGCAAAATCGTTCGCATAGTCGACGAGCATCGTCACGTCATCGTTGACACTTTTCGCTCCGAGTTCGAAGCCAGTCCCAAACTTTTGAATCAGTTCGTTGTCGACGCCCCCGATAAATCCGATTTTGTTCGATTCCGTCTCGAGCCCCGCGACTGCACCGGCTAGCGCACTTCCTTCCGTCTCTTTGAACGTCACGGACATGACGTTCGGTAATGTCGATACGGCATCGATCAACGCGAACTGTTGCTCCGGATGTTCGGCCGCTACCGCTTCCAAGTCCTCTTGACAAGCGAACCCGAGCCCGATGATGACGTCATGTCCGTCGGCGACGAGCTGTTCGAACCCGGCCTTGTACGTTTCCGTCTCATCCAACTCGCGGTAATCGACGAACCATTCCCCCGTCTCACGGAGTTGTCCCATGCCGCGCATCGCCGCATCGCTGAATGACTGGTCCCCGAGACCAACATCAGACAACACAACGCCCATCGATTGACGGGTTTCAACGGTTGCTTCCGGTTGGTCAATCACAGACTGACAACCTGGTAACCAAGTCACACATGCGGCCAACAAGCCGATGATGAGTGATTTCTTCATAATCGCTACTTCCTCTCTCTAATGGTCTGACATCTCACTTATCGTCAGAAACCGATCGAGTTTGAAGCCTTTCGTTTCAAATTTAGGGGAATTTGAGTAAAACAAAAAAAGCCACAGACGATGACTTGTCTGTGGCTCCCTACTTATTCTTCCGTCGCGGCGAACGTTGACTCGCTCAACTCGCGATTCGCACTCGGCTGAACGTTGCCTTTTCCAGCAAAGTTGTCGAGTAAATCTTTCATATCGATTCCTGACGACGCTTTGAGCGTCTGTTGCAGCGATGCCATCAAGTCGGTGGCGTAACCCGTGACTTTGCCGGCTCCGCCGTCTTTGCCGCTGCCCGTATCGACGACCGTAATCTTGTCGATATTGCCAAGCGGTGCTGCGATTTGTTTCGCATAATCCGGAAGCATCTTGACGACCATGTCGAGGATGGCGGCTTGACCATACTGCTCGAACGCTTCGGCAATCTTTTGTTTCGCTTCGGCTTCGGCGAGACCCGTCAAGCGGATAATGTCAGCTTCGGCTTCCCCTTTGGCCCGTTCCGAATCGGCCTCGGCCACACCGGCGAGGCGGACCCGTTCGGCGTCGGCTTTCGCTTCCGCTTCGATGCGGTACTTCTCAGCGTCGGCTGCGGCGATTTGACGTGCCTTGTCGGCTTCGGCTGACTGCTCGATCGCATAGCGGTCGGCGTCGGCTTTCTTCTTCACTTCAGAATCGTACTGTTTCTCACGACGCATGATTTCTTTCTCTTCGAGCTCGATTTGCTTTTGACGTTCGATGATTTGGACCTGCATCTGTTGCTCGGTGACTTCTTGCTTCGCTTTCGCTTCTTCGAGCTCATACGCTTGGTCGGCGCGGGCCTTGGCGACGTCTTGTTCACGGCGATACGCCGCGATACGAAGCTGGTTCTCTTTCTCGGCTTCCGCGATTTCTGAAGCACGTTCAAGTTCCGCTTTCTTCGCGTCCTTCATCGCTTCTGCTTGTTTGATGCGCGTCTCTTTGTCCGCTTCGGCCGTGGCGATATCGGCATCTCGCTTCACTTGCGCGATTCGTGGCTTCCCGAGCGATTCAAGATAGCCGTTCTTGTCACGAACATCTTTGATGGTGAACGAGACGATAACGAGACCCATCTTGGCCAAGTCTTGTGAGGCGACGCGTTGCACTTCTTGCGAGAACTTATCACGGTTCTTATAAATCTCTTCAACTGTCATTGAACCGAGGATTGAACGGAGGTGACCTTCGAGCACTTCTTTCGCCTCGTTCTCGCGTTCGATTTTCGGTTTGCCGAGGAATTGTTCGGCCGCCGTGGCAATCTCACTGATTGAGCCGCCGATTTTGATGATGGCCGTCCCGTCCGCCATGACCGGTACACCTTGCTCGGTATACACTTCCGGCGTCGTCACCTCGAGCTTGCTCGAGAGAAGACTGAGTGGTTCTGCCTGCTGGAACACCGGCAAGACGAACGTTCCGCCCCCACGGATAATCTTCACGCGGTTGCCTGACGCGTCGCTATGGACGTTCTTTTTCCCTAAGTAGCTGCCGGTAACGATGAGCGCCTCATCTGGTCCGACCGTGCGATACTTCAACACGAAGACGAAAATTAAGGCGAGCAAAATCACTCCGACGATAATACTGGCTAAAATAGCTGTGTTCATACGTTAAAACTCCTTTCGGATTGTCGGTTCGTCATACTCCATGACGACCGCAATGTTTCGTTCGACTTCGATGATGACGACGCGTTGTGTCGTATCGATGGCTTTTCCGTCGACACTCTTGGCCGTTTTTAGTACGGATCCCGTTACCGATTCGACGAGCACTTCGCCAAACCCACCTTCTGGGACCGGGACCGTCAATCGACCAATCAGGCCGACGAGGGATTCATCGGTCATTCCGATCGATTCTTCCGCGTTCGATAGCGGCAAGAGGACAAATAAGTACAGGAGCGTCGTGAGCGCGAATGAACCGACGAGGGCGACGGCAAGCCCTATCATTGGCGACACGTGGGCAAGCGCATTTAAAATCAATCCGATTCCCGCACCGAGCGCTAAAAAGGATAAGATGACGGCGGGATTGAACCAACCATCAAATACATCGAACGCATCTGAAAAAATCATGTACACGAATGTACCGAGACCCGCGATGATGAGTACCCACCAATACAGCTGATCTAACGATTCCATTACCACTCCTCCTCGGCGCGACGCTGTCGTTCGTACGAAAGGACGCGGCGCAAATGTTCGACTTCGAGCGCGAGCGCCTGTTCAATCGTGTCCCACTCTGCCAACGGTCGGGTCGGTTGATTGACCGACTGTCGGACCCGTCCTAACGTCTGCTCGAGACGTAAGCGATCATAGCGGTCGACCGCCTCCATCCGTTCTTGTCGCAGAAGTGACAAATAGTGATCGACTTCCGCTTGTAACGCAATGATTTGCTCGGTCGCCGCTTCCGACGATTCCTGCATGAGCAAGCGACGCACCCTGACTTGATGGGCGATCAGTTTTGCAATCCGAGCTTCTAGCTCGAGAATATGTTTATAGAGAGATTCTGCCTCATCTTCATCCGTGTCATCGCGCCACCACATCTCCGACTCACCTCGCTTCTTTCTTTACTCACTTGTCTATACGTTTAGAGCGAAACTTTGGTTTCAAAATAACTAAAAAAAATGTAAGATTGATTTGCTAGCGTTAGAAAGGAAGTGCTCACATTGGGCAATCAAGTCATTAAATTATCAGCTACCGCCCAGGAGGAACTCATCGCGAGTTATCGGGCCCATTCAGTCAATCCTCCGCCACACGCACGATTCAGTGCTAAAACACCTCAGTGTGTGATTACGGTCTACAATTCGGGTAAAGTCATGTTCCAAGGACGTGATGCCGACACGGAAGCCGCCAAATGGGGAACGAGCATTAAAAAAGAACCTAGCGTTCCGAAAAATGTTCTGCCGGAAGGCTTTTCGGACTGGTCTGTCATCGGGAGCGACGAAGTCGGAAAAGGTGATTATTTCGGACCGCTCGTCGTCGTCGCCGCCTACGTGCCAAAAGAGAAAATCGCTCTCGTCAAAGAGCTCGGGGTCAAAGACTCCAAACTGCTGTCGGACACAGAAATCGTCCGAATCGCCAAAGACTTGCACGTCACCATCACCTATCAGAAGGCGACGTTGCACAATCCGGCGTATAATAAAATGCAACGGACGATGACGCAAGGCAAAATGACGGCCATCGCCCATAACGCCGCCTTGTCGGCCTTATTGCAGAAGCTCGATGCGACACCGGACGCCATTTTAATCGATCAGTTCGCTGAAAAGAACATCTACTATAACCACCTTCGTTCCGAAAAAGCAGTCGTCAAAGATGACGTCTATTTCTCGACGAAAGCGGAAGGATTGCATGTCGCCGTGGCCGCCGCCTCGATTCTCGCTCGCGCCTTGTTCTTAAAAGAAATGGACAAGTTAAGTGCGACACTCGGGGTCACGTTACCGAAAGGCGCCGGCGCCAAAGTCAACCAAGTCGCGGCCGATTTGATTCTTCGTTATGGTCAATCCCGTTTGAACGAGGTCGCGAAAGTTCACTTCGCCAACACGAAAAAAGCAATCCGGTTGAGCGAGTTGAAACGATAGTCCTACATTTGTAGATATGGTATATTATTTTTAGGGTTTAATGAACTTAAAAATTTTTGGAGGATAGCGTTCATGTTGCATTATAAAACGTACACATTAAGCGACGACCATCCTTGGGTCATCTTCATCCATGGCGCGGGTGGAAGTCTGTCGCATTGGTATCGTCAAATTCGGCCGTTCAAAAAGAAATATAACGTGCTCCTGCTCGACCTACGCGGACATGGCGGCTCTTACAACGCAGAACAGTCGTTGAATCAACCGCTGAACGCGTATACGCTCGATGTCGTTGTCGAAGACGTCGTCGAGGTCATGGACCACTTACAGATTGAAAAAGGCCACATGGTCGGCCTATCGCTCGGGACGATTGTCATTCAAGCGATGTTCGAGCACCATCCGGAACGAATCGCTTCAGTCGTGCTCGGCGGGGCCATCGTCAAGTTCAACGTCCGCTCGACGTTGTTGATTCGCCTCGGTAGTCTCGTACAGAGCTTCGTGCCGTACATGTGGCTATATCAGCTGTTCGCGTGGATTTTATTACCGAAGAAGCGTCATAAGAAATCACGCATGATGTTCGTCCGCGATGCGGCCAACCTGTGTCAACGCGAGTTCATCCGCTGGTTCAAGATGACCGAGAATATGAATCCGTTGCTTCGTCATTTCTCTTCGATCGAGACGAACGTACCGATTCTCTATATTATGGGTGACGAGGACTACATGTTCCTCGAAGCCGTCGAACGGACTGCGAAACATCAGCCGACGGCTCGTGTCCAAGTCGTCACTGACTCGGGCCATGTCGTCAATGTCGACCAACCCGATCATTTCAATTCAATCTCGATGGCATTCATCGATCAACAAGTTGGCTCACTTGCAGCCAGCACGTCTTAATACGAGACGATCCTTCATTGGGTCGTTTTTCTTTTTGAGCGGTTTTCAATTTTTTTCAAATTAATTTTCAGAAAATATTGATTATTGAAAAATATCGTGTTACTCTTAGACAAATCTTAACAAACGGAGGAGCTGGCAATGATGAAAACCCATGCGCAACACGGCCTACTGATTATTATTCGACTGAGGGACTGAAAATCGACTCGATGACCGAGACGAATTTTTGGGCCCTTGTTTCGATGGTTTCGGACGAGGCGCTCATGGTATGACCGACGCGCCTATCCCATCCGGATAGGTTTTTTTATTGGATTGACACACATAGAGGAGATGATGGAAGTGAAACAGTACGCAATGGACCGAATGATCAAAATATCAGCAGGAATGGCAAGCGCCGTCCTCGTCACGCTCGGGGTTGGACTCTTGATTGAAACGATTGGGAAGATGGCCGGCATCGAGACACTCGTCTTGATCGGGCAAGTCGCGAAATCATTGCTCGCCCCGGCACTCGGTGCCGGTGTCGCTTATCAGCTCGGCGGCAATACGCTCATTTTGTTCAGCTCGATGATTGCGGCAACCGTTGGTGGTGCGGCGCTCCAAGCGACCGAGAGCGGGCTCGTCCTCGTGCCCGGTCAACCGATCAGCGCCTTGATTGCAGCAGCAGCTGCGGTCTGGTTAGGCAAACGTGTCCTCGGGAAAACGAAATTTGATATGATGGTCGTCCCGGTCACCGCTGTCCTTGGAGGCGGCATCGTCGGAGTCGGCGCAGCAGCCGTCACGACACCGCTCATCAACTCAATCAGCGCCAGCATCACCGCTTCGGTCAATACGTCTCCAATCGCGACATCGCTCGTCATCGCGCTCGTATTTAGTGTCATGCTCATGTCACCTGCTTCGTCGGCCGCACTCGCCATCGCGCTTCAACTCGACCCGGTCGCCAGTGCCGCCGCGTTGATCGGATGTACGGCCCAGTTCGTCGGCTTCACGCTCATGGCATATCGTCAAACAGATCCAGGCGGTTTGGTCGCCTCGTTCTTCGTCACACCGAAAGTCCAGTTTCCGAACGTCGTCAAAAACCCTCGCGTCGTCATGCCGCCTTTCATCGCGGCGATGATCAGCGCGCCGATTGCGACGCTCGTCTTCTCACTCGAAGTCCCTTATGAAATCGCGGGACTCGGGCTCAACTCATTGATTGCGCCGCTCAACATCCTTGCCGCGCAAGGAATGGACGCGTTCCTCATCTTCGTTGGAACGGGAGTTGTCCTTCCGGCCATCATCACGCTCGTCTTGTATAAAGTGACATGCCTCGTCGGTTGGACAAAGTTCGGCGACTTGGCTCTTGAAGTCCAGTAAACTCAAAAAAGGTGTCCACACGTGGTGGACACCTTTTTAGGTTATGCGCGAACTTCCGCACCGTGTGCCGCTTGAACGGCAGTGAGAATCGCTTCATACGACGCCGTCACTTCTTCATCTTGAAGGGTGCGGGTCGGATCTTGATACTTGAGCGAGAAGGCGATTGATTTCTCATCGTCCCCTACGTTCTCCCCGATATAGACATCGAACAAGGCGAGGTCAATCAAGAGCGGTCCTGCCGCCTGTTTGATGGTCGCTTCGACTTGACCGGCCGGGATGTCCCGTTTCAACACGAGCGCCAAATCACGTGTGATGGATGGGAAACGTGGTACGTCTTCATAGATGAGCTCGGCTGACTGTTGCAACACGTCCAAGTCGAGTTCGAACACGTACACTTCTTTCAATCCATACACGTCTTTCGACACGCCTGGATGGACTTGTCCGACGTAACCGATGACACGTCCGTCGATGAGCACGTTTGCGGTACGACCTGGGTGCATATCGGCAATCACGGCCGCCTCATACGTCGCTTCGACACGTAGCGCAGACAAGAGCGTCTCAACGGCTCCTTTGGCGACGAAATAGTCGACCGGGACACGCGTACCTTGTGAACGGTGATCGTACCAAAGTCCCGTCAATACGCCGGCGACGCGCTCCGTTTCACGTGGCAACGTCTCGCCTTGTTCAACATAGACGCGTCCTGTCTCATACAATCGCACGTTCGCTTGTTGACGCGACGTATTGTAACGAGCCGCCTCCAACAGACCTGGGATGAGCGATGTCCGGAGTACCGAACGCTCTTCGCTCATCGGCATTGCCAAGTTCACTTGCGTCAAGTCGGCTCCACTGAAGCGTGAGGCGTTCCCGACGCTCGTGAGCGAGTACGTGATCGCTTGCGACAATCCTGCGCCTTGGAGGATGCGACGGACGCGACGGCGCAACACGTTTTCTTTCGGGAGGTACCCTTTCGAGTGTGACGCCGGAAGGCTCGACGGAAGACTGTCATAGCCATAGAGGCGTGCCACTTCTTCCGTGATGTCAGCCGGCAACTCCAAGTCAGGGCGACGCGACGGTACGTGGACCGTCAACGTCTCGTCCCCGGTCACATCGAGACCGAGACGTTCCAAGATGCGGACAATCGTCTCTTGCTCGAGGTCCATTCCGAGTCGATGGTTGATATAAGCGACCGAGACATCAATCGTCCGAGCCGCAGAGTCTTTGTCCCCAGCGATGACGATGTCGCTAATTGTGCCACCGCTCACTTCGACGATGAGTTCGGCCGCACGGTCAAGGGCCAATTGTAACCGTTCCGGGTCGACCCCTTTTTCAAAGCGGGCACTCGAATCCGAGCGTAAACCGAGCGTACGGCTCGTCTTACGGACCGATGCCGGTGCGAAGTAGGCCGACTCGAGGATGATACTCGACGTCGTCGCATCGACTTCGGTGTTCGCTCCACCCATGACGCCGGCGATGGCGACAGGCTGCTCGCCGTCCGTGATGACCATCATCGAGGCATCGAGCGTGCGCGTCACGTCATCGAGCGTGACGATTTCTTCCCCGTCATACGCTTGGCGAACAGCAATCGTCGTTCCGAGTTTCGCCGTATCGAACGCATGAAGCGGTTGACCGAGCTCGAGCATGACGTAGTTCGTCACATCGACGACGTTGTTGATTGGGCGGACGCCTTCTGCGATCAAAATATTTTTCAACCATTGTGGCGAGTCACCGATGACGACGCCGTCGACACGGCGTGTCGCATAGTACGGACAGTTGTCTGTCTCGAGACGAACGCTGACCGTGTTCGCGACATCTGTCGTCACGTCAGCAGTCGGTAATGTGTATGGGCGCTCAAGGATGGCCGCGACTTCATGAATGATCCCGTAAAGGCTTAAGCAATCTGAACGGTTCGGTGTCAATCCGAGCTCGATTACTTCATCGTCGAGGTCTAACAGACGGATGACGTCCGCACCGACTTCGACCGGTTCGCGGAACGTGTGAATGCCATCCTGCTCGTCTTCACGAATTTGTTTCTTCTCGAACCCGAGTTCCTCGAGCGAGCAAATCATCCCTTGCGACTCGACGCCGCGCAGCTTCGCTTTCTTAATTTTAAGGCCTGGGAGACGAGCTCCGACTGTCGCCACGATGACGTGTTGACCAGCGGCGACGTTCGGCGCGCCACAGACGATTTGAACCGGGCTATCCGCACCGATATCGACCGCCGTCACGTTCAATTTGTCGGCCTCCGGATGCTTCTCGCAAGCGAGGACATGCCCGACGACGAGTCCCGACAAGCCTTCCGACCGGCTGACGACGCTCTCGACTTCAATCCCGTTTTTCGTGATTAAGTCACCGAGCGTTTGTCCGCTCAAATCGGATACGTCAATATATTGATTCAACCATTTTTTTGATAATAACATGTGTGATCCCCCTTAGAATTGCTCGATGAAGCGTAAGTCGTTTGTATAGAAGTGACGAATATCGTCCACCCCATGTTTTAACATCGCCATCCGTTCGACACCGATTCCGAATGCAAATCCGGACATCTTCGTCGAATCATAGCCTGCCATTTCAAGCACGCGTGGATGCACCATTCCGCCTCCGAGAATCTCAATCCAGCCTGTCTTCTTACAGACGTTGCAGCCTTTGCCGCCGCACTTGAAACAAGAGATATCGACTTCGACCGACGGCTCTGTGAACGGGAAGAAGCTCGGACGGAGACGAATCTCACGCGTCTCACCGAACAACTGTTTGACGAACACTTCGAGCGTGCCTTTCAAATCGGCCATCGAGATATGCTCATCGATGACGAGCCCTTCGATTTGCATGAATTGATGCGAGTGCGTCGCGTCATCCTCATCGCGACGGTACACTTTACCCGGGCAGATAATGCGAATCGGTTTTCCTTCCGCTTGGAGCATCGTCCGTGCTTGAACAGGCGACGTATGCGTCCGGAGGAGCGTCTCGTCTGTCACATAGAACGAATCCTGCATATCGCGGGCCGGATGGTCTTTCGGGAGGTTGAGCATCTCGAAATTGTACAAATCCGTCTCGACTTCCGGACCTTCGGCAATCGTATAACCAAGACCGACGAACAAATCTTCCATCTCATCGACAATTTGTTGGAGCAAATGGGTATGACCTGGCAGTGACGTCCGACCTGGGAGCGTGACATCAATCGTTTCCGCCGCCAGTTTCGCTTCGAGCTCGACTGCCTTCACTTCCTCGATCCGTGCCTCTAACGTGTCTTGGATTGTCGTCCGGACCGTGTTGACGAGTTCGCCCACTGCAGGCCGCTCTTCAGGAGAGAGTTTCCCCATCCCGCGGAGCACCTCGGTCATCGGCCCCTTCTTCCCTAAATATTTGATGCGGACTTCGTTCAACTCTTTTTGCGAAGATGCCGCTTGAATCTCTTGCAACGCCTCTTGTTGTAATTGTTCCAACTGTTCTTTCATTCTTGTTTCCTCCTCTACAAAAAAAGTCCCTTCAGTCGATGACTGAAGGGACGAATAATCGCGGTACCACCCTACTTGGCCGAAATCGGCCCACTTGAGAGCATCGGTATCGGGATGCTACTTCGGTGTTGTCTCCAACACGACTCGAGAGTGAATTCAGCGCCGACCAAGGCATCGGCTCGCAGTCTCGGCCCATGCTCCCTGTACTCGTTCGGTAGTTCGCGTACTATGCTCTTTCAACGTCTATTCATTATTTTGTTCGATGTAATTAACCTATCACGATTCGTCAGTGCTGACAAGGTTATTGTAGCGCGATCCGATACATGAGAATACCGGCCGCGACGGCCGCGTTCAACGATTCGGCATCGCCGAGAACCGGGATATGGACACGGGTGTCACATAATTCGAGCACGTCTTGATGTACGCCTTGTGCCTCGTTGCCGATGACGAGCGCGACCTTCTCACTAAAATCGACTTGCTCGTACGATGTCGCTTTCGCGAGAGCCGTGCCGTAAATATGGAAGCCTTCGCTCTTCAATTCAGGCAACGTCTCAAGCAAATCGACCGAGCTCACGTTGACGTGGAACAAGGAACCTTGTGTCGCGCGCACGACTTTGGCATTGAACGGGTCGACCGTCCCTTTTCCGAGCAAAACCGTGTCGAAGCCGGCCGCGTCCGCCGTTCGAATCATCGTTCCGAGATTACCTGGGTCTTGGATTCGATCGAGGACGAGCACATGTTTCATCTTTCGTTCGACCGGGGCCATCTTGACGACAGCGAACACACCTTGCGTTTTCTCTGTCTCTGACAATAAGTCAGCCACATGGTCGGATAGTTCGAGGACAGGCATCTCATCAAGGCGCCATGATCCTTTCGGGGTATACGACTCCCCCATAATCAGTTGGACGAGACGTCCGGCACGGATGGCCTCGTCGACCAAATGCTCGCCTTCGACCAAAAATTGTCCGGACTCTTGTCTGCCTTTTTTCGTCATCAAACGCTTTAAGCGCTTAATCGTCTCACTTTTCGTAGACGTGATTTTCGTCATATTATCCCTCTTTCAACCATTGAACCGTTTCGTGGTCGAGTCGTTTCGTGAGCGCTACGACCAAATCGACGGCTGCTTCATAATCTGCTTTGTGAATGATTGAGACATTCGTATGCAAATAACGGACCGGTACCGTAAGTGCGACGGCCGGCATCCCGACACCTGCCAAATGGAAGCGGCCTGCGTCCGTTCCACCGCCCGGCGTCAAATCCAATTGGTACTTGATGTCGTTCTCTTTCGCCACTTCGACGATCAAATCGATGAGGCGCGGGTTCGTGATGGTCGTCGCATCGAAGAAGATGACTTGAACGCCTTCCCCGAGTTTCGACAATCCTTCTGCTGGTGTCATCCCTGGTGTATCTCCAGGAATACCCGTATCGACGGCGATGGCGACGTCCGGTTTGACCAAGTTGGCAGCCGTGACGGCACCGCGCAACCCGACTTCTTCTTGGACCGTCGCTCCAGTAAAGACAACACCCGGAACTTCGTCGTCTTTCAATCGTTTCGCCGCCTCGATGGCGATGGCACAACCGATTCGGTTATCCCACGCTTTGGCCATCAAGAAGTCTTCATTTTTCATGACCGTGAACTCACAGTGAGGGACGACCGTATCGCCCGGGCGAATGCCCCACTCCGCGACTTGATCTTTCGACGTCGCACCGATATCGAGGAACATGTCTTTAATCTCGACAGGTTTCTTGCGCGCCTCGAGCGGAAGCACGTGCGGCGGTTTCGCACCGATGACTCCAGGGATTTTTTCGCCTGAGCGTGTGACGACGTCCATGCGTTGCGCGAGCAATACTTGGTTCCACCAGCCACCGAGCGCTTGGAAACGTAAGAAGCCCCCTTCTTCGATTCGTGTCACCATGAAGCCGACTTCATCCATATGGCCGGCAATCATGACACGCGGTCCATCCGCGTTGCCCGTCACCCGTCCAAACAGACTGCCTAACCCGTCTTGTTCGAACGCTTCCACGTGAGGCTCCAAGTATTCGCGCATCAATGAGCGGACTTCTCCTTCATTTCCCGGGACACCGGTGGCATCCGTCAAGCGTTTCAGCATATGTAATGATTCGTTCATGGGACATCGCTCCTTCGTTTCGATTAGTAACCTTGATTTTGTCGCTCATGGTTCTTTTCATTTTTTGCCATATACGCCATCACCATCAACTCTTCGTTGATGCCGAGCGTATAGCCAAGTTCGAGATAAGCCGCCATCAGCGTCTCGTACATCGGTTCCGTCTTCGACAAACCAAAGTTCGTCACTTTGCGGAACACGTCTAAAAAAGCGTCAGTCGCATCAAGATACGAGCTACCTGCTGGGAACGAATCGCGTTCATACCCGAGGGCAAGACCGAGCGACAATAAGAAATGAATGCCGTCGACATACTCTTCTAAGATCACGTCTTGAGGCGACGGGCCCTTCGTTGACCAAAATTTAAAGCTACGGGTCTCATTGGCGAGTTCACCGAGTTCGACGAGCAAAGCGAGTAGCCGCTCATCAAATTGGTTCCCGGATAGTTGATGTTCTTCTTTGATCCGCTCATCTAATTCACGCTGCCGATCAAATAATGTTGTCCAGTTCACCGGTTGCTCCTCCTATTCTGCATTCAAAGCAGTACTAAAATCATTAAAGACCAGCCGACTGCCAAAATCAATACTTGTATTTGAACGCTTTTTGGGGCATGAACCGCCTTTTTCCGCGTCAAATGAAGCCCGAACAGAGCACCGATCGCACCGCCGGCATAAGCATATAAGACGTTAAAATCACCTTCGCCGAGCGTGTACCGTTTCGCCTGCAAATAGGTGTAGACGTTCAAGACGATGAGTGCCAACGCGACGATGGCCAAAACAGATGGATTCATAGTCCGCCCTCCTTATCTTAAGTTTAAGGAATTAATCAGAAAAAAGAAAGCGCCGAGATAAGGTCTCGGCGCTGTCGATTGAACGATTACGCGTTCAATTTTGATTTAGCTGTATCAGCAAGTGACGCGAATGCCTGTGCATCTGTCACAGCAAGCTCAGCAAGCATCTTACGGTTGATGTCGATTCCTGCAAGCTTGAGGCCGTGCATCATACGGCTGTATGAAAGACCGTTTGTGCGTGCTGCCGCATTGATACGTGTGATCCAAAGACGACGGAAATCACGTTTCTTTTGACGACGGTCACGGTAAGCGTACATGAGTGACTTCATGACTTGTTGTTTTGCTACTTTAAATAGAATGTGTTTCGAGCCAAAATAACCTTTGGCAAGCTTGATTTGCTTTTTACGACGTTGACGAGTCGTATAACCGCCTTTTACGCGTGGCATATGGTTTCCCTCCTAAATTCTTTCTGTATTACTTCGCGATCATGTTGCGAATGCGTTTGAAGTCTCCAGCTGAGACGATAGCACCTTTACGGAGCTTACGTTTCGCTTTAGTCGATTTGTTACCAAACAAGTGACTTGTGTAAGCGTGTGAACGCTTGAGTTTACCTGATGCAGTACGTTTGAAACGTTTAGAAGCACCACGGTGCGATTTCATTTTCGGCATGAGTATTTCCTCCCCACTATGACTCGATGATTAATCTTCTTTCTTCGGAGCCAGCACTAAGAACATGCTGCGTCCTTCCATCTTCGGCTTTTGCTCAACTGTTGCCAAGTCGGCACATTCCGCCGCCAATTTTTCCATGACGCGTCGGCCGATTTCCGAGTGTGTGATGGCGCGTCCGCGGAAACGGATTGACGCTTTCACTTTGTTACCATTTTCAAGGAATTTGCGAGCGTTACGCAATTTCGTTTGGAAATCGTTTTCCTCGATTGTCGGGCTGAGGCGCACTTCTTTCAATTGGATGACCTTTTGGTTTTTACGCGCTTCTTTCTCCTTTTTCTGGAGTTCGAAACGGTATTTTCCATAGTCCATGATTTTAGCGACCGGTGGGTTAGCTTTGTCGGCGACCAAGACGAGATCGAGTTCAGCCTCTTCTGCTAAACGTAATGCTTCATTACGCGATTGCACACCGAGTTGTGCACCGTCCGCTCCAATTAAGCGAACTTCACGGGCACGAATGTTTTCGTTGATAAAGAGCTCTTTGCTAATGGTTAGCACCTCCATCGTGCGGTTGCACGAGTTTTAGATTGATAAGACAACATGGCAATAAAAAAAGCGTCGGCAGTTTCCCGCCCACACATCATTTCGGAGACAGCAGAGACCAAGGCTCGACTGCTTCACGTACATGATGGACCTGACCGAATCTGTTCGGACGAGGTGAGAAGCGGGCGCTTCTGCTTTGTTGTATTTAATCACTATGTCATCTTAACACCAATAGGATTAAGATGTCAAGAATTCGCGCATGAATAATTGGTAGCTCACACTTTTATGATGATAACAGTCATTTCGCTGTTTCGCAATACCTTTTGCGAGGGAATAAAATAAAAAAGGAGGGATGGACCGTGTCTTGGAGAAAGCACGTGAAAGACGACCATGACTATCACGACCAAATCAAACACATCGTACAAGAGACGATGCGCCACCATGAGGTGAGTGATGCCAAGCTTGAAGCGGTGTTGACGGACTTATTAGAAGAAATGAACCGCATCACGTTGAAGATCGTCGACGACCATGAGTCCGCTCGCGACTATATCCATAAACGATGGTATTAAAAAAGGGCGCTCGCCCTTTTTTAATACCATCTGTCATGTGGTCAACATCAATCAATTCGTCAACGACTTGAAGAAATTGCTGAGCGCCTCGAACAAACGAGCGAAGAAGCCTTGGACTTCCTCGGTCTCGAGGAACGCCTGGACGTCTTGACCGGCCCCTTGTAGCCCGTTGCTAATCGCTCCCCAATCCAGATTCGCTTGTTGCATGTTCTCGAACAGCGTCGTCAATTGCGTCAACTGCGTATCGGACAATTGGACGTTGTTTTGATTCAACACTTGGATGACGATATCGCGAATCTCGATGTTCGTCTCCGGTGCCTTGTTCGCAATCTCAGCTTTAATCTCGTTCATGAGACCGGCTACGTCTTCTTGACCGACCGTCTTCCCGATTTCAGACGTGACGGCCAGTTCTTCCTGCGCCAAGTCTTTCCGCTCCTCGGACAATTGAATGCCTGTCTCGGCCGCCGTCTGATCGTACGCTTTCATAATGCCCGTGAGCGCCGACGTCCCGGTGACGCGAATCGGTGACGTGATATAAATGTCGGCATCGGTGACACCGGCGGTCACGAGTGCGTTCGCATACATATCTTCGGTGACCCATGTCACGTTTTCCGTTTTAATATCGAGACCTGTCCCGTCAGTCAGTTTGATGCGGGCTGATGAATACATGCCCCCGCCGCGCTGCGCTTGTGGGACGGCATCCCCTAAATATTTTTCTTCATCGGCCACGGTTGTGATAATCGGCTCAATCCCGGCCGGCGCCTCGACTCGTTCGAGCACCCAGTCTCGTTGGCTGGCCGATAATGATTCGCCGAGTGTGACGATTGTATCATCGACGATGGCTTCTGCGTTTACTTTTGGAATCATGCTTGTCGCGACGACTGAACCGATCGTGAGCGCCACTAATGGTTTCATATAATTCAAAATGAATCACTCCTTTCTTCTACCTTACGTCTCCATCCCTTGTTCCGCATCCGTCTTGAGACCGAAAAAAACGACCACCCTTCCGGTGAAGGATGGTCGACCGATTAACGTGAACGGTTCGCGATTTCGTCTGTGAGGGATGACAAGAAGGCATCGAGTGTGGCCGATACTTGTTCTTGCTGTCCGTAGCGACGGATGTTGACCGCACGCTCATCTCGTTCTTTATCACCGAGGACAAGTGTCATCGGGATTTTCTTCATCTGGGCTTCGCGGATCTTATAGCCGAGTTTTTCGTCACGGAGGTCCGTTTCGACACGGACGCCGCGCTTGACGAGCTCTGCCTTCACTTCTGCGACATATTCGTCGTGGACGTGCGAGACAGGGATCAATTTGACTTGGACCGGTGCGAGCCATGTCGGGAACGCCCCTTTATATTCTTCAATCAAGTAAGCGACGAAACGCTCCATCGTCGAGACGACACCACGGTGAAGGACAATCGGACGATGATCTTTGCCGTCTGGTCCTGTGTACGTCAAGTCGAACCGCTCAGGGAGCAAGAAGTCGAGTTGGACTGTCGACAATGTCTCTTCTTTGCCGAGCGCCGTGCGGACTTGGACGTCGAGTTTCGGTCCGTAGAACGCCGCTTCACCTTCCGCTTCGAAATAAGGGAGACCGAGCTCATCCATCGTCTCTTTCAATTGACGTTGGGCCGTTTCCCAAATCGCATCGTTGTCGAAGTACTTCTCTTTGTCGGCCGGGTCACGGTATGACAAGCGGAAACGATAATCTTTAATGCCAAAGTCGGCGTACACTTCTTGAATCAAGTGGACGATATCTTTGAACTCTTGCTTCATCTGCTCCGGTGTGACGAACGTATGCCCGTCGTTCAACACCATGTAACGGACGCGTTGGAGGCCTGTGAGCGCCCCTGACATCTCGTAACGGTGCATACCGCCGAGCTCAGCGATGCGAAGCGGGAGTTCGCGGTATGAGCGCGGCTCATGTTTATAGATCGTCATGTGGTGCGGACAGTTCATCGGACGAAGGACGAGTTCTTCGTTGTCCATCTCCATTTTCGGGAACATATCGTCTTGATAGTGATCCCAGTGACCCGATGTCTTATACAGGTCGACCGAACCGAGGACCGGTGTGTAGACGTGCTGATACCCGAGCTCGAGCTCTTTGTCGACGATATAACGTTCGACCGTACGACGGATCGAGGCACCTTTCGGGAGCCACATCGGCAAACCTTGGCCGACTTCTTGCGACACGAAGAAGAGATCGAGTTCTTTCCCGAGTTTGCGGTGATCGCGCTCTTTCGCTTCTTCCAATAGACGCAGGTGCTCCGCGAGTTGTTCTTTCGTCGCGAACGCCGTTCCGTAAATCCGCTGAAGCATTTTGTTGTCCGAGTCGCCGCGCCAGTAAGCACCGGCCACACTCATCAACTTGAACACTTTCAATTTCGATGTCGATGGGACGTGCGGTCCGCGGCACAAGTCGAAGAATTCGCCTTGATGGTAAATCGTGAGCGTCTCGCTCGCCGGGATATCTTCAATCAATTCGATTTTGAGTGGGTCCCCGAGCTGTTTGTAGCGCTCGAGCGCTTCGTCGCGCGAGACGACTTCGCGTGTGATGTCCAAGTTCTCGTCGACGATTCGTTTCATCATTTTCTCGATTTCTGGAAGGTCTTCCTCGTTGATGCGGCGATCCATCTCGATATCATAATAGAAACCGTTCTCGATTGTCGGTCCGATGCCGAGGTAGATGCTACCTTCTTCGCCGTACAACCGTTTGATGGCTTGGGCCATCAAGTGGGCTGACGAGTGGCGCATCAAATCGATACCGTCTTCTGAGTCGGGCATGACGAGCTCGATTTTACCGTCCTGTTCAATCGGACGACGGTAATCGATCATCTCACCATCGATTTTGGCGGCGATTGCTTTTTTACGAAGTCCTGGACTGATTGAACCTGCTACTTCTTCTGCTGTGATGCCGGCCTCAAACTCTTTGACGGCCCCATCTGGAAATGTCAATTGAATCATGTGTCAACTTCCCCTCTCTACATTTAAAAGAAAATAAAAAAAGCCCATCCCTATGAAAGGGACGAGCTTTGATTCTCGTGGTACCACCCTCGTTCCCAAGCGATCCGCTTGGCTCGAACACACGATAACGAGTGTGAATCGCCGCACGATTGACCCGTACGGTGCTCTGAGGGAGTAAGGCGATCGGCGTGTTTAGGAAGCTCTCACCAGCCTTCCCTCGCTTTGAAACCCGTTACGACGTCTCATGTCCTCTTCAATGCATCGGTTATATGCTTATTAGTATAGTCAACTCGTTCCAGAAATACAATCCCTTTACCGCCGTCGATTCTCACCTTTTAACTCGATTTGCGTCGTCGTCGTCGAGATGCGTTGCATGAGCCGCTGCGCCTTCATTTTGTTCTGTGGCGAACCGTCGATCGAGAAATGGGTCTCGAGCTCTTCTCCGCTGAAGTTCGAGCTGTAAAGCGTCGGCAAGCGATGCATCATGCGATACTGCAAAATAATGCCGAACAGTTCATCCCGTACCCACGGACTGATCGCCTCGGCCCCGATGTCATCAATCAATAACACCGGCACGTGTTGGAATGACGTCAAAAACGAATCGAACGAGTCGGTCCGGATTTTCCGTTTCGCTTCCGAGACGAATCCCGGGGCGTGGACAAGGATCGTCTCGATGTCCGCCACTTTCAGCTCATTAGCGATCGCCGCGAGCAAGTACGTCTTCCCGACGCCGAAGCTGCCGTGAAGGTATAAACCGTTCACTTTTTGGCGGGTCTTCATGCCTGAGACGAACCGCATCGATTCACGGAGTGCGATTTTACGGGCATCATCGGACCAGTCGAACGATTCAAAGCTCGCCTCTCGCACTTCTTCCGGCAAGAATAGGCTCTTGAACTTCCGGTCCATCTCTTTTTGGCGCCGTGCTTGACGATGCTTCACCGTCTCTTCATAACGGATTGCGATTTGACCGAGGTCGACATAGAGCACTGGCTGATGGCCCGGGATGACGGCTTGCTCCTCGATGAGCTTCTTATCGTCCATCTGTTCCGCATATTCACTGAGCTTCGTAAAGCCGACCTCGACCGCCGTCTCGTCTAACTCCGGATGTGCCTTTAAAAAAGCGACGACTTCTGGATGTTCGAGGGTGCGCCGGCGAATCGATTCGTACGCTTCCCGCACTTCTTTCCGGTTCATCATTTGGGCGAGCGTTTGATTGATGCGTTCCATGTCCCTCATCCTTTCTCTTTCAATTCATTCAACAGCTTAACGAGTTCCGCGTCGTCTGGGACCGATGCCTCGAGCTCTTGTTTTCGTTTTTGATCGTACGTCCGTTGCTCTTTCGCCTCGTCTTCGAGCCATTTTGGCATCTCGGTCTTGTCTTTGCGTCTCGAGCCGACGGTCGTCCGCTGTTGCACATTCTCCCGTTTCTGCTGTTTCTTCTCGATGAGCGCATCTTGTGTCGCTTCTTGTTCCAACGCGTCTTTGGCGTTTAAATAGCCCGCCGTCTTCCAACTCGTCGCGATCCGCATGACATAGTTCTCACTGAGCCGCGTCTGCTTCTTCACTTCGATACAGTAATAGAACAATGCATTGATGACACTTGGCGCGAGCCCGAGCGTATCGACGAGATCGATAATGAGTTGCTCGTCACTCTTCGACAGTTGTGGCGTCTTCCGTAACGTCGACACGTATTGATGCGGATGCGCTTCTTCCATGACCGTCACGTCATGCAAATCACCGATTTCTGCTTTTACCGTCTCGTCCGACTTCACTTTCCGATGGCGCGTTTGTTTCTTCTTCAACTGCAACACCATTTGGCGGCAGCCGTCGCGTTTCTCTTGCTCGCTGAGTGGTAGATACGCCTCGTGGACGAAATACTCCTTCAACATCTCGGCCATCGTCTCTTCATCGATTTGTGAGACGTAGGCAAGCTTCGTGATTGTCTCATCGAGCTTCTTCGTAAAGAAGCCGACGGGGAAGTTCGTCAGTTTTTTGACGATTTCCATATCGAACGTATAGTTGATCTCGATTTTGGCGCGGTCAGGTTTCTCGTAGTTCTTTTGGGTGAACGCCATATGATTGACGCCTTTGACGTCGAACACTTCATTAAAGTCTTTCGTCACCTCGATAATCCCGGCCGGCAATGGATCGATCGTGAATCGTCCTTGCAACTGTTTAAAGCGAACTTCCCCGACTTTATAGAAGAGAAAACTCGACAACAGTCCGTCGTTCAAGAACGTATGGGGTGCGAGCGGGACACGCAGTTGATATACGTACTGGGTCAAACGCTCATCTTTCGTCTTATACGTCCGGACGAGACCGATCGCCTCGAGCCGGAACAGACAGTCCGTCAGCTCGTTAATCGAGTAATCGAGCATTTCACAGAGCGCGCTGTGCGACATATAATTCGATTTCATCTTCCCGGGCTTCAGCTCGCTCCAAAGCGTCTGATACATCGCAAGCGCCTTCACACCGATGACCGGCTGATATAAGTGGTACAACGACTGATACGACTCGCGATCGATGAGCCCAGTGCTCATAATCAACAGTTCGTCAGTCCCGTACAGGATTCGTTCTTTTTCCATGATAGGTCTCCCCTGAAAAAAGGCGACCAGCAGGCCGCCCCTCTAGTTGGTCGATTTTTCTTGCTTCATTAAATCTTCAAGTTCTTTAAAGAACACAGAGATATCTTTGAACTGGCGATAGACGGACGCGAAGCGGACGTAGGCCACTTCATCGACACGTGCCAATTCATTCATCACGAGCTCACCGACTTGCTCACTCGGGATCTCGGACTGACCGAGCGCGCGTAACTGTTGTTCGACTTTCGTGACCACGCCTTCGAGTTGCTCTAGCGTGACCGGTCGTTTTTCGCACGCCCGAATAATCCCGCGAAGTACTTTCTCCCGGCTGAACTCTTCCCGATTCCCGTCTTTTTTAACGATGATGAGCGGGGTCTGTTCGACCGTTTCAAACGTGGTGAAGCGATAGCCGCACTCCTCGCATTCGCGACGGCGACGAATCGAATAGAAATCTTGTACTGGTCGGGAGTCGAGCACTCTCGTTCCATTATGATCGCATTTAGGACAACGCATGCTCAGCCCTCCTTATCGTTCGACAGATTGATTCCCGATGGCGCGGAGCGGGAATTTCACTTGCAGCGCCTCATAATATGTGGTGACGATTTGACCAAGGTCCGGCCCGAGCATCTGATCCCGGTTCAACGTGAAGTCGACAGCCGTACGTCCGCCATCCACTTGAATGACTGTCGCCAGCGCGTCCCAGCCGTCGCCGTTAAACGCCACTTCGCCCCGGTCTGTATCGACACGGCGAACCGTTTGTCCTTGTGCCTCAATTCGTTCGCGGAGCCACGTGAGCACGGCGGTCGGCGATGCTGCCACGTAACGTGTGCGCAGCGCCTCATTTTTATGCGAATCGTCCGTCTGGACATGTGTTTGAAACTTATCCAATAATCCCATTATCCACCTCGACACCTTATTTATATAGGTTAAGCATATCAAAATTAAGCGGTTAACAAAACAATTAAAAGGGCTGACCGAAATTCGGCCAGCCTCAAAAGGTCAATCTGATTATTTGCTGATTGCAACTTGCGCTTCCGGAACACGAATCGGTCCCATTCCGCGATCAAGTTTCACGTCCTCACGAACTTTTGCTTCCAAGCCTTCCGCGATGTACTGCGAAGCTGTGGCCGGATCGATTCGGTCCCCACATGTGAACACATCGACTGATGCGTAGCCATGCTCTGGGAAACTGTGAATCGTTAAGTGTGATTCTGAGATGATAACGACTCCACTTACACCGTGTGGCGCAAATTTGTGGAAAGCGACTTCGCGGACTTCAGCGCCCGAACGAAGTGCTGCATCGACGAACAAGCGCTCGATGTAGTCGATATCGTTCAATTTGTCGGGATTGCACTCCCAAAGTTCTGTAATAATGTGACGTCCCATAGTATCCATATTAGTGGATCCCCCTTTACATCAATGGTCTCAAAGTAGTTGATGATCACTCACTTTGTGCCTGAATCGCCCACAACCACGGGGGCAAGTTAGTCCTAAGAGGTCCTAACCCTTTAAGTTGCGTTTGTCAGACCAATTGAAGTTCACGAGTTAGAGTGTATCGCGTTTGGGACGTCGATACAAGACATTTGTTTCAATTCTTTAAAAATATTTTTGTGTAAATATATTTTTTCAGACGTGGGTTTCTTGTTGTCCGATTTGTAAGTAGCTCGCGACCATGTCCAACAAGTCGACGACACGGCACGAATAGCCCCATTCGTTATCGTACCAAGCGAGTACTTTGACGTGATTGCCCCCGAGCACCATCGTCGAATCGGCATCGATAATCGATGAACGTTCATCCCCGTTGAAGTCGATGGAGACGAGCGGTTCGTTCGAGACACCGAGAATACCTGTCATCTCTCCATGTGCGGCACGCTCGAACGCCTGATTCACTTCATCTACCGTCACGTCACGGTGCAACTCGACGACGAGGTCGACGAGTGAGACGTTCGGTGTCGGTACGCGAAGTGCCATCCCGTTCAACTTCCCTTGCAATTCAGGCAAGACGAGTCCGATGGCTTTGGCAGCCCCAGTCGAAGTCGGTATAATGGAACTACCACAAGCGCGAGCGCGCCGTAGGTCTTTATGCGGATTGTCGATATTGTTTTGATCATTCGTATAGGCATGCACGGTCGTGACGAGCCCCGTCTCGATTCCGAACGTCGAGTCCAATACTTTAACGACCGGACCGAGGCAGTTCGTCGTGCACGAGGCGTTCGAAATGACGTGATCGTGCTCAGGTAAATAATCACGATCGTTTACCCCCATGACAATCGTCCGCAGCTCCCCTTTTCCTGGTGCCGTCAAAATAACTTTCTTCGCACCGGCCGTCAAATGTTTTTTCGCCCCGACATCTGAATTGAATTTACCAGTCGCCTCGATGACGATTTCAACCCCGAGCTCATTCCACGGCAACCGCTCCGGATCACGCTCGGAGACGAGCATGATTCGCTTCCCATCAACTTCAAGCGCATCCCCATGCGCCCGGACCGTGAGTGTGAACGGTCCGTGGACCGTGTCGTGCTTAATCAAGTGGGCGAGCGTCTCCGCCGGATAACTCGCATTGATGGCGACCACGTCGTGACGCCCTTCGAGCATCAATTTTCGGAACACCATTCTCCCGATTCGACCAAATCCATTGATTGCAACTTTCGTCCCCATGTAAAGTCCCCCTTTTTTCTGCGTTACGACACCATTATAACGGAAAAATGGAAGCGTTTTCACTATGAATCGTCACATTTCTTTCACTTTTTTACAGTTTCAGATTTGAAAAAGAGGGAAATTTGGTGAAGAGCTTGGAAAGGAGCTAGGACAGCATGTTCGATTGGACCGATTTAGACAAATTTATCATCTCGTTTTTCATCATTTTGCCGATAGTGACGATTATCCATCAATTCGGCCATTTCTTCTTCGCGAAACTATTTGGGGGTTCGCTCGATATGGAGATTGGGACCGGTAAGAAATTATTCAAAGTCGGGCGCCTGCAATTCAACCGTGTCTACTTCTATGACGCGTGGTGTCAGTTCAGCGACTTGAAATATAGTAACCGCTTGACCCGGAGTCTCGTCTACGCGGGCGGATCCATCTTCAACCTATCGAGCATTTTGATCGTGAACGCCTTCATTTTGATGCGTGAGATTGAACCGACGCTCTATACGTATCAATTCGCGTACTTCTCGTTTTATTACGTGTTCTTCTCGCTCTATCCGATTTATTATTCGAACGGTCATCCAAGTGACGGCCGAGCCATCTTCGATACATGGAAGAAAGGCCGACCGGACTCAGACCCATTGAACTGAACAAAAAAAGAAGGCGCTCAGTCGCCTTCTTTTTTCATGTCTTCAAATTGTTCGACGAGGCGGGCCACTTGGGCCGACAAATCGCCTAAGGCACCGTTGTTGTTGATTAAAAAATCAGCCTGTTGCTTCTTCTCTTCAATCGGCATTTGGGCATGGATGCGCGCGAGCGCTTCAGCTTTCGTCAAGCCGTTCCGCTCCATGAGGCGCATCAGCTGAATCTCCTCCCGACAATAGACGACGACCGTATAATCGACGAGGTCCCGCATCGTCCCTTCGAACAAGAGCGGGATGTCGAAGATGACGACCTTCTCGCCCGCCGCCTCATAGCCACGCATCTCCTCGAGCATCTCCTCGCGGATGGCCGGATGCATGAGTTGATTCAGCAATTGACGTTTGGCATCATCATGGAAAATCTCACGTCCGAGCGCCTGACGGTTCAATGCGTCGCCCGAGAAGCATTGTGGGAACGCCTCACGAACGGCCGCGAACGCCTTGCCTCCCGGCTCGATGACGATCCGCGCCATTTTATCGGCATCGATAATCGGGATTCCTTGTTTTCGAAACAGACGGGATACGGTCGACTTCCCTGTCGCAATTCCACCTGTCAAACCAATCTTCAACATCGTGTCCACCTCTTACTGTTGGCAGTGCGGACAGTAGTGCGTGCCCCGTCCGCCCAATTTCATCTTTTCAATCGGTCGGCCGCATCGTTTACACGGCTCACCGGTCTGACCATATACGTAGAGCGTCTCTTGATACGTTCCGCTCGCCCCATCCGGATTCGTGTAGCTTCGGATTGTGCTCCCGCCGCGCTCAATCGCTTCAGTCAACACGGCCACAGCTTCTTGATGCACCAAGCGCACCTCGTCAAGCGAGAGCGAGGCCGCCGGGCGCGTCGGATGGACCCCGGCCCGGAACAACGTCTCATCGACGTAAATGTTGCCGAGACCGACGAAAATCGACTGGTCGAGGAGTGCCGTCTTGATGGCACGGACATTCATCCGCTTCAAGCGGGTGTGGAGCGTCTCCGCCGTCACTCCCGAATCGAACGGTTCAAGTGCGAGTAGCGACAGCGGCGGTGTCACATACAACTCGTCATTCGTCTTCAGTTCCATCGTGCCGAACTTTCTGACATCATTGTAATGAAGCGTCGTCCCGTCCGTGAACGTGAAGACGACGTGCGTATGTTTGACCGGATTGACCATTTCGTCATGTGGGAAGAATTTCCCTTCCATTCGGAGATGCGAAACGAGATATCCGTTCGTCAATTTGAACAAAATAAATTTCCCCCGTCGCTCGACGTCTTGTATCGTCTCGTCGAGCAACTGTTGTTTCCAAATCTCCGGTTCGTGTCCCCGAATGATTTTCGCGTCGAGCACTTCGACATTTGCAATCGTTTTTCCGGAGACGAACGGTCGCAATCGGCGACAGACCGTCTCCACTTCTGGTAATTCAGGCATATTGATTTCCTTTCTCGCTCTTATTTCGTGTCGAACCACGTCTCACCAAACGAACCGTCCGCGCGGAGCGGGACATCCAAGGTGATTGTGTGCTCCATCGCTTGCTTGACGATTTTTTCGAGCGCTTCCGTCTCTGCTTTCGGTCCTTCGAAGATGAGTTCATCGTGGACTTGAAGCAATAGTTTCGAGCGTAAGCCCGATTCGCGGAGCGCCACATCGACGTCAATCATCGCTTTCTTGATAATATCGGCTGCCGTCCCTTGAATCGGCGTATTGATGGCCGTCCGTTCGGCGAAACCGCGCAAGTTGAAGTTGCGGGAATGGATGTCCGGGATATTGCGGCGGCGTTTCAACATCGTCTCGACGTAGCCGTGTTCCCGGGCCCGTTCGATGGCGGCATCCATGAATCGTTTCACTCCTGGGAACTGCTCGAAGTACGTATCGATGAACGTCTGCGCTTCTTTTCGGCTAATGCCGAGGTTTTGCGACAGCCCGTAATCACTAATGCCATAGATGATTCCGAAGTTGACCGCTTTCGCTTGGCGTCGCATGAGCGACGTCACTTCTTCTTTGGCGACCCGGAACACGTTGGCTGCCGTCGACGTATGGATATCCTCGTCATGCAGGAACGCCTCGAGCATCTTTTCATCCTGCGACATGTGGGCCATGATGCGGAGTTCGATTTGTGAGTAGTCGACCGCATAGAGCACCCAATCGGATTCGCTCGCCGTGAACGCCTTACGAATCCGGCGCCCTTCTTCCAAGCGAATCGGGATGTTTTGCAAGTTCGGGTTGACCGACGATAATCGTCCCGTCTGCGTCAACGTCTGCGTGTAACGGGTATGGATTTTCCCGTCGTCCTTGATGACTTTCTGTAACCCCTCGACGTACGTCGACTGCAACTTCCCAAGTTCGCGGTAATGCATGATATGTTCGACGATCGGGTGGAGTGGTGCAAGCTTCTCAAGCACGTCCGCCGCCGTCGAGTACCCCGTCTTTGTCTTCTTGACCGGCGGCAACGCCAGCTTCTCGAACAAGATGACGCCGAGTTGCTTCGGTGAATTGATATTGAACGCTTCACCGGCGAGACTGTGAATTTCGGTCTCGAGCTGAAGCAGGCGTTCGCGAAGATCGTCTTCCATCACCTTCAACGTCGCCACATCGACATGAATCCCGGCCCACTCCATCTCAGCGAGCACCGAGGCGAGCGGTCGTTCCAAATCCTCATACAGCGATGTCTGCTCGTTTTTGACGAGTTCGTTACTGACGTTGACGAACAACGTCAAGATGGCCATCGCCTTCTCCCCGAGGTGCTGGTCGAGGACGTTTTGATCCGGCACGTGCAGTTTGGCACCTTTTCCGTATACGGCCTCGTCTTCCGGCAACGCATATTCGAAATGGGCGGCAATCGAGTCGAGCGTCGTCCCGCCCGACAAGTTGAGCAAATAGCCGGCGACGAGCAAGTCCTCGTAGCCTCGGAGCGACACGCCGTGGCGTTTCAATTGAATGATTGTCTGTTTCGCATCGAGACAAATCGTGGCCCGGTTTTCATCCGCCAGCCATTCGCGGACAGCCGGCACGTCTAAGAGCGACACGTCACCGACGGTCACCCCGGCTTTTGAAGCGATGGCTACGCCAATGACCGATTCTTCGAAATAATCGTCGCGAAGTTGTTCGAGGAAGAGGACCGCTTCTGTCAAATCTTGCTCGTCAATCCCGATATGGTTCACATCACGCACTTCCACGGCTTCCTCGCTCGACGCGTCGAGACTCAGTTTCCCGAGAAGCGACTTGAACTGCAGGCTCATGAACAGCGGCTTCACTTTTCCAGCGTCATACGGATGGAACGTGAGCTCGTCCATGGTGACGTCAATCGGCACGTCGGTATAAATCGTCGCCAATTGTTTCGACATGAGCGCTTCCCGCTCGTTCGCCTCGACCTTCTCTTTTTGTTTCCCTTTCAGTTCATGCGTATGTTCATATAGGCCTTCCACAGAACCGTAAGCTGTGAGTAATTTGAGGGCCGTCTTTTCACCGACACCGGGGATACCCGGAATGTTGTCGGATTTATCGCCCATCAGACCTTTCAAATCAATCATTTGAAGCGGACTCAGTCCCTCATACCGCTCGTTGAACGCCGCTGCGTCCATCGTCTCGACATCAGTGATGCCGCGCTTCGTCAAATAGACGGTGACACGGTCGTCAATCAACTGCAGTAAATCCTTATCACCAGTGACGACCGTCACTTGGTCAAACTCAGTATTTTTTGAAAGCGTCCCGATGATGTCATCGGCCTCGTACTGGTCGAGTTCGAGCACTTTGATACCGAACGCCTCGCAAATCTCACGAACGATCGGGAATTGCTCTCGAAGCTCACCCGGTGTCTTTTGCCGTCCACCTTTATAGTCGGCATACGTGTCGTGGCGGAACGTCTTTTTCGACGCATCGAACGCGACCGCGAAATGTGTCGGCTGTTCGTCTTCCATCAGCTTCAATAACATCATCGTGAACCCGTACACGGCGTTCGTGTTCCGACCGCTCGCATCCGTCATCGGAGGCAACGCGAAAAAGGCACGATACGTGAGTGAGTTTCCGTCAAGGAGTAGTAGTTTATTCATTGGACAACCTCCATTCTATCTGGTTCCATCATATCATACGGGTACATGCGTTCGAAAAAAAAGACCCTTTTCTAGTTACTAGAAAAGGGTCGATCTTCCCGATCGAGTGGAGATGAGCACCAATCGGGACACGAGATGATGAAGAGGTCTCATCCATAGAGTAGCATCGCTTTGTAAAGCCGGTATGAATTCGCCATGAATTCCTTGTTAAGCACTCGGGAATTTGATGGTGAATGTCGTTCCTTCACCTTCGATGCTGTCGACTTGAATCGTCGCGTGATGGAGATCGACGATATGCTTGACGATAGCAAGACCAAGACCCGTCCCGCCGGAGTTTCGGCTCCGCGCCTTATCGACCCGGTAGAACCGTTCAAAGATTCGGCCCACTTCTTTCGGCGCGATGCCGATGCCGTTGTCTTTGACGATCAAATAAGAGCCGTCCGGTCTCTTCTCGACCGCAATCTCGACCTGGCTACCTTCCGGCGAGTAGTTAATCGCATTGGCGACGAGATTCAAGATGACTTGTTTGATTCGGTTCATGTCCGCCTGCAAGACGACTTCCCCATCATGACGCGACTCCAAGTGAATCGATTTCTGTTCCGCTTTTTGACTGAGCACGAGACAGACTTCCTCGACAAGCTGATTGAGTTGGACCGGGGTGAACTCCAAATGGAAGTCTTCCCGTTCGAGCCGCGACAGTTCGAGCAAGTCCTCGACGAGCATCTGCATGCGCGTCGCTTCCTTTTGAATGATATCCAAGAATTGATCGCGTAGTTCCGGCACTTCTTTCGCCCCGTCGAGCAGCGTCTCGCTGAAACCACGAATCGACGTGAGCGGCGTCTTCAGTTCATGACTGACGTTCGCGACGAAATCCTTGCGCATCTTCTCAAGTCGCTTCAACTCGCTGATGTCGTTAAAGAGAAGCGTCGTCCCGCGCAACATGCCTGTATCACTGAAAATCGGTGCGGCCGATACCATATACGTCTTTTGGTTGAAACCGGACCGAATCGATAGTTGTCGGCGATGCGGCTCCTCTGTCAAATAGACGTCTTCAATCAGCGTCTCAACGTCCGGGCTCGGCAAAATTCCATGATAAAACTGACCGATCATCAACTCATCATATTGGAACATGTCGCGATACGAGCGGTTGACGAGCGTCACGATGCCACGTTCGTCGACCAAAAGTAACCCTGCCCCCATATACTCGATGAGCGACTCAAGCCTTGCCCGTTGAACCGATTCCCCGAGTGAGATTGTCTCCAAGTTGCGGGCGAGCACGTTAATCGACCCGGCCAGGCTGCCCGTCTCCTCATCGTTTCGCAACTCGTAGACGCGGGCCCGATAGTTCCCGTCCGCCAGTTCCCGCAAGACGATGGTCGCCTCGTCGATCGGTCGGATGAATTGGTTCGTCAGGTTGTGTAACACGAAAAGGATTAAGAAGAACGAGAAAATCAAGGCTAGCGCGATGGTCAGCCAAATCCGGTCATACACCCCTTCCAAATCGGAGACATAACGGATAAAACTCAAATATACCGTGTCACCGGATGACAGTTCGATCGGCTTCGTGAACTGAATCAAGTCCTCGCGTGTCTCGTTGCCGAACGTCCCGCCTTCCGGAATCGACGAGGCATCCATCCGGAAATCAAAGGAACCGACCCGAAACGGTGTCCCGGCGATGACTTCCATCCGACGATTGAGGAGCAAGATATCGAAACTGCTCTCATCATCGATTTGACCGACGTAGTCTTGGATGTCCGCAAGGTCGCCTCCGTCTAAATAGAGCGCGGCCAACTCAGCGTCTTCTTTCAAGCGGTCGCGTTCAGAATCTAAATAGAAGTCTTTGAACAATTGACCGAGCACGATCCCGAGGGTCAATAAGACGCCCGTCACGAGCAGGATGAGCGTCGTCAAAAACCGCGAGCGGTACGTCTTCATTCGGGCATCGGCTCTTCCATCTTATAACCGAGGCCGCGAATCGTCTTGATATAGGTCGGTTTTTTTGTCACCGGTTCAATCTTCTCCCGGAGGTGGCTGATGTGAACGTCCACGATGCGCGTATCTCCGACGAAATCGTAATTCCATATCGCCGACAAGAGCTGGTCGCGCGTCAAAACGCGTCCTTTGTTCTTGGCTAAGTAGGCTAACAGTTCGAACTCTTTCGGTGTCAACTCGAGCCGTTCGCCGTTTTTGAACACTTCATAGTTCGACGCGATGATTTTCACGTCGCCAATCTCGATGACGTCCGTGTCTGTCGCCGGAGCTTCTTGTGGGGCCGAACGGCGCAGGATGGCTTTGACCCGGGCCACGACTTCTCGTGGGCTGAACGGCTTCGTCAAATAGTCATCGGCACCGAGTTCGAGGCCGAGTACTTTATCGAACTCATCGTCTTTCGCCGTCAACATGAGAATCGGTGTGTTCACTTTTTGTTGGCGGAGCCGTTTGCAAACTTCGAGACCGTCCATCTCAGGCAACATCAAATCGAGGACAATCAAAACGGCATCTTGTTTCTCGGCCAGTTCAAGTCCGGTCTTTCCATCGTGCGCCGTCTCGACTTCGAATCCGGCTTGTTCTAAATTAAACTTTAATAACGTCGCAATCGACACCTCGTCATCGACAACAATTACTTTATCAGCCACGCTTAGTTCCTCCTCTAATCTATCTGTTCAGTCATGTACACTACCTATTTTACAAATCAATGCCACCTACGACCAACCTCAAAGCAAATCTTTACAAAAACAAAACAAATCCACGTTCTGCTTTCAGTGTAGCATGCGCCACGCATACAAAAAACCTCGTCTGCCATGGCAGACGAGGTAAGCCCTCAGTTGAGGACGTTCAGGACGGAGCGGACCGAGTCGGCTGAACGCTGTAGCGCCGCCGTTTCGGCTTCCGTCAATTCAAGTTCGAGCACACGTTCGATTCCGTTCGCACCAAGAATCGTCGGAACACCGAGATACAAGTCGTGGAAACCGTATTCGCCGTCGAGATACGCGATGGCCGGTAAAATACGCCGTTGATCTTTGAGAATCGCTTCGACCATCTCGACGATGGCCGCGGCCGGCGCATAGTAGGCCGATCCGTTCCCGAGCAGTTGGACGATCTCACCGCCGCCTTTACGGGTCCGATTGACGATTGCTTCGATGCGGTCGGTCGGCAACAATTTCTCGAGCGGGATTCCTCCCGCATACGAGTAGCGGATGAGCGGGACCATGTCATCCCCGTGCCCGCCGAGCACGAATCCAGAAACGTCCTTCACGGATATATTCAACTCCGCAGCGACGAACGTCCGGAACCGGGCCGTATCAAGCACACCGGATTGACCAATGACCCGCTCTTTCGGGAAGCCCGACTCTTTGAAGGCGGCATACGTCATCGCGTCGACCGGGTTCGTCAAGACGATGATAATCGCGTCCGGCGAGTAACGGGCCACTTCTTTCGTGACCGCCCGCATCACTTTGGCGTTCGTCGAGACGAGGTCGTCCCGGCTCATGCCTGGCTTGCGCGCGATTCCCGCTGTGATGACGACGATATCCGAGTCCGCCGTTTCGGCATAGTCCGACGTCCCTGTAATCCACGAGTCAAACCCTTGAATCGGCGCCGTCTCTTGCATATCGAGCGCTTTTCCTTTCGTCGGGTTCTCGTTTTCTTTGATATCGAGCAAGACGACGTTACCGAGTTCTTTTTGAGCCAAATACAGTGCCGTCGTGGCCCCCGTGAATCCGCTACCGATAACCGAGATTTTATTGCGACGAATCATTGTGCTCTCCCCCTTGGTTTAGCTGATGTCTTACATGTTTTTAATTAATTCATCCGCAAACTCTGAACACTTCACTTCTGTCGCGCCGTCCATGAGACGAGCGAAATCGTATGTGACGACTTTCGAGGCGATCGTCTTCTCCATCGAGTTGATGATGAGGTCAGCCGCTTCGTTCCAGTTCATATGACGAAGCATCATTTCACCAGACAAGATGACCGATGACGGGTTGACCTTGTCGAGGCCGGCATACTTCGGTGCCGTACCGTGTGTCGCTTCGAAGATAGCATGGCCCGTCACGTAGTTGATGTTCGCTCCAGGGGCGATCCCGATTCCGCCGACTTGGGCAGCGAGCGCATCCGAGATGTAGTCACCGTTCAAGTTCATCGTGGCCACGACATCGAACTCACGCGGACGTGTCAAAATCTGTTGCAAGAAGATATCAGCGATTGAATCTTTTACGATGATTTTGCCTTCTGCTTCTGCTTTCGATTGCGCTTCATTCGCAGCCGCTTCGCCTGATTCTTCTTTGATACGGTCATACTGCGCCCATGTGAAGACTTTGTCGCCGTACTCTTCTTCTGCAAGCTCATAGCCCCAGTTTTTGAAGGCGCCTTCTGTGAACTTCATGATGTTTCCTTTATGAACGAGCGTGAGCGATTTACGGTTGTTCGCGATGGCGTACTCGAGCGCCGCACGAACAAGACGTTTTGTTCCTTCAGACGAGATTGGCTTGATTCCGATTCCAGACGTTTCTGGGAAACGGATTTTGTTGACGTTCATCTCTTCTTTCAAGAATGAGATCAACTTCTTCACTTCGTCGCTACCTGACGCGTATTCGATTCCTGCGTAGATATCTTCTGTGTTCTCACGGAAGATGACCATGTCTGTATCCTCTGGGCGTTTGACCGGTGAAGGGACGCCTGTGAAGTAACGGACCGGGCGCAAGCACGTGTACAAGTCAAGTTCTTGACGGAGTGCTACGTTGAGTGAACGGATTCCGCCGCCGACCGGTGTCGTCAATGGACCTTTGATGGCAATCAAATATTCACGGATTTGATCGAGTGTCTCGTTTGGAAGCCATTCGCCTTTTTGGTTGTAGGCCTTCTCCCCAGCGTACACTTCCATCCATTCGATTTTCTTCTCGCCGCCATATGCTTTTTCGACAGCCGCATCAAAGACGCGCACTGATGCGTTCCAAATATCAGGTCCTGTGCCGTCGCCGATGATAAATGGAATCGTCGGTACGTTTGGTACGTTTAATACACCGTTTTCAACTGTAATCTTTTCGTTTTGTGTCAACATAATGAATCCCCCTAAGTACATTTATGTAGGCCGACGCGAGCGCCGACCTACGTCAATTGTTAGTTTACCAAAGTTTATGTCTAAATTGTGACTCGAACTTCTCGTTCGGCGTCAATTAACGCTCGTTCACCGGGACGTATGACCGGTTCGTCTCGCCGATGTATTCAGCGCGAGGACGGATCAAACGGTTGTCCGCGTACTGCTCGAGGATGTGGGCAATCCAGCCCGACATGCGTGAGACAGCAAAGATCGGCGTGAACAACTCTTCGTCGAGGCCGAGCGCGTAATATGTTGACGCCGAATAGAAATCGACGTTCGGTTTCAAGCCTTTTTCCGTCTCGACGAGATGATCGATTTTCTCAGACATCTCGTACCATTCCGGTTCGCCGATTTGAGCAGTCAATTGGCGGCTCATCTCTTTCAAGTGTTTCGCGCGTGGGTCGCCGTCCTTATAGACACGGTGACCGAAGCCCATGATCTTCTCACGGCGTTCGAACTTGCCGCGGACGTAGTCTTCGACTTTGTCGACCGATCCGATTTCATGAAGCATCTTCATGACCGCCTCGTTCGCACCTCCGTGGAGCGGGCCTTTAAGGGCGCCCATCGCCGCCGTCACACCAGAATAAATATCCGACAATGTGGCAACGCAGACGCGTGCCGTGAACGTCGAAGCGTTCAATTCATGGTCGGCGTGAAGGATGAGTGCCTTGTCAATCGTCTTCTCGGCGACCTCGCTCGGCTCTTCTCCATTCAACATGTACAAGAAGTTGCCCGCATAAGACAAGCCCTGTTTTGGTGCAACCGGTTGTTCGCCTTTACGAAGACGAGCGAATGCCGTCACAATCGTGGCGATTTGCGCTTGGAGACGAATCGCTTTGCGCATGTTCGCTTCCGGACTCATATCTTCAGACTCTTCATCATAAAGCGCGAGCTGTGAAAGTGCAGTCCGAATCGTCGCCATCGCATTGGCCGATTTCGGTGCCCGTTCGAGCGTCGCGATGACGTCTTCTGGCAATTTGGCTTCTTTCACGAGCGCTGCTGAGAGCTCAGTTAATTCATCTTCTTTCGGAAGGCGGTCGTTCCATAATAGGAAAACAACCTCTTCGAATGTGGCGTGGTCTGCCAAATCGTCAATCGTGTATCCTCCGTAAGTCAATTGTCCGTCGATAATCGAACTGACTTTTGAGGCCGCTGCCACAATTCCTTCTAAACCTTTTGTCGTTGACATCAATAACTCCCCCTCAGTCTTTAAAAGTGATCGACCGCATATACAGTCTGTGTGTAGGGAATAAGGGCGAGGAGTCGAAGACTCTCCCCAATCCGTTTCGAGCTCGCTCCACCCTGTCCTTTATCTAGTATAAACAATTTACTGAAAAAAAGAAATGTAAGCGTATCCAGCCGTCAAAAAATGTCAGAACCATTTTTGTAACAGGCTAAATCCACCTAAAATCAAGGCGGCGATGCCGGCTCCGACGAGCGGTCCGACCGGCACGCCTTTCATGAAACCGACGGCCAGGATGGTCCCAGCGAGCAATGCCGTCGTGACGACGGGGTCGACCCGCATCAGTTGGACCCCTTGGCCGGCGGCAAGCGCGACGAAGATTCCAGAGGCGAACGCGATGATGCCGACTGGACCTTTAATACTATTCCACAATTCCCGGAATCCGATGTCGCCGGTCGCAATCGGCACGAGGACGGCAATTGTAATAATCGTTACCCCCCAATGGATGCCTTTTGAGGCGAGCGTCGGGAACAATTGGTCGCCGAATCCGACCGCTTTAATAATCAAGAGGACGCTGCTGGCGATGATGACCGACTGGTTATGGGAGATAACCCCAATCAATACGAGCAACAGCAAGAATAAATAGGCACTCATCACACACTCTCTTTCTGAATGGAAAAAGAACCGACCTCATGAAAAGGTCGGTTCGATTGGCATTCGATTACGCGTTGTAGATTTTACCAGTAAGTGGGTCGATTGAAATCATCTGTCCGTCGCGGAACGTTGATGTCGCTGATTCGACACCGACGATAACCGGCTTGCGGAGTGATGGTCCAACGATACCGGCATGGCTCGTCAATCCACCGTCTTCTGTGATGATTCCAGCCGCTTTTTCAATCGCTGGCATCATTTCTTTATCTGTGAATGGTGCGACGAGGATCATGCCCTCTTTCGCTTTCGCATTCGCTTCGTCTGCATTGTTCGCAACGACGACTTCACCGACGAGACCACGCTCACCGATCCCACGTCCGTTTGCGAGGGCGTGACCGACGATATGAACTTTCATCATGTTTGTCGTACCAGCAGTCGCAGCCGGGATACCAGCCGAGATGACGACGAGGTCACCGTCTGTAACGAATCCAGCGTGACGAGCTGCTTCTGAAGCTTGTACCAACATCTCATCCGTGTTGTTCGGCATCGTGTCAGCCACGATTGGGTACACGCCCCAAACGAGGTTCAATTGACGTGCCACACGCTCTGACTCTGTGACCGCGATGATGTTCGCCTCTGGACGATACTTCGCTGTACGAGCAGCCGTGTAACCTGATTGTGTCGGTGTCAAGATCGCTTTCGCGTTCAAGTTGATTGCCGTGTGGGCAACCGCTTGTGAGATCGCATCCGTTACCGTGTGCTCACTGCGCTTCTGACGATCTTTGAGCAAGTTTTTGTAGTCGAGCATTTGCTCAGTACGAACAGCGATTGCTGCTTGCATTTGAACTGACTCGATTGGGTAGTCCCCTGCTGCCGTCTCACCTGAAAGCATGACTGCGTCCGTACCATCGAGGATGGCGTTGGCAACGTCAGATGCTTCCGCACGTGTTGGACGCGGGTTGCGTTGCATTGAATCAAGCATTTGTGTAGCCGTGATGACCGGTTTCCCGAGGTCGTTACACTTCTTGATCAATTCTTTTTGAACTGGTGTGACTTCTTCTGTTGGGATCTCGATTCCGAGGTCACCACGAGCGACCATCAAACCGTCAGAAATCGCCAAGATTTCGTCGATGTTGTCGACACCTTCTTGGTTTTCGATTTTTGGATAGATTTTGATGTGTGACGCGTTGTTGCGCTCGAGAAGTTGACGAATCTCAACGACGTCAGACGCACGGCGTACGAACGATGCCGCGATGACATCGATGTCTTGAGAAATACCGAACTCGATGTCGGCGATGTCTTTGTCTGTAAGGGCAGGAAGGTTCACTTTGACGTTAGGCAAGTTGACACCTTTCTTCGTCTTGATGACGCCTTCGTTTTCGATGACGCAGCGAAGGTCACGGTTCGGGAGTTTCTCAACGACAAGGAGACCAATGAGTCCGTCGTCGAGCATGATGCGTGAACCGACTTCAACGTCTTCGTACAAGCCTTCGTACGTGACTGAGAAACGATCTTTCGTTCCGACGATTTCTTCTGTCGAGACGATGATGACTTCTTTGCCTTTTTCGAGGAGTGCTTTTCCTTCTTCAAACGTATGTGTACGAATTTCAGGACCTTTCGTGTCAAGAAGTACCGTCACGACTTTACCGGCAGCTTTTGATGCTTCGCGAATGTCACGGATACGTGCGCCGTGCTCTTCATAGTCACCGTGTGAGAAGTTGAGACGAGCGACGTTCATTCCGGCTTCAATCATTTCTGGAAGACGTTTCTCTGAAGCTGGTCCAATCGTACATACAATTTTCGTTCTACGCATAAATAAAAACCTCCTAGGGGATGTATTACATTTACACACAGAAAACGGGGGGTCAACCGACCTGATCCCGTCTCTGTGGAGTTCACTGCTACTCGTTAAATCGAAAGTTGGTTCGAAAGATCAATCAACTGCATATCAATCGAATGTTTGTTATGGTCGAGCGCTTCATCGATATCAAGATCCATCATCTTACCGCCGCGGATACCGACAACACGTCCGGCTTTGCCTTCGAGTAAAATCTCAACGGCATACGCACCCATGCGGCTCGCAAGCACACGGTCAGCAGCAGTCGGGGAACCGCCGCGTTGGATATGTCCAAGAATCGTTACACGCGTCTCTGAGTTTGTCTTCTCAGCGATCATTTTTCCGATTTCTTCGGCACTGCCTGCGCCTTCGGCGACAACGACGATCGAATGTTTCTTACCGCGCGCCACACCATGGTTGATGCGGTCGACGATGGCACTCAAATCTTCTGGACGTTCTGGGACGAGGATTGACTCGGCACCACCGGCAAGACCGGCATAAAGTGCGATGTCACCTGCATCACGACCCATTACTTCGATGACGTACGTCCGCTCATGCGACGACGCCGTGTCACGGATTTTATCAATCGCGTCAAGCGCCGTATTGAGCGCCGTATCGAACCCGATTGTTGCATCCGTTCCTGGGATATCGTTGTCAATCGTTCCTGGAAGCCCGATTGTCGGGAATCCAAGTTCCGTCAACTTCTGGGCGCCACGGTAAGAACCGTCGCCCCCGATGACTACAAGCGCGTCGATATTGAATTTCTTCAACTGCTCGACCGCTTTGGCACGGCCCTCTTCCGTTCTAAACTCAGGGCAACGGGCAGAACGTAAGAATGTTCCTCCACGCTGGATGATGTCACCGACAGAACCGAGGTTCAATTCAACGAGATCTCCTTCGATTAGACCTTGATAGCCGTTATACACACCGTACACTTCTAGACCTTCGAAAATCGCTTTTCGGGTCACGGCACGGACTGCAGCGTTCATTCCGGGGGCGTCTCCCCCACTTGTCAATACCGCAATACGTTTTAAATTCACGTCACTCACCTCTTATGTGTTTTAACGAAATCTGAAAATAAAATACCATGTCTGACCTTTGTTTTACAACACAAGTATGTGAAAAAAAAGCATGGGGTATGCTCAAAAGCAGTCAACTCGTGAGTGATTTAACGTGAACGCAAAGCGATTGTTAACGTTTTCACGAGCCAATTGTGCCAATTTCATGATATTTGGCAGCGCGCCCTTGCAACAACTCGTTTTGAGTCCGTCCTCGCAACTCAGTCATGTGTTGTGCTAATACAGGCTTTAAGAGTGATGACTGTAATGACACATCGATATGGGCACCACCAAACACCTCGGTGACGACTTCATCGACAATCCCTAAATTCAACAAATCTTGTGCCGTAATCTTCATCGTTTCCGCAGCGCGTTCCGCAAGCTTCGCGTCTTTCCAAAGCAGGGCAGCCGCGCCTTCTGGTGAAATGACCGAGTACGTGCTGTTTTCAAGCATGAGCAACCGGTCGCAAACACCAATCCCGAGCGCACCGCCCGATCCGCCTTCCCCGATGACAATCGAGATAATCGGAACTTTCAACGTCGCCATTTCAAACAAGTTGCGGGCAATCGCTTCGCTTTGTCCACGCTCTTCGGCCGCTTTCCCAGGGTAGGCGCCTTTTGTATCGATGAACGTGATGACCGGACGATTGAACTTCTCTGCTTGCTTCATGAAACGAAGCGCTTTGCGATAGCCTTCTGGATGTGGCATCCCGAAGTTGCGTTTCATGTTCTCTTTCGTGTTCCGCCCACGTTGATGACCGATAATCGTCACCGGGACGCCGTCGAGTGTGGCCAATCCCGCTACAATCGCAGCGTCATCATAGCCGTGACGGTCACCGTGCAACTCGATGAAATCCGGGAACAGGCGATCGATATAATCGAGCGTCGTCGGGCGTTTCGGATTTCGCGCCAGCTGCACGCGATCCCACGGTTTCATATTCCCATAAATGTCTTTTTCTAATCGATGAAGCTTCGCTTCAAGGTGACGGATTTCACGGGATAAATCGATTCCTTTCGTCTCCGCCGTCTCACGCAACTTCCCGAGCTGTTCATTTACTTCTTTGATTGGATCAAACATGATGGACCTCCCCGCCGTGTAACACGATCATCTTCTTCAAGAACGAACGCATCTGTTCACGATGAACGACGGCGTCCAATTGACCCGCTTCTAATAGAAACTCGGCAGTTTGGAAGTTGTCTGGCAATTTTTCACGAATCGTCTGTTCGATGATGCGACGACCGGCAAAGCCGATCAACGCTCCAGGTTCGGCGACGTTCACATCACCAAGCATCGCGAAACTCGCCGACACGCCACCTGTTGTCGGATGCGTCAAGTAGGCGACATACAGAAGACCCGCCTCGTCATGTTCTTTCAAGGCGATTGACGTATTGGCCATCTGCATCAAGCTGACCATGCCTTCTTGCATGCGGGCACCGCCCGAGGCCGTGAACAAGACGACCGGCAATCCGTCTTTCGTCGCGGTCCGGACCGCCGAGGCGATTGCTTCTCCGACGTAGGCGCCCATCGACCCCATACGGAAACGGGCATCCATGACGCAGACGACGACCGGGAGCCCATCGATTGTGGCACGACCGCAAACGACCGCTTCCTCAATCCCAGTTCGTTCCCTGTCTTTTTTCAATTTATCTTCATAATCTGGAAAATCAAGCGGGTTCTCTTTGACGAGCGGTCCCGCAAATTTTTCAAACGATTGACCATCGACTAGCATATGAATCCGCTCATCTGCACTGAGCGGGAAATGGTAGCCGCAATCACACACTTTATGATTCTCGTTTAACTGTTTCGTGTAATGCATATATTTACAAGATGGACATTTCGTCATCAAGCCTTGTGGTGCATCAATCTTTGGTTCTCGTTGACGCAATGGCATATATCGTTTAGGTTTCTTGAAAAAAGCAGTCATCGCTTCCCCCTCGTTCATTCCGGCATCCCCGCCCCACGCCACATCTCCAATAATCGTCTACGTTCGTCTTCCGTATATAGGTCGCCTGCGTCCGTGCCGTCATAAAACCGGTTCACTTCGCTCCAGATTCGAATGAACAGTTCATTCTTTAATCCGAAGATGAGGTTTTGCCTGAAGGCGCGGTCCGTCTCAACGCTCGACTCGAGCAACGCGATGCGTTCCGGGGTCGGTTCGACCTCCGTCAACGCCAAGCGCTCAAGCAAACGCAACATATCGACGATGTCCGACGCCTTCGTCTGTTTCGTGACGATGAACTCTGACAAGATTTCAATGTAACGGTGCCGATCCTGTTCGCACAAAAACGTGCCGCCGCCGTGTTTCGTCTCAACAATCCCAAGGAAGCTGAGAGCCCGTAATGCTTCACGGACTGACGCACGGCTGATGGACAGCGTTTCAGCGAGTTCCCGTTCTGACGGGAGACGGTCGCCCGGCTCGAGTGCGGCCTGGACGATTAACGTTCTGATTTTAGAAATGTTTTCGTGAAATGAGGATGCGTGTTTTCCATGCATCTGACCGTTCAACTCCCTTTTGGATGGCATTATCTCTAAAGTGGTCAGACCAATTAAACAGATTATACCACTTTTTATGACTTGGTACTAGTTCCCGTGCCGGGCAATTTCGAGTCGACCCGTTTCAACACGACATCCGTATCGCCGAACCGCTGCCTCAATCCTTGCAACAATGCCTCTGTCGGATTGACGGCATATGTCGAGGCGAGTTGTTTCACTTCTTTCGAATCAGAGAATCGGCAAATGACGGGGACATCCCCTGGCGCTGTTCGCAATAGTTCTTCAAGGTCGGCGAACGACTCTAGACGCAATCGGACAAACAACGCTTGGCCGTGGAGAGGCCGGACGCGTTCGACGACGAGTTGGCGACGCCCGTCCCGTTCATTCGGATGCACCTCGAGCAAGAGGACGTTCCCGACGTAAAGTGAACGAGAGAATTGGGTGAACACGCGTGGAAAAATCACGACCTCGTCTTGCGAGACGCCGTCATCGACCATGACGACACCCATCTCTTCATTCTTTTTCGTCTTGAACGTACGAATCGCATCGACATAGACGACGATGAATCCCCGTTCGCCGTTCAACACTTCATCGATCGTCACCGTCTCAATCGAGAGCGGGGCGACCGTCGTCAACGGCGAGTGGACGATCCACGTCCCGAGTGCTTCCCGTTCTTCTTCGGACCAATTCGGCTCGATTGGTGCCGAGCGCTTCAAACCGAGTGCGGACAGCTCATCTGGGAGCAGATGCGTCTCTGTCTCCTCGCGAAGCCGTTCAACGGCCTCGAACGCACGGTGGCGATCGCCGTGATACATCCGGTCGAGGGCACCGGCTCCGAGCAGGCGCCGCAACTTCGGCTGGTCTTTCGAGCCCCACTCCATCAGTTCGAGCAGACGTTTTACGTCGGTGAATTCGGAATGGTGTTCAATCAACCGTTCGACGTCGCGTTTCGTCAAGCCTTGGACCGCCTTCAACCCGAGACGGACCCCCGGCCCTTCTAAAAAGGCCCCGGCTTGGCCATGCAGGACGTCCGGCGGATAGACGGGAATTTTCCCTTTTCGCAGCATGCGAACGAGTTGGTTCGTCTTGTCGTACGTGACGAGATAAAAAATCCGTTCGAAGTGCGCCTTCACGAAAGCCAAGCGATAACTGATCAAGCTGTAGGCCACCGCGTGTGAACGGTTGAAGCCGTAGCCCGCGAACTTCTCAATCCACGAGAATACTTGTCGCATCGAGTCGCTGTCGAACCGCTCCGACGAACGTTCCAAGAATCGACTCTTCTCGACGTCGATGGCCGCCACATCTTTCTTGGCGATGGCACGGCGAATCAAATCGGCCTCGGCATACGAGTAGCCGGCAAGTTCTCGCAGGAGGCGCATGACTTGCTCCTGATAGACGAGCACGCCGTTCGTCGTACGCATAATCTCACCGACGACCGGGTGGACCGGCTGATGCGGCATGCCATGCTTTCGCTTCGCATACGTATCGATAAACTGCATCGGACCTGGACGATAGAGCGACATCGTGACGACGATATCCTCGAACGTGGTCGGCTTCACTTGCCGGAGCGCTTGTTTCATCCCTTCCGATTCGAACTGGAAAATCCCGTCCGTGTCACCGCGAGCGAGCACCCGCAACGTCTTGGCGTCATTCAATGGAATTGTCTTCAGCGAGAACAGTTCATCCGTCTCGCGAATGAGCGTCTCCATCTGACGGAGTCTCGTCAAGTTGCGCAGGCCAAGCAAATCGATTTTCAACAGGCCGAGCGCTTCGAGATCCTTCATATTATATTGGGTCACTTGCTCCCCTGCTGTCGGCTGTAACGGGGTGACGTCATCAAGCGCGTCGCGACTGAGTACGAGTCCGGCCGCGTGGACCGAGGCTTGACGGGGCAATCCTTCGAGCTGGGCGGCGATGTGTAACAGTTGCGACCGCTTCTGACTGCCGGCGAACCATTTCATCTTCGTCGGATTGGCCAAAATCCCGGCCAACCCGTCGTCTTTCACTTGTTTGCTGGCCGCCTGCCCTTCTTCAAGCGTCAGCCCGAGCGCCCGCGCGACATCACGTAGCGCCGCTTTCGCGCCGAACGTCGCGAGCGTCCCGATTTGGGCGGCGTGGTTGGCCCCGTATTTATCGAGGACATAGCGGACGACCTCGTCGCGCCGCTCGTCTTCGAAGTCTAAATCGATATCCGGCATCGTGATTCGTTCCGGGTTCAAAAACCGTTCAAATAACAGCTCGAACCGGACCGGGTCGACCTCGGTGATGTGAAGCGCGAAACTGACGAGTGATCCGGCCGCGGACCCACGCCCCGGACCGACTTCAATGCCTTGCTCCCTAGCGTAGCGGACGATATCCTCGACGATGAGGAAATACGAGGCGAAACCGGTCCGCGCTATGACGTCGAGTTCATAGCGGGCTCGTTCGATATATTCCTCTTGGAACAAGTCGAGCGCCTTCAATCGTTCGGCGACGAGACGTTTCAGTCGGTCGATCGCATGTTCAATCTCTGGAATCGACGAGGTCGCCTCCGGCAAGCGTGTGACCGAGATGAGGGATTCGAACTCGTCCAACGCCTCAAGCTCGATCGGATCGAACCAATCGTTCATTTCACTCGGCAGTCTTACGTACTTTCCTTTCCGATGCACATCTTCTTGTGAGATGAGCTCGCCTTCACCGATGGCGACGATGGCGCGATAGGCCTCGAAATCCTCCGGTCTCATATAACACGTGTCCGGGGCCGGTACGAGTCGTGTCCCCAGTTCGTCACGCATCTCGCGTAATTGCCGGAGCATCAGCGTCTGTTCCGTCGATTGCGGCGCCGGCAACCCGAGCCACAGTCTGTCTTCATTCACATAACCGAGCAAATGGTTATAGAGGCGGCGGCGGTGAACCGGGTCGTTCGCTTTCCAGTTCTCCGGTAAGATGAGCACCGCCAGTTCGGTCGCTTCGGTCAAGCCATCGGCCTGGACGATGCGATACAGTTCGGGCACTTGTTCATTGGTCAACGCATAGACGAGAACGGAGACGTCGAATCCATCCATTCGTAGCGTCGTCCGTAATCCAATAACGGGTTTAACCGCATAGCGTTCACATAACCGGACGAATTGCGGCAAGCCGTATAACGCATCGTCGGCCAAAGCGACTGCTCGACTCCCCCGTTCGGCCATCTGGGCGACATACTGTTCGAGCCGAATCGTACTTTGCATCAAGCTATAAGCCGATCGTACATTCAAGTGGATCACAAGAGTCCCCCTTTCTTTTTTCACAATTGTCAAACTCATTTTGGCACTTGTCTGATACAATAATTATAGACAAAACTTCTCCTAAAAGGGGGTATAAACCGTATGATTATTAATCGGGGTAAAATCGCACGTGACAAGCTAGAGAATTTACAGAACGGCCAGACCGTCTTCGCCGACAGTCCGGAGATTATCGAACGACTCCGTCGTTATATCACCGAGTATCAACTCGATGTCGTCGAGGATGTGACCGACCGTGGTACGTGGTTCATTCCACAAGAAGAGGATAAACGCTGAAGAGAGCTGACCAACGGGTCAGCTCTCTTCTGTTTCGAACGTGAACGGGGCCGCGACTTCATCGAGCGCCATGATCACCTCGTCCATCTCTTCCCATTTATCGATCGTGGCACCGGCGGCCATCGGATGACCACCGCCGCGATAGCGTTTCGCGACTTCATTGATGACCGGTCCTTTCGAACGGATCCGGACACGAATCTCGTCCTTGTTCTCGACGAACATGACCCAACACTTCAGCCCTTCAAGGCCAGAGAAGCTGTTGACGAGCAGCGACGCCGCTTCCGGTGTCGCATGGAACGTGCGCAAGACGTCTGCATCGATTTTGACGTAGCCGACACCCGCGTCGGTCACATTGACGTTTTGTAAGACATAGCCTTGGAGTTGCAACGTCGCCAAATTCGTCTTATACATTTGACGATACAGCCGGTTCGTATCGATGCCATGGTTAATCAGCCCAGCCGCGACTTCGAACGTACGTGGCGTCGCGTTGCGGAACTGGAACCGTCCCGTGTCGCCGACGATTCCGGCGAACAACAAGAATGCGGACGCCTCGTCAAGTTCAAGCCCCCAAATCCCCGCAAGTTCAGCAATCATCTCTGAGGTCGAACTGACAGTCGTGTCAACGATTTGATGGGTCGCATACGCATCCTCGTCAGGGTGATGGTCAATCTTGACGACGATTTTGCCGGTCAAGGCGTGCGGCCCATCGATTCGTTCATGGTTTGCCGTATCGAGCACGATGACGAGCGCCTCTTGATACATCTCCGGTTCGACATGCTCCATCTTACCTAAAAACTCTAAATCACGGACGATGCCGCCGACGACATAGACCTGCTTTTCCGGATAGGCGACTTCAAGAATCCGCTTTAATCCGAGCTGACTCCCGAGCGCGTCAGGGTCGGGACGGACGTGTCGGTGAATCATAATCGTGTCCGCCGCTTCAATCAATTTCAATATCGTTGCTGCCTCTGGCCAATGTGCCATTGCCATTCCTCGCTTTCTTGAACACTATTCTATGGTATGATGATAACAGATTACACGTCTGAAAGGGGTTTCTTCACTTGGGTCAATTAGTTATGATCGGACTCATTCTGTTTTCGTTAGGCGCTTACTTCGTTTCCAAACGACGCGCTTATTTGACGAAGACACCGTACCGGAAAGCACTGTTCAACACGCAAGCGCTCATCTGGCTGAGCATGTTTCTCGCACTCTTCGCCGTCAACCAAATGGTTGGCGGACTCGGACTCGGCTCGACGATCGGTTGGATCGTCAGCATCGCTATGCTCGTCTTGGGTGTCGGCAACGCCATCGTCGGGTTCATTCGCTATCGTAAAATCTATCCGCTCGCTAGCGAAGAGCCAATCAACCAATCATAAGAGAAATAAAAACGAGCTGATGATGGCATCAGCTCGTTTTTTTGTTAGCGGTCAATCAATTGCGCCGTGACAAGCGCCTTGGCGACGAGTTGGGTGCCTTGTGTCATCTCGACATCGACTTTCCCGAACTTCCGGCCAAGGTCGAACACGTTGGCCGAGACGCGAATTTGACTCTCGATTTGAATAGGTTTCATAAAGTAGACCGTAATATTTTCGACGACGAGGTCGCCTTTTTTCATATGGCGCAGACTGCGGGTCGCTCCTTCGACGAGCAACGTCGTCAACACCCCTGACGATGCCGTCCCCATGTGGCTCGTCATCTGTGGAGCGACCTCGACGGTGAACGCCGTCCCGTTCGAAGCCGGATCTTCTTTCAACTGGTTCGTGATCATATTGTCGAACGTCTCGCCGACTTGCGGTTGGCGGTTGGCGAGTTGGAGCGCCTTCAACACGTCTTGGCGGCTGATGATACCGAGCAGACGGCCATAGTTATCAACGACCGGCAACATCTCGATGCCTTCCCAAACCATTTGGTGAGCCGCATTGGTGACGCTCGTCTGAACGCCAACCGTGATCGGGCTCTTCGTCATCACTTTCTCGATCTCGGTATCATGCGGCCGGTCGAGCAAGTCTTTCGCCGTGATGACGCCGACGACTTTCATCTGCTCGTCGATGACGGGATAGCGGTTATGTTTCGTCCGTTCGTTCAGTTCGTGCCACCGTTTGACCGTATCGTCCACTTTCAAATAGAACGTGTCGTGCAGCGGGATGACGATATCCGAGACGAGTAGAATCTCTTTTTTAATCAAGCGGTCATAGATGGCCCGGTTGATCATCGTCGCGACGGTGAAACTGTCATACGACGTCGAGATGACCGGCATGTGATACTTATCGGCCATCCGTTTCACTTCATCGGTCGTGTCGAATCCCCCCGTGATCAACACGGCGCCACCGGACTGGAGCACAAGTTCATGCGCCTTTTCCCGGTTTCCGATGATGACGAGTGAGTCGACGTCGATATATCGCATCATCGCCTCAAGCTTCATCGCCCCGATGACGAACTTCGAGAGCGTTTTATGGAGCCCGTCTCGGCCACCGAGCACTTGCCCGTCGACGATATTGACGACTTCTGCGAACGTCAGCTTCTCAATGTTCTCTTTATGTTTACGCTTGATGCGAATGGTGCCGACCCGTTCAATCGTCGAGACGAAGCCTAAATTCTCCGCTTCCTTGATGGCCCGATACGCCGTTCCTTCTGATACTGCCAATTCCTTCGCGATTTGGCGGACCGAAATTTTAGATCCGACATCGAGCGACTCGATATGTGCTATGATCTGTTCATGTTTTGTTGTCATGTCACGAGTCCCTTTCCTCAATACATTTTCTGTCATCCTCAGTATACTGTATCAGTCTTCCTTCTTCAAACTGTACTACTGAAAATGTGACATTTCCTTTCCGTTTTGGAAAACGGTATAATGAAACAGAACGCCAATGAACGAGAAGGAAGGGAAACGAGTTGAATCAACGAACCAACCATATTGCACAATCTTTGGCCACTAAAGGGTTAGACGCTGCTTTTGTCACGTCGAAAGCATCAGTCTTTTATTTTTCGGGAGTATATGCCGAGGCACATGAGCGGCTCATCGCCATCCTCGTCTTGAAGAACGGCACGACCGCTCTCGTCTGTCCGGCACTTGAAAAAGGCATCGTCGAGGCGAGCGACTGGAATGGCGATATCGTCACGTACATGGACCACGAAAATCCATGGGACAAAGTCGTCAAACTGTTCCTCGACCAACAGATTATCCCCGAGCGCATCGGGATTGAAGGCGAGCATTTGACCTACAACCGCGTCGAACAGCTCCGCGCCGGCTTTGCCGGTCTCTCAATCATCGACTTGACCGAAGAGCTTCAGGCGCTTCGCATGATTAAGTCTCCGGACGAGGTCCGCCTGATGAAACGCGCCGCCGAACTCGCTGATATGGCGATTGAGGCAGGGATTCGCACCTTGCGTGAAGGCGTGACCGAGCTCGAGGTCATCGCCGAGATCGAATATGCGATGAAGAAACAAGGTGTCCGCGAGATGTCGTTCGACACGCTCGTCTTGTTCGGCGAGAACAGTGCCGATCCGCACGGCGTACCTGGTAACAATCGCTTGAAGAAAGGCGACTTCGCCTTGTTCGACCTCGGTGTCATTTGGCAAGGCTACGCCTCGGATATCACGCGCACCGTCGTCTACGGCGAAGCGAGCACGAAGCAACGTGAGATTTACGAGACCGTCCTTAAGGCCGAAGAAGCCGCCATCGAGATGGCGAACGTCGGGACGACGCTCGGATCCATCGACATCGCGGCTCGCCAAGTCATCACGTCGGCCGGCTACGGCGAATACTTCACGCATCGCGTCGGACACGGAATCGGCATCGAGGTGCACGAATTCCCGTCGATGGCGGCCAACAATGATATGACGGCCCAAGTCGGGATGACGTTCACCGTCGAACCAGGAATTTATCTCCCTGGCGTCGGCGGCGTCCGCATCGAAGACGATATCGTCATGACCGAGAGTGGTCCGATCTTGTTGACGAGTTATCCGAAGACGCTCCAAGAAATCAATTGAGTCACAACAAAGACCAGCCGTACGCGGCTGGTCTTTTTCACGGTCAATAAAAGAGTCGGAACATGACGTCACGTTGCGGCACATCATTCCGTTCCATCGCTTCCAGAAATGCCTGCTTGTCATAACGGACCGACTGCGGATGGATGGCGAAGCCTGTCTCATCCCACTCGAGGATGCCGTAACGGGCCAAATCGTCACGGGCGACACCGAGCGCACCGGGATTGAAATAATGTTTCGTGTCGTCATGGAACACATGCTCCGGATGATGATGCCCGAAACAGATGACGTCCGCTTCATAAGACCCATACAACGACTGCATGTTCGAAAGTGTCGCCTCGACGATGTCATGGAACGGCTCCTCGGTGATCGGCACGTCCCGCTTCTCGCTCGGGATATGATAATGAATCCCATATACCCGCGTACCCTCGACAACGCGTTCAATCGTACGCGGCAACTTGAAGAGCGCGTCCGCATAGTCAGGCCTAAGCGTGCGCGCCACCCACTCGTGATGCGGACGGGTATGGGCATAACTGTCAGGGTGACCCGTCCCGGCCATGAGCGACAAGACAGCCTCATCATGGTTGCCGGTGATCATGTGTACACCACGGTCGAGCAGACGTGCCATCACTTCGTTCGAGTCGGGCCCCATCGCGATCATATCGCCCAAACTCCAAATCTCGTCGACCTGCTGGCGATCGAGCTCGGCCAGCACCGCGTCGAGCGCTTGGACGTTTCCATGGATATCGGTCAACATGGCCAATTTCATGCGGTTTCCTCCTTATTTTCGGTATTGATGGACGACGTTGACACCTCCGGTCACATCGATGATGGCACCTGTGACCATATCGGAATCACGGGCGAGCAGGAATAGAATCATGCGGGCGATGTCTTCGCCCGTCCCGTGTCGTCCGACCGGGGTCTGGTCGTCCGGTTCGGCCGCTTCGATTCGCATTTCTTTTTGCGCGCCGACGATATTGCCCGGGTTAATCATATTGGCTGTGATGCCGTGTGCCGCTTCCTCGAGTGCGACCGATTTCGTCAAACTGACGAGCCCGGTTTTGGCGGCCGCGAAAGCCGACCGATGAACCCAGCCTGGTGCCGTCCCACTCTCCGGGAAGCCATATGTGATGATGCGGCCGAATCGTTTTGCCCGCATACTCGGGATAGCCCGGCGCATCAGCCAAAACGAGGCTGACAAATTGCCGCTGATGACCTCGTCCCACTCCTCGTCCGTCAAATCGACGAGACACTTCCGTTCGAAGATGTAAGGCCCGGCGTTCAAGATGAGCGCGTCCGGCTCTCCGAATTTGGCCACCGCCTCTTCATAGCCACTCAGGACAGCTTCGCGGTCCGTCAACGGGGCCTCGACCATATGTAACCGTTCATGTTGCCAATCGATCGGCTTCCGCTGCAATACACTGACGTGCCAACCTTCCTCCAATAATCGTTCCGTCACAATGCGGCCGATCCCTTTCGCACCGGCCGTGATGACTACATGTTTCATCGTCATCCCTCCTCTGTATCATCTTACCCGTTCCGCTTGCCCATTTCCAAACTTCAACCTGTTCCATCAGAAAGTTGTGAAAATTTCACACATTTCTGAAAGAACCGGGCGTGAATTGAAGCAGAAGTGGTATACTATACATGTAAGCCGCACGTACATTTCAAGCGAAAGGTTGGGATTTACATGGCAATTGTCTACAAACATATTCTATCTGCCGTCGACGGCTCGAAAGAGGCCGAACGTGCATTTGAAACAGCAATCGACGTCGCACTTCGAAACGATGGCAAACTGTATATCGGACACGTCATCGATACACGGACATTCGCCACGGTTGAAGCGTACGACCGGACGATTACCGAGCGTGCCGAGACGTATGCGAAAGAACTGCTCGAGGACTACGTCAATCGCGCGAAAGAACGAGGTGTCAAAGAAGTAGAGACGGTCATCGAGTACGGCTCTCCGAAAGTGACAATCGCTAAAAAAATCGCACCGAATCACGACATTGATCTCATCATCTGTGGAGCGACCGGGTTGAACGCCGTCGAACGCTTCTTCATCGGTAGCGTCTCTGAAAGCATCGTCCGCTACTCGAAGTGTGACGTGCTGATCGTCCGCCAATAACGTTTCAAGAGGCTGGGACATAACTCAGTAGATTTATAAGAAAGAGGCCACCTGGCGCGACTCGTTCGCGCCAGGTGGCCTCTTCTCCTTTTTATGGGTTCGTACGCACATTTCGATATAAACAGATAGGGGCGACCTCTGATAAAGTTAAAGTGACCAAACCATAACTTTGGAGGTGCCCCTATGTACAAAGAGTATACCATGAACCAGTTGGTTTTGCCCCTAGATTTAGAAGTTCGGCTCCCGGAGAACGACATCGCCTTCGCCGTCCACGACCTCGTCGAACAGATCCCGGACGAGGCGTTCGAGACGTTCTGGCGAACGACGGGCTGCCCGGCCTATCACCCGCGGATGATGATGAAGATCGTCCTCTGCGCGTACACGCAGTCCGTGTTCTCGGGCCGGAAGATCGAGGGCCTTCTCAAGGACAGCCTGCGCATGATGTGGCTCGCCCAGGGACACGAGCCGAGCTATCGGACGATCAATCGGTTCCGAGTCCATCCGGACGTCGCCCCGATCCTGAAGTCCGCCTTCGTCACGTTCCGTTGCCACCTCGTCGAGGCGGGTGAGATCGACCAGGAGGCGATCTTCATCGATGGCACGAAGCTCGAGGCGAACGCGAACCGATACACCTTCGTCTGGAGGAAGGCCGTCGAGAAATACAGCGCCGCACTCGTCGAGAAGTCGAACCGGCTGTACGAGGAGCTGATGTCCGAGCAGGTCATCCCAGAGATCGAGCGCGAGAGCCCGGAGGCGCTCTCGGTCGAAGAACTCGAGGAGGTCGCGGCGCGACTCGGGGAAAAGGTCGACGCGATCGATGAGGAAATCGCGTCGACGACCGACGTCAAGGAACGCAAACGACTGCGCGCGAGACGCAAGGAACCCCGCCGCCTCCGCAAGCAGGCCTCCGACTTCGCTGCCCGGAAACGCCGATACGAGGAACACATGGCCGCCTTCGGCACGCGGAACAGTTACTCGAAGACCGACAGGGATGCGACGTTCATGCGGATGAAGGATGATCACATGAAGAACGGACAATTGAAGCCCGGCTACAATGTCCAGATCGCGACCTCGGGCCAGTACACGCTGGCGTATGACGTCTTTCCGAACCCGACCGATATGAGGACGTTGGCCCCGTTCCTCGACGAGGTCGAAACGTTCCTCGAGTTACCCGCCTACATCGTCGCCGATGCGGGATATGGGAGCCAGCCGAACTACACGGACATCCTCGAGCGCCGGGGGCGCATTCCCTTGATCCCGTACACGATGTACCGGAAGGAACAGAAGAAGAAGTGGCGCGAGAACCCTTTCAACATCTCGAACTGGGCGTACGACAGGGAATCCGATACGTTCACCTGCCCGGACGGGAGACGGCTCCCGTTCAGCCACGAATCCCGTAAGACCGACAGGGACGGGTTCGTCCGCGAGTCCCGCATGTATCTGAGCGAGGACTGCGGCGGGTGTCCGTTCCGCGACCTGTGCACAAAGGCCGAGGAAGGGAGCCACCGCCAGGTCGGTGTGAACGTGGCCTGGGAAGAACAAAAGCATATGACGAGAACGCTGCTTTCGGATGAGAAAACGGGTGCCCTCTACGCCAGACGCAAGACGGACGTGGAACCAGTTTTTGGATATCTGAAGGCCAATTTGGGTTTCACCCGCTTCTCCGTCAGGGGAAAACAGCGCGTGAGACGCGAGCTCGGCTTCGCGCTCATGGCGGTGAACCTGCGGAAGTTCATCGCCACCGTTGTCGCCCGAAGTACAAAGAAAGGGTCCGGTCACCGAAAATCGGTGACCGGACCCCTCTTTTTGATTGAAATACTTTAGAACTGGCTAGTTATGTCCCAGCCTCTTTCGTGTGTAGTCGCTTATGGCATCAGGTTATCAATCGGTCGAACCGTCTCAGCCGCCAAATTACTGAACTCGCGAAGGTAATCGAGGTATCGATCGCCACCATAATTATAGAGTTGGTTATACATCCTGACGACGACGGTTCGATAAGCAGGAATAACCAATAGCAATGGCCCGGTGTTCCCAAGAATTTGATACGACCCAGCTGGTACAGCCTCCCCTAGTTCGCTCCACGCTTTCGGCTCGCCTTGGACATACCAAAACAGCCCGTTTGTCGGGAACGTTGAGTTGGGATATGCGGGACTTTGAATCGATGTCGCGAGACGAATCATTTCTTTCGGCACAATCTGAACTCCACGATGACGTCCGTTATTCAGATGAAGATTGCCCCATTCCGCGAATTCTCGCGCAGTCGTATGTAGGTTCGACCCCATTCCATCATCAAAAGGATACAACTTATACGACGCTTCCTCGTCAGGATCGTCAATGACTTTGACGAAACTCGGTGCCGCATCGGTCGCCCATTCCGTCCGCGAGAGTCCCATCGGCTGAAACACCCGCTCTCTTAATAAGTGAGTGAAGTCATATCCGTATAACCGTGTGAACTACTCACCACTTATTTGCTTCGCGAATTGAAGTGGGAGCTTCTTGGGAAGACCGTGCTTTGACCAGCCACGATTATGGGCCAAGCTCGTCGGGCAGTCCCTGCCCTGAGGTGTTTCAGTTGGCGAGGCGCAACAGGTTGAGGCTCGCGTTGACTTCGCGGTCGTGGTGCGCGCCGCACGCGGCACACGTCCACTCCCGAATTTGTAAGTCTTTCTTGCCGCCGTTCTCGCCACAGCTCGAACAGACTTGGGTCGAGGCGAACCACGGGTCGGCCTTGATCAGCGTCCGGCCGTAGAATTTACATTTATATTCGAGTTGTCGGACGAACTCGCCCCACCCGGCGTCCCCGATTGATTTCGCCAGGCGGCGGTTTTGCATCATCTCCCTCGGCTTCAGCGTCTCGACCACGACGACTTGGTTCTCGTCGACGATGCGTCGCGACAGCTTGTGGAGGAAGTCGTGCCGGCGGTTCCGTACCTTTTCATGCTTTTTAGCCAAAAGGAGCCGGGCCTTCTCGCGGTTCCGGCTGCCGGGCTTCTTGCGGGCGAGGGCGCGCTGCGCTTGTTTGAGCCGATCTTCGGCCTGTCGCAGGTTGCGCGGGTTCGCGATCTTCTCCGTGACGAAATCGTCGTTCGTCATGGTGGCGAAGTGTTCCAGCCCGAGGTCGATCCCTATGTTGTGCTCGGCCGGGCCCCACGGCTCGTCATCCTGCTCGACGAGGAGCGACACGAAGAACGTGCCCGTCCTCGTCATCGACACGGTCGCCGAGCGGATCTCCCCGTCGAAGCCGCGATGCTGTGTGAACCGGATGAACCCGACCTTCGGCAGACGGACTTTTCCCGTCTCGATGCGGATCGTGCCGTGCTGGTTGTTCGTCGTGTAGGACGCGCGCGATTTCCGTCTCGACTTGAACACCGGGAAGCCGGCCGTCCCGGCGAAGAACTTCGCGAACGCCGCGTCGAGGTGCAGCTTCGCGTTCGCGAGCGCGAGGCTGTCCGCCTCGCACAGGAACGGGAACAGCGGCTTGTAAGAGGCCGGTGTCGGCGGTTTCCGCCTCGGTCCGCCTGCCGCCTTCGCCTCCTCGTGGATGGTGATGCGGTCCTCGAGCAGCTTGTTGTAGATGAAGCGGGCGCAGCCGATCGTCTTGATCAGGAACTCGGCCTGCGTCGCCGTCGGGTGGAGCCGATATCGGTAGCCCTTCAGCATGTCCGTCCCTCCTTTGCCCGGTACCAGGATGATGCTTGTCCCATTCCGATACCCGCGGAGGGGGCGAGGAAATCTGACGGAATCACGAACTTTTGTTCGTCGTCCTGTCACAGCGGTGGCCAAGGGCGTCGGGGACGGGCGATTCATCTCCTACCTACGCTGGGCCGTGCCCCGAGACGCTTAGAGGAGGGAGAATTCTCGCCTAATTTAGTTAAAAAAGGGCCACCGCAAATGCGATGGCCCCTCGTTCACGTATTATAACACTTTGACAGTAACCGTCTTACGACCGAAGTTGAGGGCCGCACTTTGTGAGTACATCAAGATGTCGATTTTGTTACCTTTGATGGCGCCGCCTGTGTCAGCCGCTGTGTATGTGCCCATCAACTTCCCGCCGACGTACACTTGTACTTTCTTACCGAGCGGAATGACGCGCGGGTCGACAGCGACGACGTTACGTTTTTGTGCCCGTACGTTCCAGCCTAATGCCGTAACGCCTGAACATCCTTTGCAGTACGGTGTGTAAGCCGATGCGTTCATCGTATATGTTTTCACACTAGCCTTCGCGACCGTTTTCTTCACGGTGCGTAAGTACTTTGTAGCGATCCAACCTGACTTGCCTTTGTAGTTGACGCGAATCCAAGCTCCTTTTGAGCCAGTGCGTTGAAGTTGTTGTCCTTTATTGATTTTCCCAATCACTTTACCGCTGAGCGTCCCTGCCGAGCGGACGTTCAATCCGTTGACTTGGCTTTGTACGTAAACTTTTGAAGACGCCTCAACTTGTTGTTGGGGTAAGAGCATAGCGAGTGTCATGACCGTCAGTAGTAAGACCGTTCCAATTTTTTTGAGCATGTGGTTTGTCCTCTCCTAGTCGGTTTGTTCGTTGTAAGTTCGTGTTGTCGAATCTGTGGTGCTGTTCCAGTTGAAACATGTCGTATCGATTACGGAATGTTTCGTCCAGATAACTATATGACGAATCGTATGACCGTGCGTTTACAACTAAAATTCATTTGAGTGTCAGCTAAGTTACGATTACATTACAAAACCGCCATCTTTTAAGGGAAGATGACGGCTTTGATAAAAATCTTTAGGTTTCGTCATATTAATTCCCAATTAAAGGGATTAATATATCTGCTTTGTTACGGAAACCATGTTTTCTTACGTCAAATGTTACAAACGAGCACTTTCGATTCGGCCCATCGTCACAAAACCATCTCATGCCGTATGCCAAAAGCACTAAAAAAAGCCCGTCCCGTATGAATACGGAACGGACGTTGTAACAGCTTAAACGTGTGATTCGACGAGGTTGGCGATGCGAACAGTATCGCGTGCGATGACCAATTCTTCGTTCGTCGGGATGATGATGACTTTGACCGGTGAGTGCGGGTAGTTGATGAACAACTCTTTGCCGCGTGCTCCGTTGTTGAGTGATGGATCCCAGTAGACGCCCATGAACTCAAGGCCACGAAGGATGCGCTCACGGATGACGTCAGAGTTTTCTCCGACACCAGCTGTGAAGATGATTGCATCGACACCGTTCATCTCTGCCGCATATTGACCGATATAGCCGTGGATGCGGTTCGAGAAGATTTTGAGCGAGACTTCGGCACGGTGGTTGCCTTCAGCCGCTGCTTGCTCGATGTCACGCAAGTCACTCGAGATACCCGAGAGACCGTAGACACCTGACTCTTTGTTCATGACGTTCAATACGTCTTCAGCCGACTTGCCAGTCTTCTGCATCAAGAACGGGATGAGGGCCGGGTCAAGTGATCCCGAGCGCGTTCCCATCGTGATTCCTTCGAGTGGCGTGAAGCCCATCGTCGTGTCGATCGAACGACCGCCGGCAACCGCTGCGATTGATGCACCGCTACCGAGGTGGCATGAGATTAAACGAAGGTCTTCAAGCGGACGACCGAGAAGCTCTGCCGCACGTTGCGTGACGTACTTGTGGCTCGTTCCGTGGAAACCGTACTTCCGGACGCCGTGCTCCGTGTAGTACTCGTACGGAAGGCTGTACAAGAAGTTCTCTTCCGGCATCGACTGGTGGAACGCCGTGTCGAAGACCGCGACTTGCGGTACGTTCGGTAAAATCGTTTGGAACGCACGAATCCCCGTCAAGTTTGGCGGGATGTGGAGCGGTCCGAGTTCGACGAACGATTCGATGTTCTTCATGACTTCATCGTCGATAACGACCGAATCCGCGTACAACTCTTTTCCGTGAAGGACACGGTGACCGACGCCTGCGATTTCGTCGAACGACTGAATGATATCAAGGTCAATCAATTTTTCGAGCGAGAGCTCGACCGCTTCTTTATGTGAATGAAGCGGTGTGACGATATGGAACTTTTGTCCTTCGCCATATTTAATCGTGAAGATCGCATCTTCTTTTCCGACACGCTCGACGAGCCCGACGGCGAGCATCTTCTCAGATGGCATTTCGAGAAGTTGGAACTTTAATGACGAACTACCTGCGTTGACTGCCATAATTTTTGTCATGTCATACACCTCTTACCTTTCGATTTAAACACGAGTCTTTATCTGTTCTCTTAAAAACCGATAACTGTATCATAATGAAGATACTTGATATGGCATACGTTTTTCAAGTCTTTTGCCCAATAAAAATTATGTTGTTTTAAACCAATCGTCAATCTGTTTCACAATATTGGCAACAGCACGCACATCCGTGAACGATGGCAACTCGACGAGGAGTGCTTGTTTCGGGCGTTTGACGCCTTCCCCAAGCTTTTGTAACATCAATAGGCTTTTCGCATATCGCTCGTCTTTGAACATCGTCGTCGGTAATTGAAGAACACCTTTGACGACAGCCTCACGGTCCATCCACTGTTTTAATTTCCCTTCGTCATCCTGTTCAAACAAATTGTTCGGGATGACAAAAATCCCGTGACCGCCTGGTTTCAAGTGACGCATCGCCTGCTCGATCAACAAGAAGTGCGAGTAAGAATGGCCTTCATCCCGTTTCAAGGCGTAGCCAGACGCCATGTCATCGTTCGGATAATAGCCGATCGGCAAATCGACGAGTGCCAAGTCGCTCGGCTCGACGAACAGCGGTGCGAGTGCGTCTTGATGGAAGTACGATACCGGCTTCCCGAGCAGGTTGCTGATTGCGTAAGACAGACGCAGCATCGTCTCATCGACTTCGACCGCCTGTGCGGTGGCATCTTTCAATTGTGTCAACACGGCGTGGACGAGTGTCCCCGTCCCGCTACCGAGCTCGAGCACGTTCGCCCCGTCCTTGACGAGTTTCGTCGCCAAGTACCCGATGAACAGGCTGACGGCGTCCGGCGTCGGTTGATGGTTCGGCGGGAGTGTCGTCGTCTCCTCGAGGACGAGCAGACTGACGGCTTTGCGGACATCATCCGTTTTCTCCTGTTCGACATTGACTCGCTCAAACACTTCAATCAATGCCTCGAGCGGCAATAAGTCAAGGTCTGTCGTCAGCTTCTTCGCTTCTTTCTTCCAATCCCGATACAGTTGTTCAAATCGTTCCATCTTCGATCATCCTTTCCATACAAAACCGGCCCTCTTGTGGAGAGCCGGTCGGTTCACTTCTATTAGTGTAAGCGATTCGTGGTCGTTTCGCCAAGCGAATCAGTTCGCAGCGTCAAACGCCTCGAGCGCCGCATCGAAATCAACTTCCTCAGTCATCTCATCCATGTACTGGACGTACTGGACCGTACCGGCCGAGTCGATGACGAATACCGAACGTGCGAGAAGACGGAGTTCTTCCATCAATACGCCGTACGATTTCGCGAACGATTGGTCGCGGTGATCCGATAACATGACGACATTATCAAGTCCTGACGCCGCACACCAGCGACGCTGTGCGAACGGTAAGTCGTTTGACACCGTCAAGACGGTACCGCCGAGCGATGACGCCTTCTCGTTGAATGCGCGTGTTTGCGTGTCACAGACACCTGTGTCGATCGATGGAACGACACTAATCAATTTCTTGCCTGGGTATGACGCGAGCGTCACCTCTTCAAGTGCCGTCGTGAGCGCTGTAAAGTCCGGTGCAGTATCTCCGACTTTGACCGGGTTCCCTTGCAGTGTAACGGTATTGCCTTTAAATGTTGGCATCGTTTCATCCCCTTTTGCATGATTTATACTTCTTCATCATAGCGATGGCGCCGTCTCGATGACAAGCATCCTGCCTCAGACGGCCTGATTGTGATTTTCCCTATATCGAGCGTCTAAAACGCTGTATAATGAAAGAGACTCAATTGACAAAGGGGATGACTAGGATGAGAAACAACGTTTTTTTGTACCATCGTAACGTCAACGACTTTACAAAAGAAGTAAAGAAATTAATCGAAATCGGTGAGAAATACGGCTTCAACGTCGTCAATCGTCCTGAAGACGCCAACATCATCGTCGCCATCGGGGGAGATGGCGCGTTCTTGCAGGCCGTCCGCTATACAGGATTCCGTCAAGATGCTATCTACGTCGGGTTTGGCCGCGGCTTGAACGAGTTTTATTGCGACTTCGATATACATAAACTCGACGAAGTCGATCGCTTGTTCTCGGACAACAGCGCCCGTATCGAAGCCGGTCTCGAAGTGCGGAAATACCCGCTCTTGTCGGCATCCATCAATGAATCGACTCCGATGCTTTGTTTGAACGAAGCCTCAATCAAGTCGAGTATCATCAAATCGCTCGCCATCGAAGTGTACATCGACGACCTCCATTTCGAGACGTTCCGCGGTGACGGCATGGTCGTCTCGACACCGACCGGCTCGACAGCGTACAACAAATCACTCGACGGCGCCATCGTCGACCCGCTCATCCCATGTATGCAAGTGAGCGAGATCGCCTCAGTGAACAATAATCGTTACCGCACGCTCGGCTCGTCGTTCATCGTGCACGACTCACGCAAACTCTCGCTCCGCATCGTTGAGGACGGGAACGACTATCCGATTATCGGCATGGACAACGAGGCGCTCAGCTTGAAGTATACAGACCGCATCGATATCGAACTGTCTGACCAGGTCATCAAGACGGTCAAACTGAAAAACAACTCGTTCTGGCACAAAGTCCAACGCTCATTCTTCTAAACGACAAAAGGCTAGCCGTCCTCGTGGATGGCTAGCCTTTTGTTATTACGTGTTGACGACGTCGGCCTCGTATACCGGAGCCCCGTCGACGACCGTCATGACGAGTCGGTTGTCGAGGATGTCGCGTCCACGCAAGTCGAAGAAGTCCTCTTCCCACACTGTGAACGTCGCGTTATAGCTCTGAATCAACAAGCCGTCGCGTCCGTGTGTGCCTGTGGCGACACGTGGTGCATACGTGAAGCTACGGAGCGCCTCATACATCGATAGGCGTTCCGGCGGGTTGAGCGCCCCTGACTCCTCAAATGACTGACGGGTGACCGCCGCATACAAACCTTTCCGTACATCGACGGTAGAAATCGGGGCGTCACTGCCTCCAAGGACGAGCGCTCCCGTATCGAGCATCGATTTGAAGCGGTAGGCGTCATCGACGCGGTCGTTGCCGAGCCGGTCGAACAACAAGTTCATGTCGTCCGACAAGAAAATCGGTTGGGCATCAATCAACACCGGCAACGCTTGAATCCGTTTCAAGAGCGCGTCGTTCAAGAGTGAGGCGTGAATGATTCGGTCTCTCGTCCCGCGCTTGGCCGGATATTTCTCAAGCAGCGTGATGAACTGTTCGGCGGCGGCGTCCCCAATCACGTGGGCCGCCACGTTCATCCCGTAGGACCGCGCCTTTTTGACAAGCGCCTCGAGATGATCCGGACGATGGACCTCGATTCCCCGCTGTGCCGGATCATCCGTGTACGGTTCCGACAAGAGTGCCGTCCGTCCCCCGAACGATCCGTCGACGAACAATTTCATCGCCCCGAAATCAAAACGCGGGCGCTTGGCGAGCGCATCGTGACGAATCAACGTATCGACGACTTGTTCATGGACGAGCAGATGCGCGTGGAACGGGAGGTCCGCCAACACGTCTTCATACGCTTGAATCGTCTCGAGCGGGTCACCGTGATAGAACAAGTCTTCCGTATGGGCATTGACGATGCCGTGGGCGAACAGAGAGTCGATGGCCCGGTGGAGCGAGGCGACATTTTTCTCGCGATTCCCGCCCAGCTCTTTGTGGAGCAGGTCGAGCGCCGCATCGTACAGCACCCCGTTCAACTTGCCGTCCGCATCGCGTCCGAGCTTCCCGCCTTCGATGACGGTATGATGAATCAAGCCGAGCCGTTCCAACCCTTTCGAGTTGACGACGGCAACGTGGCGACAGACCCGTTTCAAGACGACGGGGCGGTCCGGAATAACGGCATCAATCATCTCACGCGTCGGCATCTCGCCAAGCAGACGGTCATTGAACCCTTCCGCGACGATCCAATCGTCGTTTCCACCCTTTTGCTTCATCGATTCGAGCAGAGCTTGCAAGTCCGTCGTCTCGGTCGCATCGATCCGGTCGAGCGCTTCCCCGTACCCGATCAAGTGGATGTGTGAGTCGGTGAACGCCGGATAGACGCTCTTCCCTTCAAGATTCACAATTTGCTTGATTCTTCCGGCGTATGTACGACGAAGGTGGCCTTCTTCCCCCATCTTCAAGATCCGGCCGTGCTCCACGTACATGGCACGAGCTTGTTCATGCTCTTTGTTCATCGTATAAATCTTTCCGTTAACCCATAGCGTTCCCATCACAAAATTCCTCCTCGATTCAAAAAAGATTGACGTACACGTTAATTCCCGTTTACGTCAATCTTCATGCATCATTATTTTCGTAATAGCTCTTGCTGTTCCAATCCTTTTTCGACGCGTTGGCGAATCTCACGGGCCGCACCTTCATCGAAACGTCCGAGGACACGCTCGCCAATCTCGACGGCCGTCCCATACTCACCATGTAAAAACTTGTTCTCGGCGAGCGTCAAGGCGATATGCACCTCGTTGTCGCGACGGCGATAGCGGTTCGCATACTGCAGAAGCTGTTCGGCGTACGTGACTTGGCGCAAGAGCGCTTTGACCCGGTCCCGGAAGTTGTCCATCGTCTCTTCGACGTCGTGGCTGAGGCCGACGATATACGTCATATTAAACGGTGCTTTCTCGAACTGTTCATCCAACGATTGCACGCCTTTTTGCAACTGGCGCATATCGCTCGTCAAATCAGTCGGAACGACCGGCATGGCGCTCTTCGCGAGCAAACGGCGATGGGCAGACAGTTCGCGCTTCCATGACTCGAGTTTGTTGCGGACTTCGAGTTCTTCTTTGCGAAGGGAGTTCGTGTTCTCGATGAACCGTTCATGCATCGCACTGAACTGATCGAGCGAACGTTTCGCTTCTTGTACTTTTGATTTAATCATGCTGAACGGAATCATCTGGGCGACGAGCGCCTGTTCGATGTCGAGTACGTTCGCTGTGAGCGTCGCACGCTCCCTTTCGAGCTGTTCAAACTCTTCGCCGACACGGGCATTAATCTCGTAATTGCTGACGAGGCGGGTCATCTCTTGATGGAGACGAGCCATGACTTCACTCGTCTGGCGGTCACGTTCTTTCACGGTCGCGAATTCTTTTTTCACGTATTGGCGTGCATCGACTTCGGTCCGGAACGCTTCGAACAGCTGATCGATGTCCGAGCTGAGCTGTTGCATGTCCATCTCGAAATGATCGAAGTCGAGTTGTTCAATCCGGTCCATGAGCGCGGCCCGGCGATCTTCCGCTTGCTCGATCTCTTCCATTAAACCGAGCGGCTCAAGCGCGTAGCCGTCCATTTGCATCTCTTTATGACCCGAACGCAACTGGTTGAGCTGTTGTTTCAAATCGATTTGCACCGTGCGCACGAACTGCGGGATGACGCCGACGAGTTCACGAATCTTCGTCACTTTCTCAGACAAGACTTGGCCGGCGATATACGCCTCCGACACTTGTCCTTCCTGCTTCAACGTGATCATCTCGGTCCGCTTCGCTTCCGCTGCCGCGATTTCAGACTCGACGAGCTCGTATGTCGGGCCAAACGCACTGTTTTGGGCGACGAGCGTCTTCCGGAATTGATACAACTCTTTCTCGTCTTTTTTGACGATATCGAGAAGCGACGAATGGTGTTGATTGAACTCATCCATCTCATCGAGCATGGCGTGTACCATCGACTCGAGCTCTTCAATCAACTGTTCCGTCGCGTTCAAATCGGATTTCACTTTAAGGAAGCGATATTTGTCCAAATCTTCTTCGGCATGATAGAGCGCCTCATCGATTTGTCCCGTATGTACGCTGACGAGTTCGTCCCACGACTGATGCCACCGTTCGAACTTCTCTTTCGTCTCGCCTTCCATCGGCCATTGTTTGAACTTCTGCAGTTCAGCCGGCACACTGGCGCTGAGCACACTTTGTTTGCGCATGTCTAAATCATCAATTTTCTGGTAAAAATTCCTTCGCACGAGCATGCTTCCCAGCATGGCCCCTAATACGATGACAATGATTCCAATTAAAATTCCGTAGATTCCGTAATCCATCTCTGTCACAACCTCCAAGCCGCTTTCGTGGACTTATGTATCTAAATGAATAAATGAAGTATTTTATGAGTATAGATAATACTAATCATATTATAGAACCAATGATTTGCATAGGTTTTCCAACGGTTTAGGGAGAGAATGTTATTTTCCACGCGAATCTTTTGAGAAGACAAACCGAAAAAATGCGTGTACCATAATGCTAATTCATCATGCATTCATTCATAGGAGGGAATCAAATGTTTCAAACAACGACTTACACCGGCGATTTGGCCGCCGGGTACGACATGCTCAATAAACAGCTGGCAGCACTTCTAGAAGGCGAGACGAACCGTGTCGCCAACCTATCGAACGCGAGCGCATTGCTCAACCAGTTCCTCGACCGCATCAACTGGGTCGGCTTCTATTTAACAGAGGGAGAAGACGCCCTCATCCTCGGGCCGTTCCAAGGCCTTCCGGCTTGTGTCCATATCGCGTTCGGTAAAGGAGTTTGCGGCACGGCGGCCTCGACGCAAGAGACGCAACTCATCGCAGACGTCCATCAATTCCCGGGCCATATCGCTTGTGACGCGGCTTCTAACTCAGAAATCGTCGTCCCGCTCGTTCGCGACGGCAAGACGATCGGTGTCCTCGATATCGACAGCCCCGAGTTCGACCGCTTCTCAGATGTCGATCGCCAAGGGCTCGAGCAATTTTGCCAGACATTACTTCGCTTCATCTGATTGACAAGCGAATCGTTTCGTCGTATACTGATTTTTGTGCATGAAATGACGATAGCAGTCATTGACAGACGTATCCACCTTTCGGGCCTCGACTGAGTCGGAGGAGCATCTCGTAGCTTCGCTATCAAGTGAAGGTGCTTGAACCTAGAAAGGGGCGTCACCCGTCTTTGACACCGTTGTTCTTTTGTGCAAAATACATGAACAACAAGGAGGAGTCCAAACATGGCTCGTTACACAGGTCCAGCTTGGAAACTCTCGCGTCGCTTAGGCATCTCGCTTAGCGAAACGGGTAAAGAATTAGCAAAACGTCCTTACGCACCAGGTCAACACGGAAATGGTCGTCGTAAAATCTCTGAATACGGTCTTCAGCTTCAAGCGAAGCAAGCACTCCGTCACATGTACGGAATCAACGAGAAGCAATTCCGTCGCATCTTCAACGATGCTGGGAAAATGCAAGGTATCCACGGTGAGAACTTCATGTTCTTGCTCGAGTCACGCCTTGACAACCTCGTTTACCGTATGGGTCTCGCTCGCACACGTCGCGGAGCGCGCCAACTCGTCAACCACGGTCACATCCAAGTTGACGGTTCACGTGTAGACATCGCGTCTTACCGTGTAAAACCAGGTCAAGTCATTTCAGTTCGCGAGAAGTCTAAAAACTTCAAAGCGATCGCTGAAGCTCTCGAAGTAGCACCAGCTACAAAAGACTACGTCACATTCGATGCTGAGAAGCTCGAAGGTACATTCGTACGTCTTCCTGAGCGCGCTGAATTGAACGACCAAATCAAAGAGCAACTCATCGTTGAGTACTACTCACGTTAATGCTTTTATCCCCTTCCCTGCCTCGGCAGGAAAGGGGATTTTTTTATTTCTTTAAAATCTGTTCACGAATCCGGCCCATCTGGGTATCGAGCGCATCCGCCATCTTCGCCGCTTCAATCAACTCGAGTTTCGACGCCTCCGGGACGACGTGCTGGTATTTATAATGAAGTTTATGCTCCGTCGCCGCCCAAAAATCCATGGCGAGCGTGCGAATTTGAATCTCGGCTGGCACCCAGATGACGCGTTCCGCCAAATACACTTTCGTTCGGACGATGAGATGCAAGCTCCGATAGCCGCTCGGTTTCGGATGTTGGATGTAATCCTTAATCTCATCAATTTCTAAATCGTCCCGTTTTTTCAAATGATCGAGGATGGCGTAGATGTCATCACGAAAACTCGTGACGATTCGCACTCCGGCGACGTCAGATATATTGTCCCACAGCGCTTCCACTTCGAGGGGAAGCCCTTTTTGATTCATCTTCCGAATGATGGACGGCAACGTCTTCATCCTCGTCTTCACGTGTTCAATCGGCGAATAGCCGAGCCGCGTCTGCCAATCGAGGTCGATGATGCCGAGATCGCTCTCGAGTTCAGTGATCGCCATCTCGTAGTACCGGAATCGCTCCCGCCATTGATGGAACTGCTCGCCAAAAAATTCTTCAATGTCCATAACAAAGCCTCCTTGTCGTCTATACTTGCTATCGTAGCAGACCGAATCGATGTTGAGTCAGAAAAAAACGTCCATGTTCGCAACATTGGCGGACATGGACGCATGCATCAGACGTGACGGATCACGAAGTATTTTTTCTTACCGCGACGGATGATGGTGAACTCACCGAGCGTATCGGCGCGTGTCACCGTCTTATCCAGCGACTGCTCCCGCTCCCCGTTCAAGTAAATCGCCCCGTTTTGAACGTCTTCACGGGCTTGACGTTTCGATGGTGCAATCTTCGCTTCGACGAGAAGGTCGACAAGGTTGCGCTCGCCTTCGAGCTCGAACTGTGGCATGCCCTTGAATGCGGCATCCATGTCTTCTGGTTTGAGCGTTTTTAAGTCGCCACTAAAGAAGGCAGTCGTGATGCGTTGCGCTTGATCAAGACCCGCTTCTCCGTGGACGAGTTTTGTCATCTCTTCAGCGAGACGACGTTGGGCGACACGCTTCTCCGGTGCAGCGACCACTTCTGCTTCGAGCGCCAAGATGTCTTCGTGCGACATGAACGTGAAGTATTTGATGAACTTGATGACGTCAGCGTCGTCGACGTTAATCCAGAACTGGTAAAACTCGTACGGCGTCGTCTTATCGGCGTCGAGCCAGACTGCACCACCGGCCGTCTTCCCGAATTTTTGACCGTCCGACTTCGTCACGAGCGGCACCGTCAACCCGAACGCCTTCTCTGAGTGACCGAAGCGGCGGATGAGTTCGAGTCCAGCCGTGATGTTGCCCCACTGGTCGCTGCCCCCGACTTGAAGGCGGCAGTTCTCGTTTTCGTACAACTTCAAGAAGTCGAACGATTGCAACAACATGTATGAGAATTCCGTGTACGAGATTCCGTTCTCCAAACGTGAGTCGACCGAGTCTTTGGCGAGCATGTAGCTGATCGGGAAGTGTTTCCCGATATCACGTAAGAAATCGATAATCGATAACTCTTCCGTCCATTCGTGGTTGTTGCGGATAGAGATTGGATTCTCACCTTCGAGCGGGAGGAAACGGCTCAATTGGTCTTTGATTCGATCCGAGAACTGTTTGACCGTGTCGAGCGTGTTGAGCGAACGCTCGTCCGAACGACCTGATGGGTCACCGATCATCCCAGTCGCGCCACCGACGAGGGCGATGACGTGGTGTCCCGCCTCTTGGAAACGTTTGAGTGTTAAAATCGGGAGCAAGTGCCCGATATGAAGCGAGTCCGCCGTCGGGTCGAACCCGGTGTAAAGCGTCGTCGGTTTGTTCAACTGTTCTTTCAATCCTGCTTCGTCCGTCATTTGGTTGACGAGACCTCGAAATTCTAAATCCTTCAATAATTCCATCTGTTCCACTCCTTCGATTGACATAAAAAAACGTCCCTTCTCATATGAGAAGGGACGGAGATTCCGCGGTACCACCCTAATTGCCACAGCTGTGGCCACTTGTAGCGAGAGATAACGGTCTCGACCCGGCCGAACGGCACGCTCCAAAAGTGTAATTCATCGATTGACATTGGCTAGTTCACAGCACCCACTAGCTTTCTGGACAAGCGGTCAGTCGACTACTTCGCTTTCTTCATAGCATCTTTGTTTATGGACTATGCTTTACATTTTATAAGTTCTATTTCCAAATTGTCAACTGGAAGATGGAAACTTGCAGCCGACAGTTGATTGGGAGGAAGGTCGGCAATGACTTGTGCTATAATCGTATATATTACTGTCCAAAATAGTTTTACACCATATTAAGGAGGCTGTCATGCTGCAAAAGATTCGAGACACATGGAACCAACCAAAGTCCTTGAAAGCCCGCCGTTATGCCAATGTATTTTACGATGTATCCTGGAACGTTCTGCTCCTAACGATTATATCGGTCGTTCTCATTGGATTTTTAGGCGCCGGGATCGGAGCGGGTTATTTCGCTTCACTCGTCAAGGATATGCCGGCACCCGCTTATAAGACGATGACGTCACAAATCAACACGTACTCATCGACTTCTGACATTTATTTTGGAAGCGGTGAACGAATCGGAAACTATACGACGGATGAAGTACGGATTCCCGTCGCCGTCGACAAAGTTTCTCCGTTCGTCGTCGACGCGTTACTCGCCACAGAGGACGTCGAGTTTTACGAACACGATGGTGTCGTCCCGAAAGCGACGCTCCGTGCCATCTTACAAGAAGCGACCGGTTCGGAAGATCGGACCGGTGGCTCTACGCTCACACAACAGCTCATCAAGAACCAAATGCTGACGAACGAAGTGTCGTTCGAACGAAAAGCGAAAGAGATTTTACTCGCCCTTCGCCTCGAGAAAGCAATGAACAAAGATGAGATCTTGAACGCGTACTTGAACGTCGTCTCATTCGGACGAAACTCGATGGGACGCAACATCTCAGGGATTGAAGCAGCCGCTCGCGGTGTCTTCAACACATCGGCTGAGAAGTTGACGTTACCACAAGCCGCTTTCCTCGCCGGGATTCCGAAAAACCCGTTCCTTTATACACCGTATTACCAAGGCGGTGTCATTAAAGAGGACGTGGCACCGGCCATCAACCGGATGAAGACGGTACTCAACCGGATGTACGTCGCCGGGAAGATCACGAAAAAAGACTACGACGCTGCATACAACTACGACATCACAAAAGACTTCATGAAGACGCAATCGAAGCCGCGTGACCGCTATCCGTATGTTGTGCAAGAAGCTGAACTACAAGCCCGACAAATCGTCACGAACTACTTGCTTGAACAAGACGGCATCGTCTTGTCAGATTTAAAAACGGAAGAACAAAATACCATCCGGTCAACATATGCCAAACGTGCACACAATATGTTGCGTCAGGGTGGATTCAAGATTCATATGACGCTTGACAAAAAAGTTCATGAGGCGATGCAACAACCGGCTAAAAATGCCAATAACTTTGATAAAGATCAATACATCAAAGAAGAAGATCGGACATTGCCTGAACAGACGGCATCAATCATGATTGAAAACAAAACAGGGCGCATCCTTGGTTTTGTCGGTGGTCGTTATATTAACGGCAAGACAGATGAAGTAAACCGCGCCATGCGCATGGAGCGTCAAATCGGATCGACGGCCAAGCCAATTTTGGTGTATGCCAACGCGATTGAAGCTCGAATGATCACACCTGAGACGGTCATTTTAGACGAAGAGTATTTCTACAAATTTACCGGTCCGGGACAGCCTAAAAAAGAAGTTTTAAATGAGAGCAGAACGCATAACGGTCCGGTGACGGCCCGCGAGGCATTGAAGCGTTCCCTCAACGTCCCTGCCGTTAAGATTTACGAAGAACGGAACCAGAAAACTGCTGATACGCAAAAACTCGTCGATATGGGCATCGAAGTATCGGAAGCGAACCGAAATGCATCATCGATGGCTCTAGGCGTCGGAGAAGTCAGCCCGGTCAACTTGGCCGCATCTTACGCGATGCTCGCAAACTACGGCGAACATGTCGAGCCATACTTCATCGAACGCATCGAATATAACGGTGAGACCATCTTCGAGAAAAAAGCGAAAAAGACACGCATCTATACTGACCGTACGTCTTATCTCGTCATCGACATGTTGCGTGATGTCTATACGTCAGGAACAGCGACGTATGCCAAATCGCTCTTAAATGTCCCTGGCGATTGGATGGGTAAATCTGGTACGACGAACGAACGACGCGATTCGTACTTGGTCGGTTCGAACCCGAACGTCACGCTCGCCGTGTGGTCTGGTTTTGACTCACAATTAGCTGAGATGCAAAACAGCTATGAAGTCGGTCAGTATTATCAACGGACACAACGTATCTGGTCACAGACTGCCAACCGCGTATTCGCCGATAATCCTGAAATCTTCAACGCGGGTGCACGCTTTACCCAGCCTTCTAGTGTTTCTGCCGCTGACTTCAAGGACTCTGGTTCATTCTCTGAGAAGAAAAAAGTCGAAGAGAAGAAGAAGGAAGAGGAAGCGAAGAAGAAAGCCGAAGAAGAGGCGAAGAAGAAACAAGAAGCCGAAGAGAAGAAACAAGAGGCTGAAGAGCAGAAACAGGAAGCTGAAGAAGAGAAACAAGAAGCTGACGCTGCTGCGAAGGAAAAGGCAGCGGCTGACGCAAAAGCGAAAGCAGAAGCCGACGCAAAGAAAAAAGCGGAAGCTGATAAGAAGAAAGCTGAAGAAGAAGCAAAGAAGAAAGCCGAAGCTGAGAAAAAGGCTGAGGAAGACAAGAAGAAAGAAGACGCCGAAGCTGCAGACGGCGCCTAATCCGACAAGAAAGGTCGACACATCGCGTGTCGACCTTTTGTCGTTCAATCTTCCATTGTCGATAAGTCACCCGTCTCGAGGTTCAACTCCCATGCTTTCAAGACGCGACGCATGATTTTCCCGCTTCGCGTTTTCGGCAATTTGTCTTTGAACTCGATCTCACGCGGAGCCGCGTGAGCCGCGAGTCCTTCTTTGACGAACTTTTGAATCTCCGCCTTCAACTCGTCCGACGGCTCATAGCCTTTACGGAGCGCGATGAACGCCTTGATGATCTCCCCGCGGACCGGGTCCGGTTTCCCGATGACCCCTGCCTCGGCGACAGCTGGGTGCTCGACGAGACGACTCTCGACTTCGAACGGACCGACCCGCTCCCCTGCCGTCATGATGACGTCATCGACGCGGCCTTGGAACCAGAAGTAACCGTCCTCGTCCATATACGCCGAGTCACCCGAGACGTACCAGTCTCCCCAGAAGTAACTCTCATACTTGGCGTCATTCTTCCAAATTTTCCGCATCATCGACGGCCATGGCGTCTTGAGTGCCAAGTTGCCCATCCGGTGCGGCGGGAGTGGTTGACCGCGGTCGTCTAAGATGGCCGCTTCACAACCCGGGATGGCTTTGCCCATCGACCCCGGTTTGATATCCATCGTCGGATAGTTACAAATCATCATCGCGCCGGTCTCTGTCATCCACCACGTGTCATGAATCCGTAATCCGAACGATTCGTTCCCCCAACGAATGACTTCCGGATTGAGCGGTTCTCCGACCGAGAGGATATGGCGGAGTGACGACAAATCATATTTTTCAAACGCCTCTTCTCCGGCACCCATGAGCATCCGGAACGCTGTCGGCGCGCTGTACCAGACCGTGACACCGAACCGTTCGATGACCGAATACCAGAACTCAGGATTGAATCGTCCCCCGACGATCACGTTCGTCGCCCCGTTCAAGAACGGTGCGAAAATCCCATAGCTCGTACCCGTCACCCAACCTGGATCGGCTGTGCACCAGTAAATGTCGTCCGGTTGCAAGTCGAGCACCCATTTGCCGGTCATCAAATGCTGCACCATGGCGTTATGGACATGCAAGACACCTTTCGGTTTCCCGGTCGACCCTGACGTATAATGCAAAATCATGCCGTCTTCGCGGTCGACCCACGTGATGTCGAGATCGGTCGAGGCATCACCCGCCAATTTGCGGTAGTCGATGATTTTCCCTGCCTCTTTTACCTCGTCACCGACGATTAAAATCGTCTCCAAGTGCGGGAGTTGATCGACCGGGATACGCGGTAGGAGCGCCTCGGTCGTGACGATGACTTTCGCTTCCGAGTCGAGCAGACGGTCGTGGACGGCTTGCTCCATGAACGCCTCAAACAACGGACCGACGATCGCCCCGAGCTTGAGTGTACCGAGCAAAATAAAATAAAGTTCTGGACTCCGTGGCATGAAGATGAAGACGCGGTCGCCTTTCTCCACTCCAACCGATTTCAGAACGTTTCCGGCCCGATTGCTTTCTCGTTTCATGTCCTCATACGTGTAGCGCTCTTCTCGTTCCCCATCGAAATAGAGCAACGCCAGCTTCGTGGCGAGTTCACCTTCTGCGTGACGGTCGATTGCTTCGTATGCCATGTTGACGTTCCCCGTCAAATTCCAAGAAAATAATGCTTCTGCTTGTGTCCACTCGAACGACTGACAAGCATCTTCATACGACGCCAATTGATGTTCCCCTGATAACGCTTTCAATTTTTCCATCGCTAAAGATTCGCCTCCCCTGTAATGAATGGTATAACCACTTTCAGTATAGTGTTAATATTATGACAAATCAATGAATTTCCAAAATCTCCAAAAGAGTGTGAAACAAGCTAAATGAAAGCGCTATAATAGAAGGTGGAAAAGGTGGTGACTCCATGGAAAAACAATATCATTCAAAGGTGTGGGAAACCTCACTCGGAGCCGTAATCATCGATGGACCGATCGAGAGCGACGTGTTGGCCACGTATCGGCTCGATGAGGGATTGACCGCATTTCGTGAACCTGAGGACCAACACAAGGCGCTCGTCGAAATCGCTGACTTGAAAGAAGGCCGCATCATCGTGGCCCGCGTCGATGACCTCGTCATCGGTTATGTCACGTATTTATATCCGGACCCATATGAACGTTGGAGTGAAGGGAACGACCCCTATATCCTCGAGCTCGGCGCGATCGAAGTGAGCCCGCGCTTCCGTGGCCAACGGATCGGCAAGCAACTGCTCGAAGTGTCAATGATGGACTCGCATATGGATGACTTCTTGATTTTGACGACCGAATATTATTGGCACTGGGACTTGAAAGGGAGCGGGCTCTCTATCTGGGACTATCGGAAAGTGATGGAAAAGATGATGAACCACGGCGGACTCGTCTTCTTCCCGACCGATGACCCGGAGATTGCCTCGCATCCGGCCAACTGTCTCATGGCACGGATTGGCAAGAACGTCCGGCAAGAAACGATCGACCATTTCGATTCGCTCCGGCTGCGGCGCCGGTTCATGTATGACTAAGGAGGGACCTGGATGTTGATTGAACAAATGATGAACCGTCATGTCGTGACGATTCAACCGACCAACACGATCGCCCATGCGGCCAAGCTCATGCGTGATCATAAAGTGCGCCATCTCATCGTCACCAACCCGGCCCGACAAGTCGTCGGAATCGTCGGCCAGTTCGAGATGAGCGGAGCGACGAGCGTGTTCCATCCGGAGAGCGAGAGCGCCGACTTCAAAAACCCCGTTTCGAGCATCATGCGTCAAGATGTGACGACGGCACATCCGTACGACTTCTTCGAAGATGCGGCCGCTCTGTTTTATGAGTATCGCCTGACCTGCCTGCCGATTGTCGAACAAGGCAAACTCGTCGGCGTCTTGACCGAGACAGACTTATTGCGTTACTTCGTCCAATTGACGGGCGCGCTCGAGCCGAGCTCTCAGATTGAGCTCTTGGTCGAGAACACGACGGGGACGCTCGAGAAAGTGACCCGGCTCCTCGCCAAGACGAACGTCAACATTATCAACGTGTTCGTTCATCCGACGCCCGACCCATATAAACGCATCATCTCGTTCCGCGTCCAGACGATGAATCCGCTCCGCATCATCGAACGGTTGAAACGCGAAGGTTATGACGTGCTCGGTCCGGAGATGTCCCAATGAGACCGGCCTACATATTCGGGGAGAACGAGAACTCGTACCGCTTCCATGCGGATCATCCGTTCAATCCGGTCCGCCTGGAGCTGACGACGTCTCTGCTCATCGCCTCAGGTAAACTTCAGGCCTCCGAGTGCATCGCCCCGCCCCTCGCCTCGGTCGAGTCGCTCGCGCTCGTCCATGACCTTGATTATATCGAAGCGGTTCAAGCGGCGGCGGCCGGTGAGCTGTCGACATTGAAAGCGAACAAGTTCGGCCTCGGCACTGAAGACACGCCGATTTTCCCAACCATCCATGAAGGGGCGGCCCGGCTCGTCGGGGGCACCGTTCACGCACTCGATTTGGTCGCGAGCGGTAAACTGGAGCGCGCCTTTCACGTCGGGGGCGGCCTCCATCACGGGATGAGGCGGAAAGCGTCCGGATTTTGCGTGTATAACGACGCAGCGGTTGCCATCGCCCACGTCCGTAAAGCGTACGGCAGCCGGGTCCTCTATGTCGATACTGACGCCCACCACGGAGACGGCGTACAATGGCTGTTTTATGACGATGACGATGTGATGACGTTATCCATCCACGAGACCGGCCGCTACCTGTTCCCGGGGACAGGAGCCGTCACAGAGCGCGGCAACGGGAATGGGTACGGCTATAGCTGGAACGTCCCGGTCGATGCGTTCACCCAAGACGAGTCGTTCTTGCGCTGTTATGAGACAGTGTTCCGGGAAGCGTGCGAATGGTTCAAGCCGGATATCATCGTGACGCAGAACGGGGCCGACGCCCATGCCTTTGATCCGTTGACGCACCTTGCCTCGACGATTCGGACGTTCGAACAGATTCCTCAAATCGCCTCTCGACTTGCCGACGAGTATACGGAAGGAAGACTCGTCGCCCTCGGCGGCGGCGGCTATGATTGGTATCGGACCGTACCCCGGGCTTGGGCGCAAGTGTGGGCCGGACTGACGCGCGAGGCGCCGTACAGCGGCGACATTCCGCCCGAATGGATCGAGCAGTGGCAGGACAAAGCGGATTTAGCCTTGCCGACACGCTGGGATGACCATCCGTACACGTTCCAACATATTCCCCGACGCCAACAAATTGAGGAGAAAAATTGGGAAGTGACGAAACGGGCGTTCTGGCCGTTCATTTCGCACGATCGCAAATCACTATATGTCTAAAAAATCCCCTCGTCCGCGGAGTGACTCCGACAGGCGAGGGGATTTTTATTCAGTCTTGACGTACCGAATCGCGACGTTCGATGCGGTGCGGCAAGACAACGTTCTTCTCTTCGACTTCTTCCGCATTCAAGATTTTCGTCAAGAGACGCATGGCAACGGCACCGATGTCATACATCGGTTGGACGACCGTCGTCAATTTCGGACGAATCATCGTAGCGAGACGCGTGTTATCATGGCCGACGACTTCAAAATCGTTCGGGACCGAGAAACCGGCGTCTTGAATCGCGTGAATGACACCGAGTGCCATCTCATCCGTACCGGCGAAAATCGCTTTCGGGCAATCGTCACGTTCGAGCATCTTCTGCATCGCCTCAAGGCCTGATGCGTACGTGTAATTCCCAAGGACGACGTCACTCTCACGGAACGGGAGTCCGGCGTCGTCAAGGGCACGGCGGTAGCCAGAGAATTTCTTCTCGCCATTGATTTGTTGCTCGAGTGGACCTGTGATGAAGCCGACTTGTTTATGACCGTGGCCAATCAACATTTCGGTCGCGTCGTATGCCGCTTGCTCATAATCGATGTTGACCGCAGGGAGGTCATACCCTTGGTTGAGTGTCGCCGCGAGGACGATTGGGACGGGTGACTTTTTAAACTCGTTGACGAGGTCTTCATGCAGACGACCGCCCATGAAAATGATGCCGTCGACTTGTTTCCCGAGCAATGTGTTCAACAAATGGATCTCTTTGTCACGGTTCGAGTCCGAGTTCCCGAGGATGATGTTGTACTTGTACATCGTCGCGACGTCCTCGATTCCGCGGGCAAGGTCTGCGAAGAAGATGTTCGAGATATCTGGGACGATGACGCCGACCGTCGTCGTCTTCTTACTGGCCAGTCCACGTGCGACAGCGTTCGGACGATAGCCGAGACGGTCAATCGCATCCTGGACTTTCTTGCGGGTCGTCGGTTTGACGTTCGGGTTTCCGTTGACGACGCGTGAGACGGTTGCCATCGACACCCCGGCTTCTCGTGCGACATCATAGATGGTTACATTGTTACTATTCATTAAAACTCCTCCTACAAGCAATGATTTTCAAACGATTTTCAAAAAACGTGTCAAAAAAGGAAGACAGGTATCTGTCATCATTTTACCCTGTCTTCACGCTATATAAAACGTTTCCAATTGGAAAGCTTACTTTTTCACCAAATCAAGTTGAGGGAACTGGGCCGTTAGCCCGTCCACGAATTGATCGAACTGATCGAAATCGAGTTGTTGCTGGGCATCCGATAAGGCGATGGCCGGGTTCGGGTGTACTTCCACCATGACCCCGTCCGCTCCGACTGCAAGCGCCGCTTTGGCCGCTGGCAGTAACAAGTCGCGTCGTCCTGTCGAGTGCGTCACGTCGACCATGACCGGCAAATGCGTCTCTTGTTTCAAAATCGGGACCGCGGTGATGTCGAGCGTGTTGCGTGTCGCCCGTTCATATGTCCGGATACCGCGTTCGCACAAGATGACTTGGCTGTTGCCGCTCGCCATGATGTACTCGGCCGCATAGATGAACTCTTCAATCGTAGCCGATAAGCCACGCTTCAAGAGCACCGGTTTATCCGTCTTCCCGACTTCTTTCAGCAAGTCGAAGTTTTGCATATTGCGCGCACCGACTTGGATGATGTCCACGTATGGAAGTGCCGATTCGACCGCACCAGGCGTCATGATTTCAGAGATGACCCGTAAGTCATGACGATCTGCCGCTTGCTTCAGCAGTTTCAATCCCTCGAAGCCGAGACCTTGGAAGTCGTATGGTGAAGTACGTGGCTTGTACGCCCCGCCCCGCAAGATTTTCACTCCGGACAGCGCCAATTTCTCAGCGACGGCGTTCACTTGCTCAAACGATTCGACCGCACATGGTCCCGCAATCAGTTGCGGACGTCCATTGCCGATTTTGACATCATCGAGCGTGACGATCGTGTCTTCGGCTTGGCGTTTCCGTGAAACGAGTAGCGTCTTGTCACGGTCTTCGCCTTGCAGTTCGGCCGAAGCTTTAAACATCTCTTTGAACAGATGTTGCAAGCGAGCCGTCTCGAACGGACCCGGATTCTCTGCCGCGATGAAGTCGAGCATCTCACGTTCACGTACCGGATCGTATCGCTCCACACCTTGCAGACGTTTTACTTTTCCAATCTCAACAGCGAGTGTGCCACGGCGGCTGAGCAAGTCGAGCATCTCACGATTCAACTCATCCATCTCGCGACGTAATCGATTCAACTGATCTTGTGGACTCATAATTACCCTCTCATTTCTAAGCCGTTCTTTCCAGATTCCTAATTATAACGAACTTTAATCGCTTTGTCATAGGGAAATGGGCTGACGACACAAAATCAACAAAAAAAAAGCGCCCGGCTAGTCCCGGACGCGTCATCACTTATTTGTTGCCGTTTTTAAGGTCTTGCTTCAAGTTGTTCAATTCTTGTTTCGACTCATCGTCGAGCAAGTCTTTCACAGGTGCCTCGAAGTCTGACTCATAGTCTTCCGATTGGTCACGGCTGCTCGTTGTTTTTTGTTTGTTTGCAGCCGATTTCGTCGCGTTCGATTTGTTCGCGTTCGGCTTATTGTCTGATTGTTTCGGTTTGTCTGTCGACGCTTCTGACTTCGACGACTCGTTTGACTCATTTGAGGCTTTCGCTTCGTTCGAATCTTTTGCTTCGTTCGACTGCTCTTCTGAAGCCTTATCGAGTTGCTCTTTCACTTCGGCTTCCGCCTCCGCTACGAGTTGATCAGCTTTCTCCATCGCTTCTTCGATTGACAATTCGTCTTCATCGACTTGTTGTTTCAATTCAGCCGCTTCACGGGCCTTGTCTTTTACGAGGTTTAAGACCGGAGCCGCTTTATCGCTCGCTACTTTAATCCATTCGCCGACGACCGGTTCTGCTTTTTCACGAACTTCTTTCGACTTGACGGTCAATCGCTCACGCGACGTCGCCGTTTTCTCGTCGAGGTATGTCCGTACTTCACGTCCGCTCTTCGGTGATGTGAGGAGTGCTACTGCTGCACCAATCACGCCGCCGAGGACGACACCTGCTAAAAACCCACCGCTTGATTGCTGTTCATTCGTATATGTCTTGTTCTTGTCGTATGTCATCGTTACTTCCTCCTTGTGATAGTTATGATTTGATTGTATCGTCTGTCGCAATCAACCCTGGTGAAACCGTAGTCGGTTCTTGTTTACGGTCCCGACGGCCGCGACGACGTGATGGTCGTTCGTCTGAAGACGTTTCTGTTTTGTTTTTCTTAAATAATTCTACAGCGACCGATCCCCAACGTACCGCTTGGGCAATCTGCTCTTTATTCTCGTCTGCTGCTACGTGAACAGAAGAAGAAACCGTCCGTACCGACTCTGTCACTTCGTTGAGTGACGTGCCGAGCTCATCAAGGGCGTGTGCCACCGGTGCGAGCAATTCTGTTTTCTCCTCGACGTTATCCACGAGACGGTTCGTCTTATGTAAGAGCGCCGTCACTTCCATTGTGATTCCGTCTAATTGACGTTCTAAGTTTTCAGTTGTGTTGGCGACGCTGCCGAGTGTCCGATTGACGTTCGACAAGACACGTGCCAAGAAAAATACGAGTACGACAAATGCGAGTGCTGCGACGAGCCCTGCAATGCCTCCTAATGTGATTTCCATGCATCCATTCCTCCTATTCAATAATGTGGTGGTTTCATTATAGCACCATTATGACTCAAAAGATTTGTCACAACCGTTTTCGCCATCCGGTCTGATTATTCCTTTACCCGTTTTTATGTTTTCGATTACACTAAAATAGAAATAAATTTAAAAAAGTTAAAAGGGGTGTTCGTATGAGAGATCCAAGAATCACGCAACTCGCTGATGGATTAATCAATTATTCAGTCGAATTGAAACCGGGGGAACGCGTTCTCATTGAAAATTTCGGCGTCGAGGAATCGCTTGTCGAAGCGCTCGTCGAAAAGGCGTATGAGGCTGGGGGGCATCCATTCGTCTTATTGAAAGAGAGCCGCATCTTGCGCAAACTTTATACGGGAGCGAGCCGGGAACAGCTCGAACTCATGGCCGACATCGAACGCAAACAGATGCAAGCGATGGACGCTTACATCGGCCTTCGTGCCGGTGACAACATCAACGAACTGTCAGACGTGCCGGCCGAGCAACAAAAACTCGTCGGGGCCACTATCGGTAAAATGCATACCGAGGACCGCGTCAAAGGAACGAGATGGGTCGTGCTCCGTTATCCATCGCCGTCGATGGCACAACTCGCTGGTAAATCGACTGAGGCGTTCGAAGACTTCTACTTCAACGTCTGCACACTCGACTACGGTAAGATGGACCGGGCCATGGACGCGCTCGTCAGCCTCATGAATGAGACCGACCGTGTCACAATCAAAGGACCAGGGACGGACCTCACGTTCTCAATTAAAGACATTCCGGCCATCAAGTGTTCTGGCCAAATGAACATTCCGGACGGTGAAGTGTTCACAGCTCCGGTCAAAGATTCGATCAACGGTGTCATCACGTACAACACGCCGTCACCGTATCACGGCTTCACGTTCGAGAACGTGTCGTTGACGTTCAAAGATGGAAAGATTGTCGATGCGACAGCGAACGACACAGACCGAATCAATGAAGTGTTCAATACGGACGAAGGGGCACGTTTCGTCGGCGAGTTCGCCATCGGCGTCAACCCGTACATCCAACATCCGATGAAGGATATCTTGTTCGATGAGAAAATCGACGGCAGTTTCCACTTTACACCGGGTCAGGCGTATGATGACGCTTATAACGGCAACAACTCGTCAATCCATTGGGACCTCGTCAATATCCAACGCCCTGATTACGGCGGCGGCGAGATTTGGTTCGATGATGTCTTGATTCGTAAGGACGGGCGTTTCGTCGTCGACTCGCTCTTGCCACTCAACCCAGAGAACTTGAAATAACAAAAACAAGCGTGCCGATGACGGCACGCTTGTTTTTTCGTTACAGCTTCGTCTTTTTACCGAGCGCAGCCGACATCATCCAAATCTCTTTTTCGAGTCGTTCGATATGAGACACGAATGTGTCCTCGATGGCTTCGTCCCCGTCTTCGAAGTTCTCCATCGCGTCTTGCATCTCTTGGCGAATCTGTTTGAAGTCACTGATGACATCTTTAATCATCTGCTCGGTATCCGCGTGGCGGTCCCCTTCTTGCAACGTCGAATGTTCGAGATACTCCTTCATCGTCGCATACGGTTCGCCATCGTTCATCAATAGACGTTCCGCCACGTCATCGTACAGTTCGGCGACGAGATTATACAGTTCCTCTAATTTTTCATGATACGTGAAGAAGTGAGGGCCGCTAATGTACCAATGGTAGTTGTGCAGTTTGACGAATAAGAGGCCATAGTTGGCTACCTCTTTGTTCAATGTGTTTAATGCGCCTTGGCTTGCCATCCTTAACATCTCCTTTTCCAAATTCAGTCGCTAGTATTATTACCGTCTTAGCTCGATGTTAAACACAAAAAAAAACGAACGGCATCAGCCGTTCGTTCTCGATTCACGCTTCAAGTTGGACGTGTTTCTCATATTCGCGTTGATAAGTCTGGATGTCCCCAGCCCCCATGAACAGGAGGACGGCATTGTCATGTGCCTGGAGCACTTGCGTTCCGCCACGCTTCAACACGTTCGCGCCTTCGATGCGCGATTGCAGGTCTTCAATCGTAACTGTACCTTCTTGTTCGCGAGCCGAACCGAAGATGTCACACAAGTAAACGGCATCCGCTTCGGCTAATGCCGCAGCGAAATCATCCATGAATGATTTAAGACGCGTGTACGTGTGCGGTTGGAAGATAGCTACAACTTCACGGCCGACGTATTTTTTACGCGCCGCTTCCACTGTCGCACTGATTTCCCGTGGATGGTGGGCATAATCATCCACTAACACTTGGCTTCCGAGCGTCGATTCGCTGAAACGACGTTTCACGCCGTTGAACGTCTCGAGGCGGTCTTTGACCAACTCTTTCGGTAAGTTCTCGTAGTCACATGTCGCGATGACGGCAAGTGCGTTCAAGACGCTATGGTTCCCGTATCCTGGAATCCGGAACGTCCCATAGAAGTCGTCACGCAAATACACGTCAAACGTCGTCCCGTTATCCGTCGAGTTCACGTTCTCGGCGCGGAAGTCGTTATGAGCGCCAAAACCGTAATAGACGATTGGCACGTTCGCTTGAATGTGTTGAAGATTTTCATCATCCCCGCAAGCGATGATGCCTTTCTTCACTTGCTTGGCCATCTCTTGGAATGCGTCGATGACGTCATCGAGTCCTGAGAAGTAATCAGAATGATCAAAGTCGATGTTCGTCATGATGGCATAGTCCGGACGATAGTATAAGAAGTGACGCTTATACTCACAAGCCTCGAAGACGAAGTTTTTCGAGTCTTCGACACCTTCACCCGTACCATCGCCAATCAAGAATGATGTCGGCTCGATGCCACGCATGACGTGGGCCAACAGACCTGTCGTCGATGTTTTCCCGTGAGATCCAGTGATGGCGACACTCGTGTAGTGGTCAGCCAACTCGCCTAGAAACTCATAGTACTTGTATATCGTCAATCCGAGTTCGCGTGCCCGAACAACTTCAGGGTGATCGTCTGTGAAGGCGTTACCTTGGACGACGATTTGCCCTTCAGTAATGTTTTCAGGGTCAAACGGAAGGATTTCAATTCCTTTACGGTTCAATGCTTCTTCAGTAAAAAATGCTTTGTCAACGTCCGAACCTCGGACCTCATTATTCATGTCATTTAAAATTTGAGCTAAAGGACTCATGCCCGTTCCTTTAATTCCGACGAAGTGATAACGGTTCATCTGTAAATAGCCCCCCTAATTCATTGCGGTCTGTTTCAAAAATGCGACAAACCTTTGTCATTATAGCAAAACTACCGGAGTCATGCTATTACAGATTATTGTTTTTTTTAGCCAATCGGCGACTCTTGTACATCGCCATCCGGTCTTGCGGCGTCATCATGACGTTGAGCGGAGGGCCTTCCGCTTTGTATGACACGCCCATGGCAGGCGTCAATGTTTCTTCATCAGGCACATCGACCGGTTCGTCCGACTGTAATGTTTTCGCAACATCCTCAACAATCGGTGCCACCGTCTCGATCGATGCTTCAGTCGGCAACGATGGTTCGGTCACATCTTGTTTTTCTTCACGAACGGCAATCTTTGACGATTTCAAATCGGTCGACCCCATGAAGACCGAGGCAAATCCGCTCTCTACAATCGAGACTTCCCCGAGGAGCGGTTTTGTATCTGATTCATCCGGCTCATCTTCCAAGACGGTCGGACTCTCGTCAATCGGTTGCGATGTTTCCGCGGAAATAATTGACGCTTCGATTGGTGAATCTGTTTGCTCGGCCACCATTTCCTCAAGCGTCTCCGCTACTGGCGCTTCGTCCGCTGTGACATCAAAGTCAGACTGTGGTGTCATCGCTTCGTCCGTGTCCGGCGCCGATTCATCAACCGACTCCATCACCGGTTCATCTACTGATTCGATCACCGATTCGTCTACTGATTCAACAACGGATTCGTCTACTGACTCCATCACCGATTCATCTACTGATTCGACCACCGATTCATCTACAGAATCAATTACCGGTTCGTTCTCAGGCTCAGGCGTTACGCTTGGTGGCACCGCCTCTGACATTTCCTCAACTGGGACGGCCACTCGCTTCGCTTGGCGCATCGCTGAATCGTCTCGCGTCTCCGGAGAATGTTCAGTCGGCAAGATGATTTTCGGTTTCGGTCGGGCGTATCCATAAATCGGAGATGGTACATCCGACGGCACAAATTCATCCTTCGGCTCGGGCTTCGGTGCAGGCGCACCTTTCTTCCCTTCTTGGGATAGTTCGCGTCGAATTCGGTCTGCTTGCTGTTTTAATGAACGTTCATATGCATCCATACTTGATTCCTCGCTTTTTCACTCAATCCTATTTAGCAAAAAATCGGTCGATTTTAGCGACCGATTTCAAATGCTTTACCTACTTCATATTCGTCATCTAATACGAGAATTCCTTTTTCTTGCGGTGCATCAGGCAAGTTCAATTCACGCGCCGAACAAATCATCCCGTGTGAGCTCTCACCACGTAATTTAGACGGGCGAATAATCAAACCTGATGGCATGACTGCACCCGGTTTCGCGACGACGACTTTTTGGCCAGCTGCGACGTTCGGTGCGCCACAGACGATTTGGACCATACCTTGGTCAATCTCGACCTGACAAATCGACAATTTATCGGCATCCGGGTGTTTCTCAGCTTCTTTGACATAGCCGACGACGAATTTCGGGGTAAAGTCCACGCCCGACAACTCGGCTTCGATATTTTGTTTACGCAAGATGACACCGAGCGTCTCAATCAATTCGGCCGTCAATTCGACCGGTCCATGCCAATCGCTGACATCAAAATAGTTGCTCGCGTTGAACACGTTGTAGCCATTGACTTTCCCTGTCGTCGACTTAACGATGGCGACATCGTCTTTCCGTTCAACAACTTGATGATGGCGATCGCCTTCTCTTAACAGGACCATGAGGACATCGCCGATTCCTTCACGGTTATAAAAAGCATTGATTTGCATACGTAAAAACGCCCCTTCTTTCAAACTAGACACAAATAGTTTAGCAGATTATGCGTCGGTTGGTGGGTTCTTTTTTCCGACAATGAAAATTGGCTCGAGTACGCCAGCCTCATAATGGAAAGAAAGAGCCGTCACCGGAATCCGACCGTTCGTGAAAAAGTCGAACATGAGCTGCTGCATCGCATCATAACCCTGATCGTTGCGGATGTCCGCGATGATCATCACGTCCTGGTGCGGTACCCCGACGAGCATATCGCCTTCGATACGGCGCTCCATGACCCGCAAGAACTCATCATTTAAAATCCGTGACGCTTCATACCCGTCCCGAGCAGCCAGAAAATAGAACGTATTCCCGGCCACGGTATCTTCTTTTAAATCGGTCGGCAACTTCTTGACGTTGTCTCGTGCCAATTCGTCAAGACGCGTCAAAGGCATCCCGTCCAAATGCCGCTCTTCGATCAAGCGATAGCCGTTGCCCAAATCGAGTGCATAAAAGACAGCCGTCTCAGCTGTATGTGGCGTCATCGCGAGTGCTTCCCCACGCTTCGTCTCCGTCGAGAACGAGGCCGAACGGATGACGGGATAAATGTTCGCTTCATTGCCAGCGAGTGTGACCGCATCGTCGGCCGAGAGCGCTGTCTCGATGTAGTCGACGACCTCTTCAATGGCGACTTCTCCCCGGACTTTCGCTTTCGCTACGAGCGGGGCGAGACGGATGTTGACGCCGAACCGGTCCGTGGACCGCTCGATGCGCAACACCTCGTTCTCACGGTCATACGAGGTCCGGTACCCTTCCGTAAACCGGCGTTCGAGATGGCGACGTAATTCATTCCGTTCCATCTAGCTCACCCTAACCCATGAAGGAAGGCTTCGACTTGCTCAGGCGTCTTCCGTTCGCGTCCGACATAGCGGTCGACTTCTTGTCCGCCGTTGAAAGCGACGAAGCTTGGAATCCCGAAAATGTCGAGTTCTTGAGCAAGCTCCATCCATTCATCACGATCGACGTAATAAAATGACCAGTCTGAGAACTTCGCTTCAATGTCCGGCATGAATGGGTCGAGGAAACGGCAATCGCCGCACCACGTTGCTGAAAACATGAGGACGCTCTTCCCTTGTTTCGCTGCTGTATATTCGTTCATCGTTGTCAGTTGTTTCATCTTCACCACTCCTGTTCTTTTTTCCTCATTCATGATAGCATAAGTCCGTTGTCACATTCCGCTCTCGTGTTTTATGATAGTCGGGAGTGAAGACTACGTGAAAAAGGTGAAGTCATGACAAAATGGACACGCGAACAGTTGAATCCAGAAATGAAGCATCCACTTGAACAACTCGTCGGCGTCATCGGCATGTTGGCGATTCTGCGCTACGGTTATTTGTTTATCGATACGGACAAATCACGAGGCGAGATTTTCATTTGGCTCGCCGTCGGATTCGCCGTGATTTACATACTTGAACGCGTCGTCAAGCGTCTTGTGCGCAGGCTGCCCATCATTCGAAAACGTTTTTTACTCCCCGTTTATGCCGTCCTGCTCGTACTATTCCTCGCGAGCTTCCGCGTCCCGCGGGAAACGGTCGAAATCGTCCGGAATTTTTTCGGGTGGTGAACGAAAGAGAGCGTCCCGCTTATTTGCCGGGACGCTCTCTTTCGTATGTTCAATATTCGATTTTCATGTCGTTCGGTCGAATCCGGTTCATCCGGACCAACACTTGATAGACGGCGTAGCTGAGCACCGCTGGCCCGACGATTAAAAAGCCGAAGACGACGATGAACGTATACCAACTGAAGCCCATCGTTTCGAGCATGACGATCGGTCCGACGAGTCCACTTGTTCCCATGCCAGCGCCTGCCGCGACGCTATCGAGTTCAAACAACAGAATCGCAATCGGCGCGAGCACGGCGCCGGCCACGGTCGGCGGCAACAGAATCCATGGGTTTTTGACAATATTGCCGACTTGGAGCATAGATGTACCGATGCCTTGGGCGATGGCGCCTCCGATGCCATTGTCCCGATAGCTCGTGATGGCAAACCCGACCATTTGGGCAGCACACCCGACCGTCGCCGCGCCGGCGGCAATCCCGCTCAAACCGAGCATGAGGGCGATGGCCGCGCTCGAGATCGGAGCCGTGAGGGCGAGCCCCATCAACGTCGCGACGACGACTCCCATGAACAGTGGTTGTTGTTCCGTTCCCCATTCGATCCATGTGCCGAGCTGTGTCATGAACAACCCGACGTATTTACCGATATAGGTCGCACTCAAATAACCGATGCCGATCGTCGTGAACGGCGTGACCAAAATATCGAGTTTCGTCGACTTCGAGACGAGCTTGGCGACTTCGACGGCGAGCAACGTCGCCACATAACTGCCGGCTGGTCCGAACTCATAGCCGAACGCCCCGACGACGAGTGCCGAGAACAAGATGAGTGGTGGTGCCTGGAGCGCATAGGCGATGGCGATTCCGATGGCAGGCCCGGTCAAGCCGATGGCCACGTCACCAATTTCGATGAGCGTCGAACCAAATCCAGACAGGTTCGTCTCGAGCAACTGTCCTCCGGCCGTCTTCATAATCAAGCCGATAATGAGCGTACTGAATAATCCGAGTGCCATATAACTGAGAGCCGTCACGAAATAGAGCGACGGACTGAGCGTAATCCCTTTTTTCTTAAGCATGGAAATTCCTCATTTCTGTCTTGTCAGTCGTAAAGTTCCTGTCTTCACACTTTTATCAGTATAAACGTTTCTCGTGAAATTTCAATATGAAAAAAACGCCACTCCACGAGTGACGTTCTTCGTTCAATTAGCGTGAAGCCCGGAGCGTCTCCATCGTCGAGCGATCGAGTCGTTTGACGAGTGCCTTCAGGAGCGCTTTCGCCGCGTCGTAGTCGTCCGTATGCAAAATCGAGGCATGCGTGTGGATATAACGCGCCGCGACACCGATGACGGCCGTCGGCACCCCTTCCCCGCTCATGTGGATGCGACCCGCATCCGTGCCACCTGGCGAGACGAAATACTGGGTCTTAATGTTTTCATCAGATGCCGTATCGAGCAGGAAGTCACGCATCTCAGGAGACATGACCATGACTCGATCGAGGATACGAATGAGTGCCCCTTCCCCGAGCTGTCCGAACTCTGTCTTATTGCCTGATGCATCGTTGGCTGGTGATGCGTCGAGGACGAGCGCGACATCCGGACGAATCATTTCGGCTGCTGTTTGGGCACCACGGAGACCGACTTCTTCTTGTACGGTCGCCCCGGCGAACAAGATGTTCGGGTGATCGGCTTTTGTCGTCTCTTCGAGCAACTCGACGGCGAGCCCGACGCCGTAGCGGTTGTCCCATGCCTTGGCCATAATTTTTTTCGGATGTTTGAGCGGCGTGAACTCGCTCGTCGGCACAGCCGGTAGACCCGGACGTACGCCCCACGATTCGGCCTCTTCTTTCGTATCGGCCCCGATATCGATAAACATTTGCTTCATGTCCATCGGCTTGTTCATCGCCTCCGGTCCAAGCAAGTGCGGCGGCGTCGATGCGACGACCCCTGGAATCAATCCATCGGCCGTAACGATGTCAAATCGTTGTGCCATGAGCACTTGGCTCCACCATCCGCCGAGCGGTTGTATGTACAGCATCCCGTTTTCTGTGATCCGGGTGACCATGAACGCGACTTCGTCCATATGTCCAGCGACCATGATGCGTGGGCCCGCCTCGTCCCCGACCCGTTTCCCAAAGATTGAGCCGATGCCATCCGTCATGACTTCATCGACGTGCGGTGTGATTCGGTCACGAACAAACCGGCGGACCTCTGATTCAAACCCGGGCGCGCCCGGAAGCTCTGTCAACGTCTTGAATAAGTCTCTCGTTTTTTGTTCCATTTCCATCCATCCCTTCAACCGTTCTTGTATCATTATATACAGAACTTTTCGACAGATGCGAATGGTTTTCGTTCCAATGGGGTACAGGTTTTGGTACGATGTACATGATAGCCATAGTTCAAGGGGAGGTAGTCATATGAAGAAAAGATATTGGTTAGTTGGAATCGGGGTTGCCATCGCAGCCGCACTTATGACGAAAAAAGTGTTAGATGAACGAAGCTTATCGGCCGAGGATGCGCTTGAGTACACGAAGCGTGCATTTTCAGCCAAAGGTCACGTCCAAGGGGCATGGATCTCGGCATCACCTGAGATTTATACGTATGACGGACGCGAGTACGACGTCTTCAAAGGCGGCATCTCGGTTCTCGAGAACGACGAAGAGAAGACGTACCAATTCACAGTCGATTCAGAGACTGGCGCTCTACTTGAATATGCATGAGATGAGGTCGGCGAATATTTTCGCCGACTTTTTTTGTTTAATTCACCCAAAAGAGTGGAAAATTGAATATGGTACTTTTCAAACTCAAAAAGGAGTGATCCCACGTGAAGAAACTGATCGGTGAAGCAAACGAGCTCGTGTCACAAATGGTCGAAGGTATGGTCCACGCCCACCCTGAACTGTACGGTCGTGTGGAAGGATTCAATGTCATCTGTCGTGCCGACGGGGCCAAGTCCGGGAAAGTCGGACTCGTCTCAGGTGGAGGGAGCGGTCACGAACCAGCGCACGCCGGTTATGTAGGCGATGGGATGCTCGATGCCGCCGTATGCGGTGAAGTGTTCACGTCCCCGACGCCGGACATGGTGCTCGAAGGCATCAAAGCGGCCGATGGCGGCAATGGCGTATTGCTCGTCGTCAAAAATTACGCAGGTGACGTCATGAACTTCGAACTCGCCGCCGAGCTCGCGGACGCCGAAGGGATTAAAGTCGATCACGTCGTCGTCGCCGACGATGTCGCTATCACGAACAAAGAAGACCGTCGCGGTGTCGCCGGTACCGTGTTCGTCCACAAGATTGCCGGTGCAGCCGCAGCGAGCGGGAAATCACTCGACGAAGTGAAAGCGCTTGCAGAGAAAGTCGCGGCCAATGTCCGCTCAATGGGGATGGCCGTCGAACCTTGCTATATGCCGGTGAGCGGTAAACCTGGATTCGATTTGAACGAAGAAGAAATGGAAATTGGAATCGGGATTCACGGCGAACGCGGCGTCGAACGGAAACCGACGACGAACGTCGATGCGATCGTCGACGATTTACTCGATCATTTGAAAAAAGAAGTCAGCCCCGGCGAAGTCGCCGTCATGGTCAACGGTATGGGCGGAACGCCTCTATCTGAACTGTACGTGACGTATCACTTCGTCGCGAAAAAATTGGAAGATGCCGGCTATTCATTGAAACGAAAATACGTCGGCAACTATATGACGTCACTCGAGATGCACGGCTTCTCGATCACTCTCTTGCCGCTCGATGAAGAGTTGACGGGCTATCTCGATGCACCATCGGCGGCACTCGGTTTCAAACTCTAATCTACGAATGAGGTGTTCATGCAATGTTGACGATTGAAGGATTCAAGCAAGCATTACGGCACGCCCAATCAGAGATTGAGGCGAACAAGGATACATTGACCGATCTCGACCGCGCCATCGGCGACGGAGATCACGGCATCAATATGTCGCGTGGCTTTGAAGCGGTCGTCGCTGTCCTCGATGATGACTACGCAACTCTCGGCGACTTGAGTAAAAAAGTCGGGATGACGCTCATGTCGAAAGTCGGTGGCGCAGCCGGTCCACTTTACGGTTCCGCCTTCGTCAAGGCAGCGCCTAAGTTTGGTGACGCGACCGAAGCCGATTTCAATCTCGTCAAAGAAGCGCTCGTCGAAGCAGCGACAGCGATCAAGGCGCGCGGGAAATCGGAAGTTGGCCAAAAGACGATGGTCGATGTGTGGGACCCGTTCTTGAGTGACTTGAACGAGTCCGACGACTTTGACGCGAAACTTGATCAACTCGTCGGTGCGACCGAGGATATGGTCGCCACGAAAGGACGGGCGTCTTATTTCGGTGAGAACTCTCGCGGCACCGTCGACCCGGGGGCACTCTCGAGTTCAATCGTCTTAAAAGCGATTATGAAGGAGGTTGAGTGATATCGTAGAGCTCATCATCGTATCCCATAGCGCCAAAATCGCTGAAGGGATTCAAGACTTGATGAAAGAGATGGCCCCATCCGTTCCGATTCATTTAGCGAGCGGGCTTGAAGACGGTAGCATCGGGACTGATGTGACCCGAATCCTTGAGGCCATCGAAGCCGTCGACAAAGAGGCACTCATCTTATCGGATATCGGTTCGGCCACGATGAACGCCGAACTGGCCGTCGATATGTATGAAGGCGAGAAGACCATCCAGTTTTATGACGGTCCAATCGTCGAGAGCGCCTTCGTCGCTTCCGTTTCAGCCGGTAACGGCATGGACGTTGCTCAAATCGTCGAACAGTTAAAAATGGCATAAAAAAAGAGCCTCGCGGCTCTTTTTTTAACGTGGGTTATCGTTTTTCTCGTAAATCGGGTTCATGTATTCAGTCGTCGAGTAGAAACGTGGCACGACAACGAACAAGATGACAGCCGGGATTGCGATCAAGAGTAACAAGATCAACACAGGCAACCAATAGACGATTTGTTGTCCGAGCATGTCGATGTTTGCGTCTGCAAATTCAGTCGCGCCTTCGACTTCTGCAAGGTCAGCTGTTGCGAGGATTTTGTTGTCCGTCGCATCATAGTAATGGAACTCCGTCTTACGTGTGATGAAGATGCCGTCACGGACCGTATCAATTTCAACGACCGCCGCGATGACTTCGTTGCCATTCGAGTGACGGAGCGTCTCTTCTTTTACGATTTCAGCCGTTCCTTCTTTGTAATCATAGTGCGTGGCCTTCAAATCCTCTTCAAGGGCGTCCAAGAACGCCTCATTTGCCGAGGTATTAAGTGGTGCGATTGTTAGAATGAAGATTAGTGCAAGCAGGCTTGCCCATGCTTTTTTCAACATCCCCATGTTCCCCCTTCTCTAATTCCAGTTTAGCGTCATTCCTATTGTACCAAGAAGAAAGAAAAAAGTGTGAAGAAAATGCTATTAAAATAAGAAAAAAGCGTGTCAAATTTTCGGGCGGAACGCGGCCTCCATCCGATAAATCGGTTGTCCCATGGCGCTGAAGCGCTCTTCGTACTCGGTACGGACGTTATCTGCCGGTTCGTTCGCGTGAAGATCAAGTGAAATATCTGTGAAGTACATGCCGTATTGACTCATGCTTTCGAGTGAATATTCGAACAGTGCGCGGTTATCCGTCTTGAAGTGAATCTCGCCTCCGCGTGGCAACACAGCCTCGTACGTGGCGAGGAATGTCTTATACGTCAAACGACGTTTCGCATGTCGGGTCTTCGGCCATGGATCTGAGAAGTTCAAATAGACGCGGTCGACTTCGCCGGCTTCGAAATAGTCGACGAGTTGCTTGGCATCCACAGTCAAGACGCGGACGTTCGGCATCGGCGTTTCGACGAGCTTTTGCACGATCGACACGGCGACGCTCTCGAACAACTCGATAGCGATGAAGTTGACGTCCGGGAACTGCTGGGCCATCCCTAAAATGAATTGCCCTTTCCCCGACCCGACTTCGATGAAGAGCGGATTGTCGTTCTTAAATTCTGATTTCCAGTTCCCTTTTAACGTTTCGGGATGAGTGATAAAGACGTGTTCTTGAGCTTCCATGTATTCTTTAGCCCAAGGCTTGTGACGTAAACGCATGTTTTTCCAACCTTTCGTTCAAGAAATGTTCAAGTTTCAGCTGACTAGCCGCTTCGCGCGAGCAGTCCCCTTGCGATTATACACGAAATCATTGTTTAATGAACATGAATCATCCTTCACAAGGAGGTTATATCGATGAGCACGTTAGATCAATTTCTTATTTTTTACGCGGCTCCGTTGACGTTCTTCGGCGCCGTCATCGCGACGTTCGTATGGGCGTATTTTATGAAACCTGATGATGTCTGATGCATATGGAAAGGGATGGCTCACACTCGTGATCCATCCCTTTTTTCATTGTGTCCGTTCCTCTGCTTCATCGAGCAATTCCCGGAGCACGGTCAATCCTTCTGCGCGGGCGATGCCGTTCTGTTCACCATATAAGGTCAGAACCGTCTGGGCAATCGCATACCAGTGCATTCGATAGTGTAACTCGGAGGTGAAACGGATGCCGTAATGACTGAACCACGTCTCCCAGTCCACCTCGTCGACGTAGCTGTAGACGACCATGGCCAAATCAAAAGCACGGTCGGCGATGATAGCGTCATCCCAGTCGGTCAAATATAACAGACCGGTCTCATCCTCAATCCAATTGTTATGGTTCAAGTCTGAATGGCAGACGACGAGTTCACGTTCGTCATCAATCGGCTGATGGACCGACAACCAACGAATTGCCTCATCAATCGTCACGTCTGCCTCGTCTTGCTCGTAAGCGGCACATTGCCGGAGCAACAGTGAGGACGTGACCGGTGTATGATTCAACTGCTGCAACATGAATAATAGTTCTTTCGAATGATGAATCTTCCCAAGCTGTGCCGCCACATCAGCCCGTTTCATATCGGCTGGCGAGAGCTCACGACCTTCGATGAACTGTTGGGCACTGAGGACGTCACCGTTAAACATCCGTTTCGTCCACAGCAATTTGGGGACGATGCCTTCGGCGGAAAGAATGGCTAAAAACGGGGACGAGTTTCGTTTGACAAAGATTTTTTGTTGGCGCGTCGTCGCTACGTACGCTTCGCCTGTAATCCCGCCTGCGGAAGCCACCGTCCACTCTTCACCGAGCGCACCGATTATATCTGAATACATATTCATCACGCTCAAATCTCATTAAGAATTACAAAGATACAATCACCATATTAACACGCGATAATCGTCATTGACAACGACTCGACTTGAATCTGACTCGGATTTCGTTCAATCGGGACGAGGCTAGCCGTTTCCCCTTGAACATACACGTTCCAGTCCCCTTCCGCTTGGAACGTCACATCGTGGAATGTCCCGTTCAAATAGACGCGAACGCGTTGCCAGGCGTCATAAGAATGGCTCGCCGTCAGCTCGTAGGCAATCACGCCCGGGGGCGACGGAAGGAACTTGAACTGCTCGATGACTTTCTGCCGGGTGTCGTAGCGGAAACATGTGTGACGGCGCCGCAGTTTAAGGAGCGTCTTCACGAACTCGACCTCGCTTTGGCGTTCGTCACGCAAGTCCCAATCGAAATGATTGATGCGGTCCGGCGCATTATAGCTGTTCTCGACCCCTTGTTTCGTCCGGCCGAACTCTTGACCGGCGTGGAGGAATGGGACGCCTTGCGATGTGATGACGATGGCCGTGGCGAACCGTTGCATCCGCAACCGCATCGTCTCGTCCATATCCTCACACGATAACAGCAATTTATCGTACGTCGTATAATTGTCATGCGCTTCTACGTAGTTAATCGTGTATTGCGGGCTCGGGAAGCGCCCGACGGTGACATTCGGGATTTGAACTGCCCCAGTGATACATTCGCGCAGCTCCCACTCCCGCCATTCGTTCCCGGAGACGAATCCACGCTCCCGGTCGTTGAACGTCGACCCTTTCAAAGCGTCTCGCATCATGTCATTGAAATGACCGATTCGGGGCATGAAGGCCGCGTTATGTGACGAGGCTTTCAATGACGGGCTGAGAGGCGTTGCTAAGTCCCACCCTTCCCCGTAAATCAAAATCGAGCGGTCGATTTTATCGAGTGAGGCCCGAATTTGATTCATCGTCTCGACGTCATGAATGCCCATTAAGTCGAATCGGAAGCCGTCAACGTGATACGTCTCGGCAAAATACGTCACACAATCGACGATCATCCGCCGCATCATATATCGCTCCGACGCCGTGTCGTTTCCGACCCCAGTCCCGTTCGCGACCGTCCCGTCATGTTCGTAACGGAAATAGTAGTACGGCACGAGTGCTTCGAGCGATGATTGTTCTCGAATGAAGATATGGTTCATGACGACGTCTACGACGACGCGCATGTCATGGCGGTGCAAGGTATCGACCATCTCGGCATACTCGAGGATACGCGATAGCGGCTCGTCCGGTTGCGAGGCATAGCTACCCTCCAAACCGAACCAGTGAATCGGGTCGTAGCCCCAGTTGTATGGCATCCGGGTCGCCTCGTCGACGCTGCCAAAATCATGGACCGGCAATAACTGCAGGTGGGTGATCCCGAACTCTTTCAAATAATCGAAGCCGGCACTGTTCCCTGCGCGCGTTTTCAGCCCGGTCTCGATGATACTGGCATATAGCCCTTGCCATCGACTCGTCGAGGCTGGGTGGCTCGTGAAATCACGAATATGCAGTTCATAGATGACGGCATCTGTCGCTTTGCGGAGAGGCGGGCGTTCTGCCGGCTCCACGTGCTCAGCGACGGCTGTCTCAACATCGATCAATACGCCAAATTCGCCATTTAGGCTGACGGCTTTGGCGTAAGGATCGACGACCTCGTTCGTTTCGACAGGTGTCTTGACGTACAGTCGATAAAAATAGCCTTCGTACAGTCTAGGAACATCGGCATGCCAGACGCCTCGACCGCTCCGAGACATGCGAAACCGTTCAATCTCACGATGCGTTTCGGGATCATGGATGACGAACCAAATCGAAAACGCGACGGGCGACCAGACATATGCCTCAATCGATTGCCCGGAAAATGAAAGGCCGAGCGGTCCGTCATAGGCATAGCGACGTTCAAACTCGTCCGTATGCACAATTTCGCGGGGCACGACGACAATCGTCTTATGTCCAGGGTGAAACACGGTATAGACCGCTTCGAGCGTAACCGGGCGCGTCAATTGGATATCTCGTTCAATCGTACCCGCCTCTGTCGTCCATTCATTGAGCACCACATAATCGACCGGTCGACCGTTTTGTTCGATTTGTACCGGTACGGATTCATATTTGGCAATGACCTCGAGTCGAATCGTCTCGAATGAGAGCAAGGAAGCCCGTTCAATCGTCACATGAGACGTCGTTTGCTGATTTGGTGTGTGATGCATACACGTTCCATCCTCTCCTACCTACTGGTCCAAAAATTGTCGAAACGGCATCTGGGCTGTCGCATCTAGTAGTTTCGCCACATCTCGAATTTGTTGGGCTTTGACGATCGGCGCCCTCGTGTTCACTTGTTTCATCCACGGTTCATAATCCGCGCGTGAGATGAACTGAGTCGACCGAATTTCAGGCACATGATCGAAATAGCCTTGTGGGGCCACCGTCACTTTTTGGATGACCCCGTCATAGGACGGAAGAAACTGTCGAACGATTTCTTCGGTGCGCGTCAACGCGATGAGCGGGTTGACTACACGTTTATTTTCCCCTTTGAGCGGTTGATGAATCCACGTCTTCTGCTTCGATATGTGATAGATGCTGCGGTCGCCGTCGAGCCATTCGACCAGGTAAATATGCGATGGTCCGATGATGAGGTGGCTCAGTTCGACCGTCGCCCCGTTCCATTCGACGACCGGACGATACATGAAGAAATGTTGATCGTTCCATTCGGATACCATCTTGCGATATCCGTATTCTCGCAAGAATGGCAATAACGGGACGTCCGCCTCGGTCGCCCCTTCACAGGCGTACTGCAATTTTTGGATATGACGGCGGTTTGTGAGCAGTGTCTGGAACTGTGACTCCGAGAGCGGCGTCGGTTCGAGCTCGATGCGTTCCGTACGGCGCCAAAATTTCCACCACGGGTTCACAAACTCCATGATTTCGGGCGGATTCAACCGATTGGAATCGTGGAGACGACGCATGCGCGCGACGTCGGATTCGACATACTCTTGAAAGCGATTGAATTGGTCGAGCATGTTTCGTTCATATTTAGATGTTACGTCAAAAATTTTAATCGGGATCGCCATGTGTCCTCCTCTGACCGCTTTAACGGAAATGCTTCGACTGCCTCATAGGCAGGGGTGTGACTCGGGTTGATTTGATAAAGGACGACCGCTTCAACCGATTCCTCGATGGTGAACGTCGGGGCGATATATGGGATGCGTGTGCCCGTGTCCCACTTTTTTGCGAGTGTGACATGTGGGACGAACGGTTTACGGTCGAGTGCCGGAATCTCTTCGGCTAACTTGCGTCGAAGCGTCCCGGTGAGTGTCGTCAACTCCACGGACGGTTCCGGGACGATCGTCAAGACACGCGGACGATCCGGTCTCCCGAAGTGGTCGATTTGCTGGAACGTCAGCGCGAACGGGGCCGTCGACGTTGTCACTTCACGTGTGAGTTCTTTCACTGCCTCGACTTCATCATCGTCCAATGAACCGAGAAACTGAAGTGTCAAATGAAATTCCTCCGGACGATACGTCCGACGATACGAATAAAACGGCAAGATGTCCTGCTGTACGTGTTCGAACGTGTCGTCCTCGATCGGTAGCGCCAAAAAGTAATGTGTCGACATGACCATCATCCTTTCACTCGAAAACGTCTCAGTCCAAAGAAAAGGACCGCGCCAATGATGCTGACCACCGTGTACATCCAAAATACACCGATGATGCTGTTATATTCAATGATAAATCCACTGAGGAGGTTGAATCCGGCCGTCGCTAGTCCTGACGTGATGGCCATATAGACGCCAATCGCCGTCGAGACGACGTTGCGGCTGACAAGGCTGCGGACAAATTGAAGTGCGACCGGAATCAATAATCCGACGACCAGTCCTTGAACGATGGCAAGAATCCAAACGACCCAAATCGGGGGCTCAAGTGCTAACCAGCCGTTGCGAAGCGCAGAAATCAAGGCGGCTCCCGCCAGCACGTTGACCGTACCTAGACGTGAGACGATTTGGTACGCCACTTTCATGAATGGAATTTCGCATAATACCGCGACAAGGAACAGTGTCCCGACGAGCGTCGTCGAGCCTCCGATGCTCGTCACATAAATTCCGAAGTAATAGTTATTCGCGTAAATCGGGCCGAAGACGAGCATGCCCCCAATCAAAAAGGCGATGAACGGCCCATTCCAGACGGCCGACCATTGGAACGGTGCCGTCGTGTGCACTTGCTTCGGTTCCTGTTCAGATACGCTCCGCACGAACAGCGTACCGATTGCCAGCATGACCGCGCTGAGTAAAAACGTACTCGCGAGGCCCCATGTCGTGTCCGAGATGCGACCCATGACGAACACCGCAATCGCAAATCCGGCCGATCCGAACAGCCGGATGGCCCCGTAGTCGATTTTGGCGCGTGACGTATACTCGAGTGTCATCATATCGACGAGCGGGATGTGTGCACATTGGAAGATGGACCAGGCGATCATCAATATAATAATCCATACGTAAGACGTCGCGAACAAGAACGTGAGCGATAAGGCAGCCGCCCCGAGCATCGCAATAATCAACCAAGCCCGAACCCGCCCCGTTCGGTCGGCGAGCATGCCCCATAGCGGTTGGACACCGATTGAGAGGATCGGCATGATGGCGACGATTGTTCCGACCTGACCTGGAGACAAATCAAAACGTGACTGCGAGAAGAAAAGCGTCATGTAAGGAATGAGGGCTCCTTGGGCAAAGAAAATGGCGACGTAAATCGATTGAAACGATATTTTTTGTTGGTTCACAGTAAACTTCCTTCCTAACAGACAGAGAGCCGACCGAATCAGTCAGCTCTCACGGGTCATTATTTAGCGAGCTCATAAATCGCTTCCGCATAGATGGCGGCGGCGCGAAGTAAATCTTCAATTTCCATGTATTCATCGACTTGGTGGGCGACGTCTTTCGCTCCAGGGAACAGCGCCCCAAAAGCGACACCAGCCTCGAGCGAGCGCGCATACGTCCCTCCGCCAATGGCCATCAAGTGCGCTGACTCGCCGGTCTGACGCTCATAGACGCCTGCCAACGTTTTCACGAGCGGATGGTCTTCGGCCACATGGTGCGGCGGCATATGATGACGCGTCGACAGTTCGAACCCGAACGACAAGGCGATTTCTTTCAAGTTTTGCAACCGTTCCTCGAATTTCGCGGTGTATGGATAACGGATATTCACCGTCGCCGTCCGTTCGTCCCCTTGATAGCGGAACACACCACCGTTAATCGTCAAATCGCCCGTCTCATCACTCGCTTCGATACCGAGTGAAATCCCGCGTGAATCGGCGAACACGTGACGAATGAACTCGATGTAGCGCTCTCCTTGAATGTCGAGCGGGAGCGTCAACAAGAAGCCGGCGAGGACGTAGGCCGCGTTGACTCCGTTATCTGGTTCCATGGCGTGGGCGGCCACACCTTTCATCGTGAACGTATACGTCCCTTGGTCCCATGTGCACGTGCCGTCCGCTTCATATTTTTCGAGATACGCTTCAAACTTTTCTTCGAGAACGTCTTCTGTCTCGAGTACCGCTGTCGCAAAGTCCGGGACCATGTTCGGCCGTTCTCCGCTCACGAACGAGACCAAGTGATGTTTCGAGCCTGGCACCCGTTGAATTGGGAGCTGCTTCAAGACGCCATCGTATAGCCCCTTTTCAGCATTGATAATTGGAAAGTCAGCGTCCGGTGCGAAGCCATATGTCGGCATCGCCTCTTGTTTGAAGTATTCGCGGACACAACGCCATTCGCTCTCCTCGTCGCAACCTGCAATCAGGCGGACGCGTTTCGATAGCGGCAATCCAAGTTCCTTCACGATGCGCAGTCCGTAATAAGCAGCCATCGTCGGTCCTTTATCGTCATTGCTGCCACGGGCGAATATTTTCCCGTCGGCGATGGTAGGATTGAACGCCCCATACGTCCATCCCTCCCCAGCCGGCACCACGTCTAAGTGACAGAGGATGCCAACGATTTCTTCCCCTGACCCGTATTCTAAATGCCCCGCGTATCCGGCGACGTCTTTCGTAGCGAACCCGTCTCGCTCTCCGAGTGCAAACATGTAATCGAGAGCTCGGCGGACTTCAGGTCCAAACGGTTCGTTCGGGCCGGTCTTCGTCTCATCAAGCACGCTTGGGATTTGCAATAACCCTGTTAAATCTTCTAAAAATGCGTCTTTTCGTGCGTCGACTTCTTGTCTCCAATTCATATGGATCTCCCCTTTGCGAATGTTCTCTCCCTTATTAGTATATCCAAATGTTAGAAAGACGAACATTCATTTCGAAAATATTTTTTCGTTCGTCTTTTAGCCTTTTGTCTACGTCTTTACATATCCTTCATTCGATATTTACGTTCATAATCGTTTCTTTACATTTCGATTGTTCGTTCTTTTCTCTTGCAATTCTATGCAGGAGCGGTATACTAAAGGTGTAATTTTAGAAAATAACAATTTCATATTTCATTTGTCGTCCGTAGGTTTTGTCTTTCATCATTCTACGCATTGGGAGGTTATCCAATGAAAGGTTCAACAGATCGTATGCTAACCCGCATCAAGTCCATTTATTTGTTCATTAACGAAAGGGAATGCGTCACCACTTCTGAACTAGTAGAGGAGTTCGGGATCACATCACGCACCGTACAGCGTGATTTGAACGTGCTTGAATACAACAATCTGGTTGAAAGTCCGAGTCGCGGAACGTGGACATCATCAAAACGTTCGCTCAAGACGGCAAATTAAATAACAAGTTACGAGGGATTCCGGCAACGGGTCCCTTTTTTTGCGCCCAAAAAGGCACGTGTCGGCTGACACGTGCCTTCATTTCATGTGAAGAACAAGTCGACTTCTTCTTCGCTCAATTCCCGATACGCCCCGGGTTCGAGCGTCGGGTCGAGCTCGAGCTCGCCGATTTGGACCCGTTCGAGCTGCTCGACGTGTTTCCCGACCGCGGCAATCATCCGTTTTACTTGATGATACTTCCCTTCCGAGAGCGTCAGCCGGACCGTCGAACGACGTCCGGATTTGCTGATGAGCTCAAGTCGGGCCGGTTTCGTCGTATAGCCGTCCTCAAGCTCGACACCCTCGGCGAAGTGACGGACATCGTCTGTCGTCATCTCCCCGTCAACTTCGGCGACATACACTTTGTCGACATGTTTACGCGGTGACATGAGCGCATGATTGAACGCCCCATCGTTTGTGAGAAGCAACAGACCGGTCGTGTCCTTGTCGAGACGTCCGACCGGGAACAACTCGTAATGGGCGTAGGACGGGTCGATCAAATCGACGACCGTCGATTCGACCTTGTCCTCGGTCGCACTGATGACACCTACCGGCTTGTTCATCATCAAGTAGACGAACGGTTTGTACTCGACGACCTCGCCTTGCACGGTCACCCGTTCCGTTTCAAGGTTGACTTGACGTTTCGCATCTTTGACAGGCTGGTCATCGACACGGACGACCCCTTGTTTCAGTAAAATCTTGACGTCTTTGCGCGAACCGTATCCCATGTTCGCCAATAATTTATCAATTCGCATTAAGCTTTCCTCCGATACTGGAATCGTTTCCCTAATAGTTTTCCGGCCAAGTGGCTTCTCCAACCGAGATAGCCGTATACGACGAGACCGATTCCGAAACCGACGATCGTGGCAACGATATCATTGCCCCAACTCGGTTCATTCCGGAGCGTGACGAACAGCGAGCCATACACGGCGATAAACATCGCGCCACCCATGGCAAACATGAGCATCGTCCGACGCAACAGTTGCTTATACGGAAACTGGAGCGCCCGTTGGATTTTCCAAACCATGAGGATAATCGCGACGATATAACCGGCAATCGTCGCATAACCAGCGCCGATCCCGCCGAGTGCATACACGAACGGTACGTTGAGCACAGCTTTCGTGATGAGCCCCATCGCCGTCGCGAAAATCGTGAAATATTGACGGTTGATCCCTTGCAGGATGGCCGCCGCCACCGAGTAATAAGCGAGGAAGAACGCACTCGGTGCGTAGTGGAGCAGGTAGACCCATCCTTCGCGGTCACCCGGGAACAACGTCCCGAACAACGGCTCCGCGAGCGCGACCAATCCGATGACGGCCGGGATGGTGACAAAGAACGATACTTGGAAAATATGGTTCACTTGATTGCGAACTTTGTTCATATCGCCGTGCGTGAACGATTTTGTCACGAGCGGGATGGTCGCCATCGACACACTCGCAGCAATCGACACCGGAATCAACACGATTTTATGGGCGTTCCCCGTCAAGAATCCGAACGCGGACGTCGCTTCGGCGACCGACTTCCCAGAGTTGAGCAACGTATTGACCATCGTCAACTGGTCGACGAACTGATAGAGCGGCGTCGACAGACCGACCATGACGATTGGAATCGAATAGCTGAGCAACTCGAGCAATAGTGATTTCATCGAACGGACCGGTGTGCCGGCCGGATTATCGGTTTGACGATGGATGTCTTTCCGTTTGCGCCAGTACATGGCGAGCACGACGATACTACCAATCGCACCGATAAAGGCACTGAACGTCGCAATCGTGACGGCGAGCACTTTCAAACCGTTCAACTCGGTCGTCGCCACGGCAGCGGTGCCACCGAGCGAGTCGGCGAGCGGACGAATGAGTGCCGAGTCCGAGAAGACGAACAAGACGAGCATCGTCCCACTGAGCAGGAACATGATGCGGACAATCTGTTCGATGACCTGGGAGATGGCCGTCGGGGCCATGTCCTGATGTCCTTGGAAATAGCCGCGCACCATACTCATCGCTGGGATGAGCAGGAGGGCGAAACTGACGCTACGCGTGACGAGCGTCAACGAGTCGATATATTGCTGATTGTTCTCCGAGTTGCGGACCATGAGTTCCGATAACCACGGTGCTGAGAAGAACAGTAATAAAAAAGCGACGACTCCGGTCACGAGCATCAGCTTCATCCCTTGGCGGAACAAGCGCTGACTCGTGCCATATTCGCCGAGCGCATTATACTTGGCGATGAATTTCGATACGGCCACGGGAATCCCCGCCGTCGAAATGGCGATCATGAGCGCATAATAGGTGTACGCCGCCTGATAGAGCGTGACACCGGCAATCCCGACCATCGCTTGGAACGGGAACGTATAGAGCAGTCCGAGTGCACGTGAAATCAAATTTCCGGCTGACAGCAGCAGCGTGCCTTTGACGAAGGACTCTCGTCCTGAATCTTGTTTGACGCTTGATGACATGAGATACCTCCATCTATTGTTTCACAACTAATGTACCTAATTTTACAAAACGACCGTTTCTCATTATACTCTTACTGTTGCAGATAATAAAGTTACGAATTTGATTTGAAAGAGAAACGAGGGATACCATGATGAAAGATGTAATCGTCATCGGAGGAGGCCCAAGCGGTCTGATGGCGACCTATGCCGCCGCCAAAGCCGGAGCGAACACGCTCCTAATTGATAAAGGTTCGAAGCTCGGACGCAAGCTCGCCATTTCTGGCGGAGGACGCTGTAACGTGACGAACCGCAAGCCCGTCGACGAGTTGATTCAATTCATCCCGGGGAACGGACGCTTCTTATATAGCGCCCTCGCCCAGTTCGACAACCAGTCGATTATCGACTTGTTCACCGGGTTCGGCATCCCGTTAAAAGAGGAAGATAACGGCCGGATGTTCCCGGTGACGGATAAAGCGCAAGACGTCGTCAACACGCTCCTCGGGGCCATCGACCAACTCGGTGTCGAGATTCGCAAAAATGCGAAAGTGAAGACGCTCCATTTTAATGAAGCAAATGAGTTCGAAGCGGTCGAACTCGAGGACGGAGAGCGGATCGAGGCCGGCGCTTGCGTCATCGCCGTCGGTGGACAATCTGTCCCTCACACCGGCTCGACCGGGGACGGCTATCCATGGGCCGAGAAAGCCGGCCATACGATCACCGAGCTGTTCCCGACTGAAGTACCGATTTTGTTGAACGATGCGTTCATCGGCACGAAACAGCTGCAAGGGCTGTCACTCCGTGATGTCGCCCTCACCGTACACGGCAAGAAAGGCAAGCCGATTAAGACACACCGCGGCGACATGATTTTCACGCATTTCGGCATCTCGGGTCCGATCGCCCTCCGGTGCAGTCAATATACGATTAAAGAACGCAAACGTAGCAAAGAGCGCGTCGTCGCCCTCTCGCTCGACTTGTTCCCGGACATGGCACGTGACGAGCTGTATCAAGAGCTTTGGAACCAAGTGCAAGACCAACCGAAGCGGGCCGTCAAGAACGTCTGGAAAGGGTTCATCCCGGAACGGATGCTCGACTTGTTGTTGGCCGACCTCGCGTTCGGCGAAGAGGACGCGAGCCAACTGAAGAAACAATCGGTCATCGATTTCGCGACCCGATTGAAGACGTTCGAGTTGCACGCCACCGGGACGCTCGATTTCGATAAAGCGTTCGTCACGGGCGGCGGCGTTTCCGTCAAAGAAATCGCCCCACAAACGATGATGTCGAAGAAAGCAGACGGCTTGTTCTTCGCCGGCGAAGTGCTCGATATTCACGGCTATACGGGTGGTTATAACATCACGGCCGCCTTCACGACCGGACACTGTGCCGGTTCACACGCGGCGCAGTTCGCGAAACAGACGACCGTATAAAAAAAGAGAGCCAATCGCACGTGCGATCGGCTCTCTTTTTAGTGTCACTGTTTTGCTTCAAGTTGACGTCTTACTTCCGCCTCGAGCTCTGGCTCGGGTGGCAACCAGCCTTCCGGCTTCATGACTTTATTGTCTGACGCCCGGAGAATCGGCTTGCCGTCTGGTCCGAGCTTCGCCATATTGGCACGCTGCACGATTTCAAACAACGGAACCGGGTCGAGCCCGAGTTCGACGAAACTGCCCATCACGAAATAGAGGGCGTCCGTGAGCGCATCACCTTGTCCGACGAGACGCGCGACGTCGTCCGTCGGCGGTGCGTCTTGGAGCGATTTTTGAACCGCCTGTTCGAATCCTTGTTGGAACGTGGCGACGGCAGCAAGGAACTCGTCTTCATTCCGTGCCGATTGATGTAAAAATTCGACGACAGCTTCTTCTGCCGTCCAGACCGAACGTTTGACAGCACGGTCTAAGCCGAGCGGTTGCGGTGCACTCGCCTCCGGGTGTCCGAACGTCTCGTGGAACTGGCGAACCTCTTCATAAAAGTAACGTTTGCTCATCTCATTCTCTCCTATCAGTCGACCGAGACGAAATCGTCAAGGTCGAACACATCTGGTCGCACGATGGCGAATATCTCATTGTCTTGCAGGAACATGCCGGTCGAGCCGTAGACGCGAGGTGTCACCATCTGCCCGTTCATCGTCCCTTCGTCCGGGTTGACCGTATAGAGGACGAGTTCTTCCGAATCGAGGACGTAAATGCGCCCTTGGCGTTCGACGAGGCCGACACCGCGGAAGTTCTCGAACTTCTGTTGAATCGAGGCGCTCATCCCTTCGGTCGTGAGCGGTTTTCTCGACTCGACAGCCCATTCCGTCTTCGGTTCCGCTACTGCTTCAGAGTCCGCTTCATCTGTCGTCGATGTCGAATCGTCGTCTGAATCGGTTTCCGTCGCTGTACCCGTTTCCGCCTCACTGTCGTCGACCGTCTCTTCCTCGAGCGTCCGCTCTTGGACGTACAACAGTTCTACATCCGGCGTGTCCTCCAAACGGCTCATGATAATCATTCGTTTCGTCTCTTCATCGTAACCGAGGCCGAACAACCGGTCTGTCGAGGCGATTCCTTTAATCAATTTGCGTCGTTGTTCCGTCCAACGGCCTTCTACCCGCTCGATTGTCACGAGAACCCCGTTCGCCGTTACGGCATATATCTTGTCCTCGGAAATCATGCGCATGCCGATGAACTCGCCGAACCGATACGGTTGCCCTTCGTTCTCCAATATGAGCGACGAATTCACGCGATTGGCGTTCCCGCTCACTTCGAAGAACTCTTTATTTTTCGTCAAGACAAGATACGATCCGATCGTGTCACTATAGTACACTTCATCAATCTCTTGAATCTGTTCAAGGGCATCGGTCGTATCGATGTCCTCCTCGTCCGGCGAGGCTTCGACGGGAGGTACCGAAGTCGATTGATGGCTCGTTTGAATATCGATTTTCTCAAACGTCGAGGCGATTTGGCTTTGGATGTCCTTGTCCGAAAAGACGAACACATAGCATAAAATCACACCGACGACGACGGCAAATAGCGTCGTATATAGTACGTATGAACGTTTCATGGACGTTTCGTCCCCTTTATATGCAGTATCGCCCTTTAGTGTAACAAACCCGACCCGAAAAGAAAACGACATGACGAAAAAGAAAGGAACGTGTGACAATGTCACACATTCCTTTGCTTATCCTACGACGATATTGACGAGTTTCCCTGGAACGACAATCACTTTGCGGACCGTCTTTCCTTCCGTGAACTCTTGAACGCGTTCGTTCGCAAGCGCATCGGCCTCGAGCGCTTCTTTCGAAGCGTCGCGGGCCACGTGCATCTTCGCACGAAGCTTCCCGTTCACTTGGATGACGACTTCAATCGTGTCGCTGACGAGTTTCGACTCATCGAACGTCGGCCATGCCGCGTACGTCAAGTCTTCTGTCATGCCGAGACGTTCCCATAACTCTTCGGCCAAGTGTGGCGCGACTGGGGAGAGCATCTTGATGAAGTTGACCATCTCTTGTTTTGGAAGCGTGTCTTGTTTGTACGCCTCGTTGATGAAGACCATGAGTTGCGAGATCGCCGTGTTGAAACGGAGCGCCTCGTAGTCTTCTGTCACTTTCTTCACCGTCTGATGGTACGTCCGTTCGAAGTCGGCCGTCGGAGCGCCGTCCGTGAGCTCCGTCTGGTCGAACAAGCGCCAGACGCGGTCAAGGAAGCGACGAGCGCCGTCAAGGCCGTTCGTCGACCAAGCGATGGCTGCGTCGAGCGGTCCCATGAACATCTCGTAAAGGCGAAGCGTGTCAGCACCGTGCGATTTGATGATATCGTCCGGGTTGACGACGTTCCCTTTTGACTTCGACATCTTCTCGTTGTTCTCACCGAGAATCATCCCTTGGTTATAGAGCTTTTGGAATGGCTCGTTCGTTGGAACGATGCCGATATCATAGAGCACTTTATGCCAGAAGCGAGCGTAGAGCAAGTGTAGGACCGCGTGCTCCGTACCACCAATATATAAGTCGACCGGAAGCCAACGCTTCAACTTCTCTGGATCCGCGATCATGTCTTCATTGTGCGGATCGATGAAGCGAATGTAGTACCAGCAGCTACCGGCCCATTGTGGCATCGTGTTCGTCTCGCGCCGCCCCTTCTCACCTGTCACAGGATCCGTGTACGTCAACCACTCGTCGGCGTTCGCAAGCGGTGATTCTCCCGTACCCGACGGCTTGATTTCATCGATAATCGGGAGTTCGAGCGGAAGCTCTTCAATCGCAACGGTCTTGAGCGTACCGTCTTCCATATGAATGATTGGAATCGGCTCGCCCCAATAGCGTTGACGGCTGAACAACCAATCGCGGAGACGATACGTCGTCTTCGCACGGCCAGTGCCGGCGAGTTCGAGTTCTTCGATGATTTTGGCGATCGCGTCGGCTTTATTGAGGCCGTCCAAGCTGCCTGAGTTGACGTGGACGCCGTCCTCGACGTAAGCCGCCTCATCCAAGTTGCCGCCTGTGACGACTTCACGGATCGGAAGGTCGAACGTCTTCGCGAACTCATAGTCGCGCTCATCATGTCCAGGTACGGCCATGACCGCGCCCGTGCCGTATGTCGACAACACGTAGTCAGCGATCCAAATCGGAAGCTTCTCCCCGTTGACCGGGTTGATGGCGTAAGCGCCGGTAAATACACCCGTCTTCTCTTTGGCGAGATCGGTCCGTTCGAGGTCTGTCTTTTTCGAGACTTCTTCGACGTACGCTTCGATGGCGACGACTTGTTCCGGTGTCGCGATTGCTTTCACAAACGGGTGCTCCGGTGCGAGCGTGACGTATGTCGCGCCGTAAAGTGTGTCCGGACGTGTTGTGAACACCGTCACGACTTTATCGTGACCGTCGACTTTGAAATCGACTTCAGCCCCGACCGACTTGCCGATCCAGTTGCGTTGCATCTCTTTGACGCTGTCTGGCCAGTCAAGCCCTTCTAAATCATCGAGCAAGCGCTCGGCGTATTCCGTGATACGAAGCACCCACTGTTTCATCGGCACACGGTAAACCGGATGGCTTCCCCGCTCCGACAACCCGTCGATGACTTCTTCGTTGGCGAGTACCGTCCCGAGGGCCGGGCACCAGTTGACGGCGACTTCGTCGACGTAGGCGAGTCCGCGGTCATGAAGTTGTGTGAAGATCCATTGCGTCCACTTGTAGTATTTCGGGTCGGTCGTGCTGATTTCACGATCCCAATCGTACGAGAAACCGAGCTCTTTCAATTGGCGGCGGAATGTGCCGATGTTGCGCTCTGTGAACTCGCGCGGGTCGTTCCCTGTGTCGAGGGCATATTGCTCGGCCGGAAGACCGAACGCGTCCCAACCCATTGGATGGAGGACGTTGAAGCCTTGCATCCGTTTCATGCGGGCGATGATGTCCGTCGCCGTGTAACCTTCCGGGTGACCGACGTGAAGTCCGGCTCCTGACGGATAAGGGAACATGTCAAGGACGTAGAAACACTCCTTGTCCGGGTCCTCTGTCGTCCGGAATGCATCTTTCTCGTCCCAACGCTTTTGCCATTTCGGCTCGATGTCTTGATGTTTAAAATAGTCCAACATTCATCCTCCTCTGCATAATAAAAAGCCTTCCGCCCCGGTAATGGGACGAAAGGCTTGAAAGCTTTCCGCGGTACCACCCATGTTGCATTTCTGCCACTTGAGACGCCGGTAACGAGGCGTAACTCCGGTTCACCCTACTGTTCGTTCAGGCGAACTGCTCCAAGGCGAGTTCTCGCGGTCCATATACCGGTTCACACCACCCACCGGCTCTCTACAAATACAGACGTCACGATACTATTCCTCTTCTACGCATGTGTATGATCTCACTCGTTCATTTTAGCCCAATCTGTTTTAGAGCGTCAACTTGATTTTTCAGGTACTCGGATGTCCTTCATGAAAATGAAGAACGCGAGCGCGATGGCCGTAAGCAAGAATAGCATTGTAAAGACGGCACCGATGCCGAATACGTCATAGACGAGACCCGACACGGTCGGACCGATCATCCGACCGACCGAGGCTGCGATATTGACGAGTCCTTGGAACTGACCTGCTTTCCCCGGCGGTGCGAGTTTCGCGGCAATCGTCGGAACGGCCGGCCAAATGAACATCTCCCCGATCGTCATGACGATCATCGCGACCATGAACATCGTGAAGCCCCCCGCGAACGGGACGACCGCGAAGGCAGCGAGGAAAATGACGGCGCCGACGATGAGTTGCTTCTTCAAATCATCTTCAAAGTAACGAAGCGCCCGGTTGAGGAGCGGTTGAGCGAACACGATCAAAGCTCCGTTCACCGTCCAAAGGAGTGAATATTGGCTGATTGTCACGCCAAGGTCTTTCGAATGGACGGCGATTGTCCCTTGCCACTGCACGTAAACGAACCAAAGGGCCGCGTAACCGATGGCAACGAACCACATCGATTTCATCGTCGCACTCGATAACGTCGTCGCCGCAGCCTCAAGCTGCGACTGGACGACCGGACGTGCCGGGTCTTTCAAATAACGGAGCCCGAATAAGAGGACGACGACGAATAAGACCGATAAGAAGAAGTTGGCGTAGAAAATCAACTCGATATCGATGCGCGCAATCTGTCCGCTCATCGCTGTCCCGAGGGCGACCCCGACGTTTTGAGCGACGTAAATCGCGTTGAACGAACGGCGTCCGCCTTCCGGCCAAATCAAGCCGGCAAAGGCGTATACCGTCGGGAAGACGAGACCGCCGGAGAACCCGATTAAGCCGAGCCAGCCCAAGTAGCCGAGGAACGTGGCATGGAACAACAAGAACCCGAGCGAGCTCACGAGCAATAGGCCGACCGAGAGGATGAGCGTCCGCTTCCCGCCGATCCGGTCAAACAGCGTCCCCCCGATATAGTTCCCGGCAATGGCGAGGGCCGAGTTAACGAGCAACGCCATCCCTGCGAGCGTCATTGACTCGCCTAAATATCCATTTATATAGAGTGTGTTAAATGGCCATAAAAAAGACGCCGCCGTCGTATTGAGCGCCATCGCGATGACCAAAATCCATACCGAAATCGGCATTTTGTTGTTCATACCAGTTACTCCTTTCCTACCCGTTAAACGATAAAAATTCGGCACGACGGCCGAATCAAAAATAAGTCCTCCTCCAAGCTAACGGAACGCCTCATAACTGTCAAGAAAAATTACTTATTATGAAATAACGGTGACTTATCTTTGTGATAGCATGAGCAAAGAAGGAGAGGATATTCATGCAAAACCCGTTTGGCGAAGCCAAATATCACAAATTAAATGAAGCATATCGCCGCGAGTTCGGCGGAAAAGTGTTCAAAGTACCGCTCGACGGGGGCTTCACTTGTCCGAACCGGGACGGGCTCGTCTCGAAGGGCGGGTGTACGTTCTGCTCGGATGACGGAAGTGGCGACTTCGCAGGCAATGCCTGTGATCCGATTTCGGTCCAATTCGCCGAAGTGAAGGCGCGGCTGCACCGAAAATGGAAACACGCCCGTTACATTGCCTACTTCCAAGCGTTCAGCAACACGTATGCCCCCGTCGCCCGGCTCCGGGAATTGTTTGAGCCCGCCCTCGCGGAGGACGGTGTCGTCGGTCTATCGATTGCGACCCGACCGGACTGTCTGCCAGACGACGTCGTCGACTATCTCGCCGAGTTGAATGAACGGACATCTCTCACGGTCGAACTCGGCCTGCAGACGATTCACGATGCGACGGCGAGGAAAATCAATCGTGGTCACGACTACAAGACGTTCTTGGAAGGACTCGACAAACTCCGGCGACGCCAAATCAGCGTCGTTGTCCATATCATCAACGGCCTGCCGGGCGAGACGACGGAGATGATGCTCGACACGGCGCGAGAAGTTGCTAAAATGGACGTACAAGGAATCAAGATCCATTTGCTCCACGTCTTGAAGCAGACCCCGCTCGCCAGACAATACGAAAAAGGACTGCTCGAGCTCATGGACGAGACGACTTACGTCTCGCTCGTCTGTGATCAATTGGAAGTATTACCGCCCGAGATGGTCATCCATCGTCTGACCGGTGACGGTCCACCCGATCTGTTGATCGGTCCGACGTGGAGTCGGCACAAGATGGCCGTCCTAAACGCCATCGATGCCGAATTAATGCGTCGTGATTCTTTCCAAGGAAAAAAGAAGGATGAGAGCCATGGGATTAATGAGAGTTTTACCGTTCGCGAAATACCTACTTCGTGAACATGTGACGCCAGGTGCCGTCGCCATCGATATGACGGCCGGCAACGGGCACGACACATTGTTTTTAGCCGAACTCGTCGAAGCGACGGGACATGTCTATGCGTTCGACGTTCAAGCCGCGGCGGTCGAGGCAACACGGACTCGTATCGAGGAGGCAACATTGACGGACCGTGTCACCGTCATTCATGATAGCCACGACACGGTCCGGGACATCGTGGCAGACGAGACACGCCCAATCACAGCGGCCGTGTTCAATCTCGGCTATTTACCGGGAAGCGACAAGTCGGTCACGACGACCGGCAATACGACCATCGACGCCCTCGAGCAACTGCTCGACGTCATGGCTGTCGGCGGCGTCATCGTCGTCGTCATCTATCACGGCCATGAGAGCGGCAAAGTCGAGCGCGATGAGGTGCTCGCATATGTCGAATCACTCGATCAAAAACGGGCCGGCGTCCTCCGTTACGGCTTTATCAATCAAATCAATCATCCCCCGTTCATCGTGGCGATTGAAAAACGAGAATAAAAACAGGCGACTCATGCGAGTCGCCTGTCTTCATTCTCGAATCAATTCATAAAACGTGATGAGCGTCTCCGCGAACTTCGTATTCAGTCGTTCATAGCCGAAGTGCGGGAACCCTTCAAGCCGGCGGATATACACTTGGTCGCCGCCGATTTTCCGGCAGACGTTGAGTGTCAATTTCACATCGGCGAAGCGATCGTCCGGTGCGTAGAAACAAGCGAGCGGCAGACGCGGCAGATGTTTCTTCTCTTCTTGATGCTCGACGATTTCCTCTTCGATTTCACGGTATTGACCGTACGTGATCTCCCCGAAGCGCGACGACTCTTCCCCGCCACCCATGAACGTCATCATGCCGAGCGGAAGGTCAGGACGGAAACGGTCGACCGCACTGGCCACGACTTGTTTCAGTCCGCCGATTTGGCGGGACGGATGCCAGTCGAACAGCGGTGAGATGTACGTCAGACTGCCGAGCGGCACGTCATATTCCTGGAGCAAGCGGTTCGTCAACAACGCCCCGAGACTGAACGCGATGACGTGAATCGGCAGCTTGTACTGACTCGCCTCACGTAACGTGTTCTTGATTAACAATTTATGGTCTTCCGCCGTCAAACCGACCGTCTGGCCGGTCACGACGAGGACTTCATACTCGTCCCGCAACCGTCCTAAAAACGCCTCACTCAAACGCGACGTGAACTGGAGCGGATACACGATCACGATGACCCCTTTTCGTGATTCTTCTTCATAAGCCATGCTGTCACCTCATTTTGTTATCACATATCTTTATACTAACAAAAAACATCAGCCGAGACTGATGTTTGGTTGAAAATCCGTCTAGGGTCTTAGCGCGGGTCGTACCGTAAATGAATCAGTTCCATCGGTTGATCGTATACTTCTTCTTGTATTCGATTCAGTTCGATGAACGCCTCATGACTCAAAAAAGCGATGGCTTGCTCGTTCGAGCTTTCGACGTACAGCTCGATCGGTTGGACTTTCCGTTTCCGTAGATGCGACAACAGTGCCGTCCCTAGGCCTTGGCGGTGATGAGCCGGATGAAGATAGAGACGGAGTACTTCCCATGTGTCCCCGCGGTCGATGGCGTGATAGAAGCCGATGACGTCGCCTTCGGCCTCACCGACAATGAACAACTGCTCTTTCGCTTCCTCGCTTGAACTGATGGCGCGGACGATCTCTTCTTGTTGATAGGCGCGTTCCATTACTTTCGAACGAACCTCGTCTCGTTCACTGACCGTCGCGAGCGCAATGTCGCGGATGGTGGCGGCATCTTCTGGCACGGCTTCTCGAATCTTCATAACGGCATCCCCCTTTTGGCCAATCTAGTAGTAACATTCCCCATCGGCAAAAAAATATCCTGCCCGTTCATTACTTTTTGATGTCGAAATGAAGGAAAACGTTATTTTCCATCTTGTGTCGGGTATAAGAGTATCAATGCCAACTTACAAAAAGGAGTGTTACCATGGAACCGAAACTACAACACGATCCACAAGTCGAGCAAGCCAATCATCCGAACCGTCAGTTTGAACAAACGAACACAGGAGGTCCAAAAATCACAGTCGTAACTGGGATGCTCCTCGGCGCCCTCGTCGGCGGCCTACTCGCCTTACTTAGTACGTCAAACCGTGAGAACACAAAACAATCGTTCTCGAGCGCGAAGTCATCGGTCGGCGGTCTCGTCGATACGGTCAAGCAAGACCCGGCCGGAACGGCGTCACAAGTCATCGGTCAAGTGAAAGCAGCGAGCGAGGTCATTCAAGACGTCGCGACCGACGTGCAAAACGTCTATGAAAAAGTCGCCGGTGAAGTCGACACGGTCAAACAAGACGTGAACAAAGTCGTCGGGACGGCGCAAGAAGCGAAATCGGATTTACAATCGATCGGCGAGAAAGTCGTCGAAGCGAAAGATACGGCACTTGGCAAAGAGAACTCAACAACTGAAGACAAGCCGCAAGCCTAAAAAAAACGACCTTTCGAGTGAAAGGTCGTTTTTCTATGCTTATGCGAAACGTTTCGCGCCTTCTTCGAGCACTGCCGCTTTGTCCGTTTGCTCCCATGGGAGTTCAACGTCTGTACGACCGAAGTGGCCGTAAGCTGCTGTCTGCTTGTAGATTGGGCGACGAAGGTCGAGCATCTTGATGATGCCGGCCGGACGGAGGTCGAAGTTCTCACGAATGAGTTCGACGAGCTCAGTCTCGCTCAATTTGCCTGTGCCGAACGTATCAACCGCGATCGATACCGGGTGAGCAACACCGATTGCGTAAGCAAGTTGAACTTCTGCTTTGTCAGCAAGTCCCGCTGCAACGAGGTTTTTCGCCACGTAACGAGCTGCATACGCTGCTGAACGGTCAACTTTGGTAGGATCTTTACCTGAGAACGCGCCGCCGCCGTGACGAGCGTATCCACCGTACGTATCGACGATGATTTTGCGTCCTGTGAGGCCTGCATCCCCTTGTGGTCCACCGATTACGAAGCGGCCAGTCGGGTTGATGAAGTATTTCGTGTCCGCGTCGATGAGTTCAGCCGGGATGACTGCATCGATGACGTGCTCTTTCAAATCAGCTTGGATTTGCTCGAGCGTGATGTCTTCCGCGTGTTGTGTCGAGATGACGATTGTGTCGATGCGAACTGGGTTGTTCGCTTCGTCGTATTCGACTGTCACTTGTGTCTTACCGTCTGGGCGAAGGTAAGCGAGCGTGCCGTTCTTACGAACTTCTGCCAAACGACGTGACAATTTGTGAGCGAGTGAAATCGGGAGCGGCATGAGTTCCGGCGTCTCTTTTGTTGCGTAACCGAACATGAGACCTTGGTCACCAGCACCGATCGCATCGATTTCTTCTTCAGTCATTTGTCCTTCACGAGCTTCGAGCGCTTGGTCAACACCTTGCGCGATGTCTACCGATTGCTCATCGATCGATGTGAGGACAGCACAAGTCTCTGCATCGAAACCATATTTCGCACGTGTGTAGCCGATCTCACGAACAGTTTCACGAACAACTTTCGGGATATCCACGTAAGTTGATGTTGTGATTTCACCTGCTACGAGCACGAGACCTGTTGTGACAGACGTCTCAGCCGCAACGCGGGCGTTTGGATCTTCAGCTAAAATTGCATCCAAAATCGCATCTGAGATTTGGTCACAAATTTTATCCGGATGTCCTTCCGTGACGGACTCCGAAGTGAAAAGTCGACGGTTCAAGTTTGCCATTTCGAAAAACCTCCTATAATAAAGGGTGATGTGTGGACGGTACTCGTTCCCCTTACGCGTTGCTTTGGGACGGTAATGAAAAAAACCTCTCGCCATGTTCAAATGGGAAAGGTTGAATCGTTCTTCCTTACCCTCTTATCGTTCGAAGCTTACGCTTCGCTTCAGGATAGCACCTTTTCCGAATAACAATGAAAACTCGGACGGTTGCTGGGCTTCGTAGGGCCTTGTTCCCTCCACCGCTCAGAATAAGAGTATCCGTTACGAAGACCATCATATAAATGACACCCCGTTCTGTCAAGCGTATCGACCGAATTCGTCAAACTTTTCACAAACGGTCAAATAGTTATGTTTGTGAAATATCAAACATTTTTTTGTCCGTTTTGGTTTTTGTACTATGACCTGGTACAGAATATGTTAGAATGACAATGTAAGAAAGCGCTTACTTTAAAGGGTAAAAAATGCTTGTTTTTGATTAGTATGTCACATATAATAAAAACGTCATACTGATTAAACGCGGAAGTATGCGGATTTCATCCACATCTATTTAGGGGAAAGGTGGGATTCAGGATGGCGACAACGCTCCTGAAAATCGAAGAATTAATTAAAGGTGCCGACATGATGCGGAACTTGACGGTTCCAGAACTGGTGGAAGAAGCCATTCGCAACGGTGAGGGCGTACTGACGAAAGACGGGGCTTTATCGGTCAGTACCGGGAAATTCACAGGACGGTCACCGAAAGACAAATTCGTCGTGCAAGATGAAGTCAGCAATCATTTAGTAGACTGGGGTCCAGTCAACCAACCGATCGCGGAAGAGAAGTTCACCGCGCTACTCGACAAAGTGTTGACGCACCTCGAAACGAAAGACAAGCTCTATTATCTCGAGGCTTCTGCGGGGGCAGACGAGCACTATACGCTCCCGGTCCGTGCCATCACGGAATACGCGTGGCACAATTTGTTCGCCAAACAGTTGTTCTTGCGTGAATGGCCGACGAAAGGTGCCTTCGAGCCCTTCACGGTCATCTATGCACCGAGTTATAAGGCCGATCCAGTCATCGACGGGACGAACTCCGAAACGTTCATTCTCGTCTCATTCGCCAAGCGGACCATTCTGATCGGGGGAACAGAATACGGCGGTGAGATTAAAAAATCGATTTTCTCGGTCATGAACTTCTTGTTGCCGGAACAACATGTGTTATCGATGCACTGCTCGGCGAACGTATCGGACGCCGGCGAGACGGCCCTTTTCTTCGGTCTATCGGGAACTGGGAAGACGACACTGTCGGCCGACCCGGAACGCCATTTGATTGGGGATGACGAGCACGGTTGGTCACCCGACGGCGTCTTCAATATCGAGGGCGGTTGCTACGCGAAGACGATCAATTTGTCGCGCGAGAACGAGCCGGAAATCTACGATGCCATCCGTTTCGGCTCATTGATTGAGAACGTCGTCTTAGACGAGAACCGGGCACCGGATTATAAGAATATCTCGCTCACCGAGAACACACGGGCCGCCTATCCGATTCAATTCATCGATAACGCGATGCTTCCGTCACGGGCCGGTCATCCGAACACGATCGTCTTCTTGACGGCCGATGCATACGGGGTATTGCCTCCAATCAGCAAATTGACGAAAGAGCAGGCGATGTACCACTTCTTGTCAGGGTATACGTCAAAACTCGCCGGCACGGAGCGCGGCGTCACTGAACCACAGGCGACGTTCTCGACCTGCTTCGGGTCACCGTTCCTGCCGCTCGCACCGGAACGCTATGCGGACATGCTCGGTACGCTGATTGAGAAGCACGACGTCGACGTCTATCTCGTCAACACGGGTTGGACCGGCGGCGCGTACGGAGAAGGATCACGGATGAAGCTCGCCTATACACGGGCGATGGTGAACGCGGCGGTCAACGGCAAATTGCGTGACGTCGAGACGACGCGCCACGACATTTTCAATGTCGAGATTCCACGCCACATTGACGGCGTGCCAGGCGACGTGCTCAATCCGCGGGACACATGGAAAGACGGAGCACGCTACGATGCCGAGGCAACGGCGCTCGCCCGGAAGTTCCAGGACAATTTCAAACGATTCACGAAAGCGAGTGAGGCGGTCGTTGCGGCCGGACCAATCATCGTATAACGAAAAATGAGACGATTGCCGATTCGGCAGTCGTCTCATTTTTTTGAGTTGGCGAGCATCCATTCCATCGCCGCATCGGTCGTCTTCCATTTTTCCCAGAACGGGAGTTGATGGGCGAACGGGACGACCCAAAGTTCGGCCCGCTCCCCCATCCGTTCCGCTACCGCCGTCGCATGGCGCAGGCGGACTTGTTCATCATCGGTGCCGTGAATCAACAACGTCGGTGCATCCCATTCCTTGTAGAGCGGCGAGCGCTCGACATAAGCGGCACGGGCCGCTTCCGGGTCGCCACCGGTCATACGGCGCAACATCTTCCGCATCGAACGCTGTTCTTCATATGTCCACTCGAGATTGGTCACACCCGCCCATGACGTGACGGACGTGAGCGGTCGTTCCGCGGCGAGCGACAACGCCATCATGCCCCCGCGCGAGAAACCAAGGGCATGAATAAACGTATCCGTTCGACGGACACGATCGTAGAGAGACAGGACGTCCTCTAGATCGGCGCCGCCGAAGTCCTCTTTCCCGCTCCCGCCATGGTTACCCCGGTAAACGGGCGCCACGACGTGAAAACCTTTGGCAGCGAACTGCATCAACCGGGGCAAACGCACATCCCCGATGCGTCCTGTTCCGCCGCGCAGATAGAACAGGACGTGCCCGTTCGGCCGTTTCGGTGTGATCGTATAGGCGACGACGTCCTCACCGTCACGCGTCGCATACCAGCCACGATGGACCGGATAACCGGCGTACGGCGGCAGGACCTCGACCTTGTCAAACCAATTGTTTTTCATAGAGCACCTTCATCGTTTCCGGGAGCACCCGGTCTTTCATCATGAAGCTGTACCGATTGTTCCGGAGCAGATTCGTCGGCAATTCCTTCATAAGGACGGCCCCATCGGTCTCGTCGACCGCCGGATGATCGTCGAAACGTTCGATTTCGGCGAAATAAATATTTTTAATGACCGTGTCGCCACGCCCAAGCACGCGATATTGGCCGAGATAATGGAGCGTCTTCACGACACCGCCCGTCTCTTCATACACTTCCCGAATCGCGGCGTCATCCTCGTGTTCGCCGGGTTCGACTTTCCCACCCGGAAACTCGAGCCCGCGCTGCTTGTGCTTCGTCAGCACCCATTGATTTTCAAAGCGAGCGACGACCCAGACGTGGAGCGGTGTATCCGAAAATGGATAGTGCGCAAAGCTCAACTCGACTTTATTGTGATAGTAGTCCGTGAATGTCAACATAGTCCATCCCTTTCTTTCCCCTGTCTACTCTCACTTTACCTTGTCTTCCACTAGTTTCAAACAAAAAAATAGGCCCGCCGGAGCGGACCTACTCAAAATTATTGGTTCAAGCGCTTTTCAAGCTCAGCTTTTTGCTCTTCGTAACCTGGTTTTCCAAGCAACGCGAACATGTTCGCTTTATACGCTTCAACGCCTGGTTGGTTGAACGGATTCACTCCGAGGATGTATCCGCTCATCGCGCATGCCTTCTCGAAGAAGTAGAACAAGTAACCGAGGTGGTACGGCGTCATCTCTGGCAATTCGACGACGAGGTTCGGGACTTCTCCGTCCGTGTGGGCGAGGAGTGTTCCTTCAGCTGCCTTGTCGTTGACGAATTGAATCGTCTCACCAGCGAGGAAGTTCAAGCCATCGAGGTCTTGTGAATCTTCCGGCACGTTCATCGCGTGACGGACGTTCGTGACACGGATAACCGTCTCGAACAAGTCACGACGACCTTCCTGAATGTATTGTCCCATCGAGTGGAGATCCGTCGAGAAGTCGACTGCCGCCGGGAAAATCCCTTTGTTGTCTTTCCCTTCTGACTCGCCATAAAGCTGTTTCCACCACTCCGATACGTAATGCAAGGCTGGTTCGTAGTTGACGAGCAACTCGATCGACTTGCCTTTCGCATATAAAGCGTTACGGACGACCGCGTACTGATACGCTTCGTTGTCCGCCAAGTTCGGAGACGAGTAAGCCGTTTGGGCATCGCGTGCACCTTCCATGAGGGCGTCGATGTCGATGCCTGCTGCCGCGATCGGAAGGAGTCCGACCGGTGTGAGCACCGAGAAGCGACCTCCTACGTCATCTGGAATCACGAACGTCTCGTAGCCTTCTGCATCCGCGAGCGTCTTCAAGGCGCCACGGGCACGGTCTGTCGTCGCATAAATACGTTCACGTGCGCCATCTTGACCATACTTGTCTTCCATGAACTGTTTGAGGACACGGAACGCGATGGCCGGTTCAGTCGTCGTTCCCGATTTCGAGATGACGTTGACTGAGACGTCCTTGCCTTCGAGCACTTGGAGCAACTCCGTCAAGTATGTCGACGAGATGTTGTGGCCGGCGAAGAAGACTTGTGGTGCGTTGCGTTCTTCCTTAGATAACACGTTGAAGAATGAATGTTGGAGCATCTCGATTGCCGCGCGTGCGCCGAGGTATGATCCACCGATTCCGACGACGACGAGGACGTCCGAATTTTCACGGATTCGTTCCGCAGCCGCTTTGATGCGAGCAAACTCATCCGTATCGTAGTTTGTTGGAAGGTCGACCCACCCAAGGAAATCGCTACCTGCCCCACTGCGGTCATGAATGACCGAATGCATTGCTTTCACGGTTTCTTGCAATTGATCGACTTCATGTTCCCCGACGAAAGACAGGGCGTTTGAATAATCGAAACGTACTGTTGACATGTCATTTCCTCCTTTAAATCGCTCATTGAAGAGCCATACATGACCCATCATAAACGGAAACGTCGGATTCGTTCAATCATTATTGCAAAATAGGCATGAAATCGCCTTATTTGCTCAGTTCAAGAATCGCTGCGACGTCTTCACGTTCGAGCGTACGGAAGCGACCGAATGCGCCTCGTTTCATCGCCGAGTCGAGGATGGCGTCAAATGTCGATTCATCGATGTCATAGTCACGGAGTGAGCTTGGTGCACCGAGCTCGTCGAAGAAGGCGCGGACAGCTGCAATCGTCCGTTTCGCCGTCTCAAGATCGTTACCGGCCGGTTCAACGTTGAATACTTCCGTCCCGAGGCGTGCAAAGCGAGCGGCGTTGTCTTCTTCAAGCACATGCTCCATCCAGCGCGGGAACAAGATTGCGAGTCCGCCTGCGTGTGGGATGTCATGGACAGCCGAGACCGCATGCTCGATGTTGTGTGACGCCCAGTCGCCCGAGGCGCCCATTTGGAGCACTCCGTTCAAGGCGATCGTTCCGGCGAACAAGATGATGGCGCGCAAGTCGACGTTCTCCAAGTCATTGACGAGTTTCGGTGCCGATTCGACGACCGCTTTCAACACGCCTTCCGTCATACGCTCTTGGACCGGCGCATGGTTCGGGTGGAAGTATTGCTCGAAACAATGACTCATCATGTCGACGATACCGTAAATCGTTTGATCTTTCGGTACCGATACCGTATAACGCGGATCGAGAATCGAGAACGTCGGATAGACAAGCGGGTGGCCCCAACCGTACTTCTCTTGCGTCTCCCAGTTCGTGATGACCGAGCCCGAGTTCATTTCAGAGCCAGTCGCTGCGAGCGTGAGCACCGTACCGAACGGGACCGCTTCTGTCGGGATGTGGTCGCGAAGCACGATATCCCAAGCGTCGCCTTCATACGGGATGGCCGCCGAGATGAGTTTCGTACAATCGATGACCGAACCACCGCCGACCGCGAGCAACGCGTCGATGTTCTCTTCGCGTGCTTGTTTGACCGCGCGACGTACCGTCTCGATGCGCGGGTTCGGCTCGACGCCTGAGAAGTCGACGTAGTCGATCCCAGCATTGTTTAACTCGGCCACGACTTCTTCGTACGTGCCGTTCTTTTTGATGCTCCCGCCTCCATAGACGAGCATCACTTTCTTGGCGTCAAGCGCCTGTAACTCGCTCGCGAGTTTTTCGATTTGATGAGTCCCGAAAATAAGTTTCGTCGGGTTTCTGTATTCAAAGTTGTGCATAATTCATCCTCCTTCGAAAATATGTAACACCTACACTATATACCCTGTTTTTTGTGATTGAAAAGCAATCAGGCCTGAGCGTAGATGCGGTCGATGATTGTATGGAGCGTCACCGCCTGTTCCGCTTGCTGGTACGACGGCTCCTGACGACACGCCTCGAGAAACGTGTGAATCTGTCTCGCATACGGGTCTTCGAGCGCGAGGTGAGCCGGTGTCTTATCGAACAACGCCCCGTGCTCTTCCGTATGGATGACGAGTGGGAACAGCGACGCGCCACCGTTCGTCCCACGCAGTTCGACCCGCATCGTGTCCGCCGCGTCGACGTTGGCCATGAAACTCGCGTCTAAGAACAAGGATGCCCCATTATCGAACGTGACCATCGCCCGCGCCGTGTCTTCGACCGAAAACGCGTCCGCGTCCCAATCGCCCATCAGCCCGACACCAGGTCGCGTTCCGAGATATTGACCGGCGTGACCGACCACATCGACCGGCTTCGGATAATCCATCAAATAGAGGGCAAGGTCGAGCATATGCACCCCGATATCGAGCAGTGCGCCGCCGCCCTGCAACTCTTTATTCGTGAACACGCCCCATCCCGGGATGCCACGGCGCCGAAGGGCGAGCGCGGTCGCGGCATAGATGTGTCCGAGTTCACCCGCCTCGATCATCCGCTTCAATAGTTGGGTATCCGACCGATGCCGGTAATGGAAGCCATAATGAAGGGTTCGCTCAGCTCGTCTGGCCGCCTGTAGCATCTCGTTCGCCTCGTAAGCCGAGATGGCCGGCGGTTTCTCGCAGAGGACGTGACAGCCGGCCTCGAGTGCGGCAATGACTTGTTGTTTATGTAAGGCGTTCGGTGTACAGATGCTGACCGCATCGAGTGTCTCTTCGGCGAGCATCTCCTCGACCGTCTCGTACACCCGTTCGATTCCGAACTGCTTCGCCACCGCCTCCCCGCGTTCGCGTGTCCGATTCATGACGGCGACGACGTCTGCGCCTGCTGCGATGTATTGCGGGATGTGGGCGGTCTTGGCAATCCCGCCCGTACCGATGATTCCGATTTTCATGGTCCTCACTCCTTTTCTGTACTGTTCGTGAACGTGTGGGACATTTCCTGTACAAAAAAAAGACGACCTGCACAGGGCAGGTCGTCTCAATCACTTACTTTTTGAAGTTCGTGTTTTTGATCCAGTCTTCGAGCTTGTCCTTGAGGACAGTGAAGCCTGGTGCTTCTTCTTGCTTGAAGTTTGAAGCTTCGTTGCGGCGTGGTGCGCCACGACGAGCTGGCTTAGCCGACTTCTCGCGTTTTGGAGCTTCTTGTGTTGCTTTCATTGAAAGCTTGATTTTCTTAGATGCTTCATCAACATCAAGAATTTTCACTTCAACTTCTTGACCGACTTGAACGTACTCGTTCACGTCTTTCACGTAGTCGTGTGAGATTTCAGAGATGTGGACAAGACCTTGAGTCTCGTCGTCGAGTGCGACGAACGCACCGAAAGGTTGGATTCCTGTTACTTTACCTTTTAAAACTTGATCTTTTTCGTATTTTGCCATTACAAACACTCCTATGCTAAATTCATCAACTTACTATAACATACTTTTTTCGATAAAGTGTACAAATTAGTAAAAAAGATTATTTGGGATTGTTTTTGTGTTTCAAAGTCGACGGGTCGGGTAAATACAAATCAAGCAAGACTTCAAGTATTCCCCCCTGATTCCGCTAGGCTAACGCCTAGCCCTTTTTTTGTTCAAAAACTTGTAAACGGTTGCTGCGCGGCCACATCAAACACCGTTTCCCCCATCATTTCATTCAACATGATTGCGTTTCGATACACTGCCATCCCCAAATTCGTCGCTGCCGGACCGTGCGAATGTTCTAAATTCGTATGGGTAAATAAACTTCCCGCCAATGTCGTCTTCGTCGCAATCTGATAGCGATTGTTGACACGCCACTGCTGGTCCGCCTCCCATTCAATGTCGAACCGTTCGACCCATGTCGGGATGCGCGGTCGATATCCGGTCGCCGCCACGACCGCATCATATTCACCCGTAAACGATTGCCCCGTATATTGTTGCGTCCCTTCGACAGTATAAACGATTTCGTGTGCGATGTGCTCGATTTCAATCTGCGTGTACAGGTTCGTCGCTTGATCACTTCCGTCCGCCGTCCGATGATACAAAAATCCATAAATCGCCCGAAGCGTCTCAGGATTGACCCCGTTCCGGAACCGCTCGAACGCTTTCCCGAGCTGCTCCCGCTCCGCATAGGGCAATTGATTGAAATAGTCGACATACGGCAAGCTGAAAATTTCCTCGCCGAGCTTACCGCTCTCTAGTGATTCGAACACATCCGAGCGCGTCACCCAATCGATGCGTTGGCGCATTTTATCGGACCGGGTCAATAAGTCGAGATACACTTCAGCCGCGCTTTGACCGCTACCGATGATGACGATGCGATCGGTTTCAAGCAAGCGCTCCCGCTCCATCCGATACGAACTCGTATGGACGACATCTTGGAAGGCGTCCGGGACAAGCGGTTCTGCTCCCGTACCAATGACGACGTGACGTGACGACAGCACCGTTTCCCCATCCGGTGTCTCGACCGTGACGAGAAACCTATCCGCCGCCGGACGGACATCGGTGACCCGGTGTGAGAACTTGATCGTGTCGAGCGAGGCGGCGACCGATTGTAAATACCGGTTGAACTCCGTCCGGGGAATTGTCGGGCTCTCCTGGACGATGAATGTCTGCAAGCGGCCGTTCTGTTTCAAATAGTTCAAATAACTGTGACGGTTCGTCGGATCGGCAAGCGTCACGAGATCATATAAGTAATGCGTCTGCATCGTCGCCGACTCGAGCAGCATGCCTTCGTGCCACTTGAAGTCGTCCTGTTCCTCAAAGCAGACACCCTTCAATGAAGTCGCTTCACTGAGCGCCATCAATCCGAGATTGTACGGCCCACAGCCGATTGCTACAAAATCCACTTGTTCCATTGGCTTCACCTCGCTCGTCTTTTCCCACCTATTATACCGCTAAAACGTAAACAGACCCTCATCGCTGAGAGTCTGTTGTTGTTGTTGTCGTCACCTCGAACTGTTTCATAAACCGATCGATGCGACGAATCGCTTCTTGTAACTGTTCGACCGACGTCGCGTAACTGGCACGGACGAAGCCTTCACCGCTCGCACCGAAGGCGTTGCCCGGTACAACCGCGACCCGTTCCTCGAGCAAGAGACGCTCGGCGAACTCTTCGCTCGTCAATCCGGTATGGCGAATCGATGGGAAGGCATAGAATGCGCCTCCCGGCACGTGCGTCGGTAATCCGGCGTCATTGAGGGCCTGGATGAAGTAGTTACGGCGCTGCCGATAGCTCTTCACCATCTTCGGTACATGTTGGTCGCGGCTACGGAGCGCCTCGAGACCGCCGAATTGGACGAGTGTCGGGGCACACATCATGCCGTACTGATGGACTTTGAGCATCTCTCGCGTCACGACTTCCGGCGCGCATGTGAAACCGAGCCGCCAGCCCGTCATCGCGAACGCCTTCGAGAACCCGTTGACGACAATCGTCCGCTCGCGCATATCGTGGAGCGTCGCGAAACTCGTGAACGGCTCATCGTAAGACAGCTCGGCATAAATCTCATCGCTGACGACCCAAAGATCGTGTTTCGTCGCGAGTTCCGCAATTTCGGTGAGCTCTTCGCCCGTCATCGTGGCCCCAGTCGGATTCGATGGGAAACAGAGGAGCATCGCCTTCGTCCGTTCGGTGATGGCCGCCTCGACATCGTCCCGGTTCAAACGGAACCCGTTCTCCGGACGACAGGCGACAGGAACGACCGTCCCGCCGGCGAGTTCGATGAGCGGTCCGTACGAGACGAAGGCCGGCTCGACGACGATGACCTCGTCACCCGGGTTGAGCAGCGCCCGGAACGCGATATCGAGCGCTTGCGAGGCGCCCGTCGTGACAATCAATTCCGTCGCCGGATCATACGTCGCCCCGAACCGGTCCGTCATGTAACTCGCGATTTCTTGTCGCAACTCGAGGAGTCCTGCGTTGGCGCTATAAGCCGTATAACCTTGCTCGAGCGCTGCATAGCTCGCCTCGCGCACATTCCATGGCGTGATGAAATCTGGCTCCCCCACCCCGAGAGAGACGACGTTTTCCATCGTTTGCGCCAAATCGAAGAAGCGGCGGATGCCGGACGGCTTCATCGAGACGACTTGTTGAGATAGTGACTTCATGGCGTGATGTTCAACCGTTTGTCTTCGACTTGTGGGGTGAACAAGATACCATCGTGTTTATACGTCTTCAGTTTGAAGTGCGTCGTCGTCGAGACGACCGAATCGAGCGGTGACAGTTTATCCGACACGAACGACGCGACGTCTTGGAGTGAGTTCGCCCGAATGACGACTTGCAAATCGTAAGCCCCTGACATTAAATAGAGCGCCGTCACTTCCGGGAAGCGATAAATCCGCTCGGCGACCTCGTCGAAGCCGCGGCCACGTTTCGGTGTGACTTTGACGTCGATGAACGCCGTGACGTCGTGCCGATTGATTTTTTGCCAGTTGACCATCGCCCGGAAACCGAGCAAAATTCCGTCCGCCTTGAACTTCTCGAGCATCGCCTCAACGGTCGCCTCGTCTGTCGCTAGCAAGTTCGCCAACAATTTCGTCTCGAGGTAGCCTTTCTCTTCGAGCAACTCGAGCAGTTCTAATTCTTTCGATGTGTACATAATTTATTCTCCTTCCGTTCTACCGGGGAACGCCCCTGTGAACGTTCTCTCTGTCTGTCTCACGTAGTCCCGTCGCTCGGCTTGAACGATATGGAAGTTTTTCATCTCCATATTGACGAGGCCGTGCTTGTGACAGAACCGATCAAAGTAACGACGACGCGTCTCATCTTGTTTGGCCGACAGATTGTCCGTGCCGTTGAACGCGTATAGCACGGTCGCGCGCGCGGGATGCCGAATCGTCCCGACTTCGCTGACACGTAGAATGAAATCCCAGTCCCAGTAGTTATAGACATCCTCGTCGAACGGTCCAATCGTCTCGTGGAGCTGTTTTCGATACAGCGTGCCGGACGGGATGAACGTCGAGTCTTGACGGAGTCGTTCCAAATCGAGGTCGTAGGCGAACGCCTCCCAGTCGGTGACGCGTCGGCGTCCGTCTTCCCATATGAAGCGGAACAGTTCCGCATCCGTGAAGACGAGGTCGGCCGCGCGGATGTCCTCGAGCGCCTGCTCGAGATGTGTCGGCATGAGCAGATCGTCATCGTCGAGCAACAAGACATACTCGCCGTTCGCCTCTTGCACGCCGAGATTGCGGGCTTTGACGTGATGGTTCTCGCCAAGTTCGATATAACGAATCGACAATCGATTCAAAAAAGGCGCCAAAAGATGCTGTTTTGGCGGCCCGTCATTATTGATTACAAGTACTTCGAACTGTTGAAACGTCTGGACGACCAGGCTTTCCAGCAGTTCGGTCAGTTCTGTCTCCCGTGAATAGACCGGGATGACGATGGAAACGAGCGGGTTCATCCGCGGTAAGCAGTTTCGACGTGTGGCAAGATTGTTTCCCAGCTCACGCCATTCTCTTTTGATACCGTGACGAAATCGCCATAAGCGAATACGCTCTCCACGCCTTCGATGGCGACGAGTTTCGCGAGAAGCGGTTGGTCCGTCTCTTCGCCAGCTTTTACGCTTTGGCTTTTCGCGCCGAAGACGTTCTCAGGAAGTGTGATTTTCATTGCATTTGGATTCGGTGTTGGATCGATACGTAACATCGTGGTTCCCCCTTATAAGTGACAAGATTCTGAAGACGCGAGTAAGTGTGCCGCCATGGCCCGTGTTTCCGATTCGGTCGGACAGTCGCCGAACGCGTCTGTCAAAATCCGGCGAATCGTTTCATCCAACTCATCGATCGTGTCGATGTGGATGAGCGCCAAGGCGATATTATCAAACTCTGGTCCATACGACCCAAGCCCGTAACCGAGTGGGTCCCATGCTAATAATAAGTCTTCTGCTCTCATTTGTTAAACCCTTCTTTTTACCTTGATTTCAAATCGTACTCCCTCAATCTACCTCACTTTTCAATCCGATGCTAGTGAGCGTTCGAATTTCCCTCGTTTTCAAAAACAAGCGACCACTATATATAGTAATGAATCAACAGTGAAAAGAAGCAGGATTTTCTCGAAAAATAACGAAGGCGACTGCCGAATGAGGTCGTTCGCTTCTCGATTGACCGCTTACATAAAAATGAATGTGCTGTCGTTTAACCGTCGCTCAAACTTTTTTCTATCTCAAATCTCATCTCAAATCGGATGACAGCGCCGTTTTTGAGTAAAAGTAATTCAAGCGTCTGCAGTTTGCCGAATGTCAAGATTTGAAAACTAAATATAGGTGATTTATGATTAAAAAGATAAAAAAACGTCAATATATAGTTAAAAGCTAAAAACGCTTTTAACTATATATTGACGCAATATAGGGTATTTCGAGTTATACCTTTATAATATCTACATCCGAAGAAGGAGTGATCGTTTTGACATCCCCTATCCACCACGAGACGCTGTTGGCTGCGACGCCAACGCTCGCTGACGTCTCGACATTGATCCAATCCCTTAAACAACGCTACCCACAGCTCAGTGTTGAACGATATGAAGAACGGGCCGTTCGGGCGCTCGAAGGAAAGACACTGACACAAGATGTAGTATATGAACTCTTGACGATGCACGCCCTCGACATGTTGCAGGCAGAAGAGCCGGACTGGACGTTCGTTGCCACTGAGATGTACTTAAACCGCCTCTATTTAGAAGCGGCACGAAACCGTGGCTATGACGCCTCGATGCGTTACGGTGCGCTCTATCCGATGATTGAGACGCTCACGACAAAAGGCATCTTCACGTCGGCCCTACTCGATACGTACTCAAAAGAAGACATTGCCTACTTGGAGACGTTGATTGACCCGTCACGCGACCGCATGTTCACTTACATCGGTCTCCGGACGTTGTCGGACCGTTATCTCGGCCGTGACCATGTCAAGAACCTATACGAGTTACCGCAAGAGCGGTTCATGGTCATCGCCATGACGCTCATGCAAAAAGAGAACGCCGACCAGCGCGTCAAGCTCGTCGAAGAAGCGTACTGGGCCCTCTCGAACCTCTATATGACAGTGGCCACTCCGACGCTCTCAAACGCCGGGAAATCATACGGACAGCTCAGCTCATGTTTCATCGACACGGTCGATGACTCGCTCCGTGGCATCTACGACTCGAACACGGACGTGGCCACGCTCTCGAAAGGCGGCGGCGGAATCGGTGTCTATCTCGGCAAAATCCGTTCACGTGGCAGTGACATCAAAGGATTCAAAGGCGTCTCAAGCGGCGCGCTCCCTTGGATGAAGCAGTTGAACAACACGGCCGTCTCGGTCGACCAGCTCGGCATGCGCCAAGGATCGATCGCCGTCTACCTCGACATTTGGCACAAGGACATCTTCGAGTTCCTCGACGCGAAATTGAATAACGGGGACGAGCGTCTCCGGACCCACGACTTGTTCACGGGCGTCTGTTTGCCAGACTTGTTCATGCGTACAGTCGAAGCCCGCGGCGACTGGCACTTGTTCGACCCGCACGAGATTCGGACGGTCATGGGCTTCAGCCTCGAAGACTTCTACGATGAGACAGAGAACGGCGGCTCGTTCACAGAGAAGTACATGGCGTGCGTCAATACGCCTGAACTGACTCGCGTCACGGTACCGGCCATCGACCTCGTCAAACGGTATATGCGCTCACAGCTCGAGACAGGAACACCTTACATGTTCTTCCGCGACGCCGTGAACCGCGCCAATCCAAACAAGCATGCCGGCATGATTTACAGTTCGAACCTCTGCTCAGAGATTGCGCAAAACATGTCGCCGACGACAATCGATGAAGAGTACACGGAAGATGGGAAAATCGTCATCACGAAGACGCCTGGCGACTTCGTCGTCTGTAACTTGAGCTCGATTGCCCTTGCCCGGGCCGTCAAAGCGGACGTCCTCGAGCGCCTAATCCCGATTCAAATGCGGATGCTCGACAACGTCATTGACTTGAACACGATCGAAGTACCGCAAGCGATGATCACGAACCAGAAATACCGCGCCGTCGGACTCGGTACGTTCGGCTGGCACCACTTGCTCGCACTGGAAGGCATCCGTTGGGAATCGGTCGATGCCGTCCAATATGCGGAGAAGCTGTACGAGAAAATCGCCTACTTGACGATTCAAGCATCGATGGAACTCGCCAAGGAAAAAGGTGCGTTCGGCGTCTTCGAAGGATCAGAATGGCACACAGGTGAGTACTTCAAACGTCGTAACTACCGTTCACACGATGAACTCGATTGGGACGGTCTTGCCGCAGCGGTCCACCAAAACGGTGTCCGTAACGCCTACATGATGGCGGTCGCTCCGAACTCGTCGACGGCCATCATCGCCGGTAGCACCGCGTCAATCGATCCGGTCTACAAGAAGGTCTATTCGGAAGAGAAGAAAAACTATAAGATTCCGGTCACGGTGCCTGATCTCAATCCGGAGACGAATTGGTTCTATAAATCAGCGTTCGAAGTCGATCAGCTCTGGAGCATCCGTCAAAACGCAGCGCGCCAGCGTCATATCGACCAAGCGATCAGCTTCAACCTGTACGTCAAAAACGACGTCAAAGCGACCGAGCTTCTCTCGATGCACCTCGAGGCATGGTCGCTTGGCATGAAATCAATCTACTACACACGTTCGACGACCGTTGAAGTCGACGAATGTGAATCGTGTGCTTCATAACGTCACGTAACAGAAAGGTGGGAACGACCATGCACATCGCCATCGTCTATAGTTCCATGAGCGGGAATACTGAAGAGGTCGCCGAATTGATTCAAGAGTCTCATGTCAATCGGGGCGACCGTGTCGTCTTGTTTGAAGCGGACCGCATCGGCCATCGCGAAGCCCGCTCCCTCGCCACATACGATCTCGTCTATTTCGGATCGTACACGTGGGCCGACGGCGTCTTGCCGGACGAGATGAAAGACACGTTCCGACTCGTCTTGAAGGAGCTCGACGTGCCGCTTCGCCAAGCCGCCGTGTTCGGGACCGGCGACAAGATGTTCGTCCATTTCTGTCGTGCGGTCGATGAAATGGCGTACCATCTTTCAAAATACGGGATTCCCCTCGCCGGTGAAACGTTGAAAATCGAGCAATCGCCGCGCAATCAACCGTACAACGTCCGTCATTGGGCCGAACGGTTGGCTAGAAACGCCGAAGAAGGAGTATATGTCCATGACCATTCAAAAGATCAAACTACTGTCGCCCAAACATCCTAACCGGGCGACAGCCATTATCGGAGGCGAGACGAGTTCTATCGTGAATTGGAACGACATTGCCTATCCACAGTTTTACACCATCTATAAGCAACTGCTCTCGAACTTCTGGATTCCAGATGAGATCTCGATGTCCAAAGACATGCAGCAATGGCCACAGTTGACAGAGCGCGAGCAAGACGCCTTCAAACGCATCATCGGTCTGTTGTCGATCCTTGACTCGGTGCAGACGCGTTACATCCTTGAGTCGTCGATGTTCTCATCGGACTCGTCAGTCCACGCCGTGCTCGCCGTTATCGCCCAGCAAGAAGTCGTCCATAACCAATCGTATAGCTACGTCCTCTCGAGCCTCGTCCCGCTCAGCGAACAAAATCGTATTTTCGATATCGCCAAGGACGACGAGATGGTCATGAAACGCAACCAATTCATCTTGGACTTATATGAGGACTTCCGCGCCGATCAAACGGCCGAGACGTTCGCCAAATCGCTCGTCGCCTCGATCATCCTCGAAGGCATCAACTTCTATTCCGGGTTCGCCTACTTCTACAACTTGGCGCGCCATCAGAAGATGGTCGGCACGTCGACGATGATCAGTTACATCCAGCGCGACGAGATGCAACACTCGTATTTCGTCAGCCAGTTGCTCCGGGCCGTCTTGACGGAGAACCCGGAGATTGACGCGGACGGCAGCTTCAGCCAGTTCGTCTATGATACGATGGCGGAAGCCGTCGACCTCGAAATCGAGTGGTGTGAGTATGTATTGCGCGACCTCGACGGACTCGACGTCAGCGAGATGCGCGACTACGTCAAATACCTCGCCAACAAACGTCTCCGTGTCATCGGCTTGAACGATCTGTATGAAGGGTTCAACGAGGATGTCATGCCTTGGATTCGCGCCTATTCAGACGACTCTCTGAATGCCACCAAATCTGACTTCTTCGAACAGAAATCACGCTCATACGCGAAAGTTACCGACGCTAACGGCTTCGACGACCTGTAAACACAAACTGCCCCGACTCACAATGAGTCGGGGCAGTTTTATCATGGATGAAGCTTAATGATAGGCGCGTACGTACTGGGCAATACCTTCGGCGACGCCTTCTGCCATCCGCTGGCGTGAAGCGTCACTTCGTAAGTGCCCGACGTCCTGAGGTGATGAGATAAAGCCAAGTTCGACGAGGGCCGATGGCATCGTATTATAACTAATGACATAATAGTTCGCCGTCTTGACGCCACGGTTCGTCATCCCTGACATTTTACCCATTAAGTTGGACTGGATATTCGTCGCGAGCACTCGGCTCTTGGTACTGTGGGCCGAATAGGATGAATAGAACGTTTCAACACCCTTGGCCGCTGGCGTCGTCGCCGCGTTCGTGTGCAGGCTGACGAACAAGTTGCCGCGAAGCGTCTTAGCGGTCTGAACGCGTTGATCGAGCGTCAAATAGACGTCCGTCGAGCGCGTCAACCGGACTTGATACCCGTATTTCGAACGAAGATATGTCTCGACCCGCTTCGACACGTCGAGGACGACCGTCTTCTCATAGAGCGAGCCGTTGACCGCACCAGGGTCACGCCCACCATGTCCCGCATCGAGGACGATGACGGCACCGCTCGTTGCATTCGGTTTGAGCGTCATCGCGTAAGCCGTCGAGATATAGCCGTCGCGGCCATTGTACTTAATTTTATAGAAACCGTTCGCTGAACCGTAATGGTCGACTTGGGTCCCGTGTGCGAGCCGACCGAGGACTGTCGAACTCGCCGAGGCGCTTGCCCGGACGTTCAAGACGTCTCCCGGCGTATTCGTATATACTTTCCCTTTTGGCGTGGCCGCAGGAGCGGCCGGGGCCTTACCAGCTGTCAGCCAAGACGTCGGTGTATAGAACGTCTCCGTTCCGATATAGACGACCGACCAGCTCGCATTGTGTTTGCTGTAAGTCACGGTCGTATACTTTGGCAACACGCGAGCGACCGGTGACGACTGAAGCGTCTTCTTGTACAGGTTCGCATTCCGATTCGCATAGCCCTGTGCTTTTTGAACGACCGGCGGCTTCGCTACCGGCGGTTTTGCCACCGGAGGCGCACCCGTCGTGATTCCGACGGTCGGCGTGTAGTACGTCTCGTTACCGATATAGACGACCGACCAGCTCGTGTTGTATTTGCTCGAGATGAGCTTCGACTTGATCGGCAGTACTTTCAACACCGTCGAACGTTGATTGCGCTGCCCGAACAATTTCAACTCCCGGTTGGCGTAGCCATCCGTTTTCACCACTGCCGGCTTTGTCGTCACCGAAGGAGTAGCGGGTGCACCCGCTGTAATCCAGGCCGTCGGCGTGAAGAACGTCTCACTGCCGAGATAAACGATTGACCAGCTCGCATTGTACTTGCTCGAGACGACTTTCGAGTTGACCGGTAATACTTTCAATACTGTCGACTTTTGATTCCGTTCACCGAACAGCTTCAACGCCCGGTTCGCATAACCGTCTTGTTTCGTCACGGTCGGCGTCGATGTGACGACTTTCGGCGCAATATACGCTTTGGCCGCATAATACGTTTTGCCACCGATATACACTTTTGCCCAAGACGAGTTGTGGACCGCATATTGGACGGTCGTGCCTTTCTTGAACGTCCGATAGACAGTCGCTTTGCTATGGGCGGACACACGGATATTCAAGTTGACCGTGGTCACGCCTGTCGAAGTGGCCGCTTGCTTCGTTACGGTCGAAGATGGTGTAGCGATTCGCTTGATATACTGTGCTGAAGCATAATACGTACGACTGTTTAAATATATTTTGCTCCACTCTTTGTTATAAGTTACATATTTTACTTTTGTTCCCTTTTTTAGCGTTTGAATCAATTTCCCGTTCGTGCTCGGTGTAGCGCGCACATTCAGATTGACAGTTGTTTCTCCTTCCAAAGTAGCCGCTTCAGCTGACGGTATTTGGATTGAAAACAACAAGACAATCATGATGAGGGCAAGTTTAAAAAGCTTCATATTCATCCAAAATATTCCTTTCTTCTACGCGCATCGCAACTGAAAACACCTTCATAATAGCACATTGCTTTTATTAAAAAAGTAAATATTTGAAAAAACGATGAATACTTTTTACAAAAAAAGGGAATGTTTTTACCCTTGTTTTCGAACAATCAAGAACGAATCGGCACCATGCCGCTCGGTCTCGACCACGAAAGAGTCCGGGAGCTGGAAAGCTGCAGTCAACGAGCCGTTTGTTTGGAGCGGAGGCTCTGGCTGACGGATCACGAATCCATCAAGCCCTTCCACTTCGGCAATTTTTAAAAATCGCGTCAAATGCCCTTCTCGCTCTCTATATCGGCTCGCCTCCTCGAAAGGTTTAGCCGCCACCCCACCCCAATACCGTCCTTGGACGTGTTCCGAATAGACGCGGACCGACGCTTCCGTGATCGGGTCCGGGGTATGGTCGAAACGTCCGAAGTCCCGGGATGACTTGTCTTCGATGAGTGAGCCAATCGCTGCATATAAATCAAAGTCGTTTTGGGACGCAAGGTCGAGGACCGCTCGTTGTACAGCCTCGATATGTCGCTGCAACGAACCCGGCGTCGCGGACGCCTTCAGTTTTTTGTCCCCTTCATAGGCGTTTAAAATCCGTCCGACTTCCCCGGCCTCACGAACGAGCCGATAGTACGTCTTGTCCTGCGCCCCCTGACCATTTCCAGCCTCTTGACGCTGAAGCGTGATGGCGTACTGGTTCGCCAGACACGTCGAAATGACGAACACGTCCATCAGTTCTTCCCGTAGCGCCGACTGGTCGTTCGCATACAATGCTCCGCCGACTTCACCGACTTCTTCTAGCAGTCGGGCCAACCCCGATAGTGGCCGCCAATAGCCACCTAAATGAATAATCATTTGATCGATTCGTCGTTGTAATTCCTTCATATTTAATCACCCATCCATCCTCTTTATTTACCGCCTGCGTGGTATACTATGCTCAATCAAATTGTTAGGAAAGGGGCTATGCATCTTGTCGCCAGCCAGACTATGGCAATTACTTCGTTTCCTGCTCGTCATTATCGGCCTCGTCTTCGTCATCTGGGGACTGAGTGTCCTCTTCACGTACACGTATCCATTCGTGTTCGCTCTCTTGTTATCCTTGTTGACGGTCCCGCTCGTCAATTGGTTCGAGCGTGAGACCAAGTTACCACGCGCCCTCGGCACACTCGTTTCTTTGTTGATTGTCATGAGCGTCGTCAGCGGAATCATCGCCATCGTCGTGACGCAACTCATTCGCTACTTGACGATTGCCGCCGAAAAACTGCCTGCCCAGATTGAAACGTTCACCGAATACATACAACGCCTATTCAATGAAAAACTCGCCCCGTTGGTCAACGATGCGTACGACAGCATCCAACGGCTGAACCCCGAACAGGCGAACTCGCTCGAAGGCGGTATCACCGAAATCGGTGTCCAACTCGGCGCCGCGATCGGCGTCTTGTCCCGAGGTGTCGCCGGCTTGTTGCAGGACATCTTGAGCGCGTTGCCGCTCGTCTTGCTCTTGTTCATCGTCATCGTGCTCGCCTGGTTCTTCATCACGAAAGACTGGCCGGACTATATGAAGTCCATCGCTCGCTTGAATGAACGAAAAGGCTTCAAGGAGTTCGAGCTCGTCATGACGAATTTACGCTCGGCGCTGTTCGGTTACGTCCGCGCGCAATTGACGCTCATCTCGATCACGTTCGGAATCGTCTTAATCGGCATGTTCATCCTTCGTGTCGACAATCCGTTCTCGTTCGCCCTGCTCGCGGCCATCTTTGACTTGTTGCCGTACCTCGGTGTCGGAACGCTGTTATTGCCGTGGGCCGCCTATGCCGCCGTCACGGGCGAATGGTTCCTCGCGATCGGGCTCGTCGTCCTCTATATCGTCGTTATCGTGCAACGCAATCTGGCCGAACCGAAAATCGTCGGCTCTCACATCGGCCTCGACCCGCTCGCCGCCCTCATCTCGATTTTTGTCGGGCTCCAGCTGTTCGGGGTACTCGGCTTCATTTTAGGGCCGGTATTGGCCGTCCTGCTCAAAGCCCTCTATAACGCCCAAGTGTTCCACTATATGTGGAAGTTCGTCATCGGGCCGACGACACCAAAAGAGCGATGACACGTCATCGCTCTTTTGTCTTCGGTACCGCCACGAACGGTGCCCCTTCAGTTTGGTCCGGATGCGTCACCATCCCGGTCGTGCCCGCCTCATAGGCGGCAACGGCCAAAATACAGGCGTCGATGATATCATCGACTTGCACGTTCGACATCTTCCATTTCCATGGCGAGCTGTTCGAATAACGGCGCAACAACTCGATCCGTTCGAGCTCTCCCGCCTCGGTCTTCTTGCTGAAGGCCGCCTCGTTCCCCGTCATGACGGCAAAACACACCTCAGGATGCGACTCGTAGACATCCGCATCCGTGATCGTTTGAAACTCACGGATACGCGGTACCAAGTTCCACGCCTGTTTACTGATCCCTTTTCCGACCAGTTCCCGGCTCTTCGCATTCGCCTCGGCATAGGACGCCTCCATGAGCACGTCTTGAATCGGCGGCGTGAAGATGGACGACTTCCGCTGCTTCAGTTGTGACCGCATCCAGGCATCACACGACCGGTCCGGCGCATCAATCGTCGCCAAGTCTTTCGGCATGTCGACAAAATGAACCGCCCCTTCAATCAATAAATCTTCCAACTTTTCTGAGATGGTCAAACAGAGCGAGATGCTGTCGTACGTGATTCGTACCCAGCTCCCGCGCGCGCCATCAATTCCTACTCCGACCACGTCGTCCCTCCTGCATCAAAAACAATATTCCGAGCACCGCACATAAGACGGTGACTCCTAACAACCATTGACTCGGCCAAGCCGTGTATCCGAGTCCGGAGACGACGGCTAAGCCAATCAATAACAATCCTGACTTCAACGTTTCCACTCTTCGAGCATCAATGCGAGCGTGCGCACCATGACCCCAGTCGGTCCTTTTGGTCCGAGATCGCTTGCCGCCGAACGTTCACTCGTCCCGGCGATATCGAGGTGGAGCCAAGGCGTGTCGCCGACAAACTCACCGACGAACGCGCCACCAAAGATCATATGCCCATAACGGCCCGGCGAATTGTTCAAATCTGCGACTTCTGATTTCCGGACTTGTTTAATGAAGACGTCGAAGTATGGCATTTGCCAGACGAGTTCATTCGTCTCTCGGCTCGCAGCTTCTAAGGCGCCGTAGAGCGACGCATCGTTCGTCAGGCAACCAGTCACTTCTGTGCCGAGCGCGACGAGCACACCGCCCGTTAGCGTCGCCACATCGATGATGGCTTGAGGTTCATACGTCTTGGCAAAGGTGACAGCGTCGGCGAGGACAAGACGACCTTCCGCGTCGGTATTGAGCACTTCAATCGTCTTCCCGCTCATCGCTGTGATGACATCATCCGGTTTGAACGCGTCCCCCGAAATCATGTTGTCCGTCGATGGGATGACGCCGATGACGTTCACGTTCGGTTTCGTCGTCGCAAGCGTCTCGAATAGGCCGAGCACGGTCGCCGCGCCCCCCATGTCGCCTTTCATACCGACGATGCCGTCTTTCGGCTTGATTGAGTAACCACCCGTATCAAACGTGATTCCTTTTCCGACGACGGCGACGGGCGCTGCATCGCCTGCACCGTGGTATTCGAGGACAATCAATTTCGGCGGGATGGTCGACCCTTGATTGACGGCGAGCAGTGCACCCATCCCGAGCGCCTCCATCTCTTCCTTTTCCAAGACGCGATGGCTGAATCCATGACGTTCGGCTAATTCGACCGCATAGTCCGCGAGTGTTTCCGACGTCAAAATATTGGCCGGCATCATCGTGAGCGTCCGTGCGACATTGACACCGCGTCCGTAAGCGGCACCCGTCAACGCTTCTTCCTCTACACCAGCACCGAGCAACGTGATCGTCACGTCTGACTTCGCCGGCTTCGGTTCAGATTTGTATGTAGGGTGCTCATATGTCGCCATTTCATACGCTTCGGCAAACAGTTTCGCCGTGTTCGGTCCGAACGTGTCGAGCGCGACCGCGACGTTCGTGAAGGCGCGTGCTTTAATTTGTTTCGCGACTTTACCGAACCAATTGCGCACGTTCTCAGGCGTATTCTCGTTGCGTTGTCCGAGACCGACGAATAGGATGCGTTTGACCGTTCCTTCGAACGTCGGGACGATGGACACTTCCCCTGTTTTCGTCGAGATGTCCGACGCTTGGATGAGCGACTTGACGCGCCCGTTAAACAACGTATCGAGGCCTTCGTCAATCGTGTCGGCCGCACCGATTCCGACGACGATCGTGTCGTATGAACCGTTCCAATCTAAATCCTTCACTTGATACATGTTTGCCACTTCCCTTCTTTATATATGGTTAGCATAACGAACTTCGGCGAAATAATGAAACAGTATGCGTAAGAGTCATGAATTCTTCGAATTCAGGCGTTAACTCCTCGTTGTGACGATGATTTATTTTATGATAGGATAAGAAAGTACGCAATCAGGCATCCCTCACTGTTGAGGCGAGGCCATTTTGTTCGGTCGAGGCTTCCCCTAGTAGTAGACCGTTGCTACTTTAATCTTCCAGGTTTTCGTTAGTTCCTTTTTCATTTCGGGTAAGAACTAACGAGATAACATTGGAAACCACTATTTCTTTGAAGAGAGGGACTACGCTTATGTCACACATTAAAGGTATTGGCGCATCTGCAGGAATCGCAGTTGCGAAAGCATTCGTCATGGAGACACCTTCATTCGACATCCCGACAAACAAAATCGAGGACGTAGCAGCTGAGAAAGCCCGTTTCCAAGCGGCCATCGCTCAGTCAAAAACAGAACTCGAAGAAATCCGTCAAATCACGCTTCGTGAGCTCGGTGAAGACAAGGCAGAGATTTTCTCGGCTCACTTGCTCATCGTCGAGGATCCTGAGATCGTCTCACAAGTGAACGACAAAATTGAAAGCGAACACATGAACGCTGCGAAGGCGCTCGATGAAGTCGCTCAAATGATGGTCATGATCTTTGAATCGATGGATAACGAGTACATGCGTGAGCGCGCAGCAGACGTTCGTGACGTCACGAAACGTGTCATGGCGCACATTCTCGGTGTCACGTTCATGACGCCAGCCTCAATCTCAGAAGAAGTCATCATCATCGCTGAAGATTTGACGCCGTCTGATACAGCTCAGCTCAACCGTAAGTACGTCAAAGGATTCGCGACAAACATCGGTGGACGTACATCTCACTCGGCAATCATGTCTCGTTCACTCGAGATCCCTGCCGTCGTCGGTACAAAAATAGCACTTGAAGAAATCAAAAATGGCGATCTCGTCGTCATCGACGGGACAGAGGGCGACGTGTTCGTCAACCCGTCTGAAGAACTCGTCAACGAATATAACGAAAAACGCGCTGCATTCGAAGCGTATAAAGAAGAGTTGAAACAACTCGTCAACGAAGAGTCGATCACAGCCGACGGCCACAAGGTCAAACTTGCAGCGAACATCGGTACACCGAACGACCTCGAAGGCGTATTGAAAAACGGCGCTGACGCCATCGGTCTTTACCGGACTGAGTTCCTCTACATGGACTCGGAAACGTTCCCGACGGAAGAAGAGCAGTATACAGCTTATAAAGCAGTCATCGAAGGTATGGACGGCAAACAAGTCGTCATCCGTACGCTCGATATCGGTGGAGATAAAGAATTGTCTTACCTCGACCTTCCAAAAGAGATGAACCCGTTCCTCGGCTATCGTGCGATTCGCCTTTGCCTCGAAGAGACGGACTTGTTCCGCACACAGCTTCGCGCGCTTCTCCGTGCCTCAGCGCACGGTGACCTCGCCATCATGTTCCCAATGATCGCGACGCTTGAAGAGTTCCGTGCTGCGAAAGCCATCTTGCTTGAAGAAGAAGCGAAGTTGAAGACAGAAGGAATTGCTGTCGGTAACTACGAAACTGGGATGATGGTCGAGATTCCATCGACTGCCGTCATGGCGAAGCAATTCGCGAAAGAAGTCGACTTCTTCTCAGTCGGCACGAACGACTTGATTCAATACACGATGGCAGCGGACCGCATGAACGAGAAAGTCTCGTACTTGTACCAACCGTTCAACCCGGCCATCTTGAACTTGCTCCACAACGTCATCACAGAAGCACACAAAGCCGGTAAATGGGTCGGTATGTGTGGAGAGATGGCTGGAGAAGAGCTTGCGATTCCAATCCTGCTCGGACTCGGTCTTGACGAATTCTCGATGTCGGCTTCAAGCGTCCTTCGCGCACGTAGCCTCGTGAAGCGTTTGACGAAGTCGGAAACAGAAGCAATCGTCAACGACGTCCTCAACATGGATACAGCTGAAGAAGTCGTGAACTTCCTCAGTGAAAAATTCGATATTAAGAAGTAACACAAAAAAAAGAAGTTCTCGCGGTTGCGAGAGCTTCTTTTTTGTTTACTCGGCTCCTTTGTCATCCGTTCTGAAGTCGAGCGCTTCCCCGGCGACGACCGTCTCTCCGAATGGGACGACGACGATTTTGCCGTCTCCGTTCGTCCAGATGATCGGCGTGATGAGCGATGGGACTTTGTCACGAATCAAGTTGAGATCGACATCGAGCAAGACGTCCCCTGCTTCGACCCGGTCGCCTTCTTTCACTTTGGCGACGAAGCCCTCCCCTTTCAGGTTGACCGTGTCGAGTCCGACGTGGATGAGAATCTCTCGTCCGTCGTCCGCTAGTAGGCCGATTGCATGTTTCGTCGGGAAGAACGTGGTGATTTGACCGGTGACCGGCGCAACGACTTGTCCCGAGCTCGGCTCGATGGCAAATCCTTCACCCATCATCCGGCCCGAGAAGACTTGGTCCGGCACATCGTCAAGCGATAAGATGACACCCGACATCGGGGCAAGGAATCGATGGTCGGCATGTTCAGCCGCTTCCGGTGTGATGACAGCTTTTTCTTTCGGTTTATATTCGCCGCCTTCGATGATGGCCGCGATTTGCGATTTGAGCGTATCCGATTTCGGACCGAAGATGGCTTGAATGTTATCCCCGACCTCGAGCACTCCGGCCGCTCCCAAATCTTTCAGCAAGTCTTTATCGACTTGTTTGACATCGTTCACAGTGACACGCAAGCGTGTGATACAAGCATCGAGGTGTTTGATGTTATCCGGTCCACCGAGTCCAACGAGCACCTCATACGGTAAATCATCTCCGACGACGGCGCGGGCGCCTTTGCCTTCGGCGACGGTTTCACGTCCCGGTACTTTCAAGTCGAACTTCGTGATTGCGAAACGGAACCCAAAGTAATAGATGACCGCGAAAACGAGACCGACTGGAATGACGAGCCACCAGGCTGTCCGGTTCGGCAACACCCCGAACAAGAGATAGTCGATGAGTCCGCCCGAGAATGTCATCCCGATTTTAACATTGAGCAAGTGCATGGTCATAAAGGAAAGTCCAGCGAAGACGGCATGAATACCAAAGAGAAGAGGTGCAACGAAGACGAACGAGAATTCAACCGGCTCGGTGATTCCCGTCAAGAATGAAGTGAGGGCTGCTGAGAAGTAAAGTCCTTCAACGTCTTTGCGACGTTCTTTCGGGACAGTATGGAACATGGCGAGACAAGCGGCAGGTAATCCGAACATCATGAACGGGAATTTGCCGGTCATATACGTACCGGCTGTAAATTCGACCCCGTCACGAAGCTGGGCGAAGAAGATCCGTTGGTCCCCTTGGACGAGATCCCCCGCTTGGTTCGTATATTCCCCGAACTGGAACCAAAACGGAGAGTACCAGATGTGATGCAGACCGAACGGGATTAGTGAACGTTCGACCAAACCGAAGACGAAGGCGGAGACCGCGACGTTCGCTTCAATGATCGTGCTCGAGAACGTGTTGATCGCTGAACCGATTGGCGGCCAAATATAGGCGAGGGCAATCCCGATCAATAAGCTGAACGCGGCGGTCGCGATTGGCACGAATCGTTTCCCTGCAAAGAACCCTAAGAAATCCGGCAACTTGATGTTGAAGTACTTGTTGTACGCGAATGCGGCAATCAAACCGGCAATGATACCCCCGAATACCCCCATTTGGAGCGTCGGAATCCCGAGTACCGTGGCATAGGCCGGGTCTCCTTGAGCTATTTCCGCGGTAATACCGTTCCACGTGCTGATAACCTTGTTCATAATCAAATAACCAACGATAGCTGCTAACCCGGCAACACCGTCCCCGTTGGCTAGCCCGATGGCGACACCGACGGCGAACAGAAGACCTAGATTGGCAAACACGATATCCCCGGCATCTGTCATAACTTGCCAGACGAGGACGAGTGAATCGTTTGCCAAGAAAGGTAAGAGCGAAACGAGATCAGGGTTTTGGAACGCGGTACCAAATGCGAGTAATAGACCGGCTGCCGGTAGAATCGCAACCGGAAGCATGAGTGCCTTCCCGATTCGCTGCAAAACACCAAACACTTTCTTCCACACCATGGTTCCCTCCTTTTGTCAGAATACTTACTTTTCCCCATCTGCCAGTAGGCTGAAACCGTTTCACCCATACAAAAAAAGCCAACCCATAATGGATTGGCTTTGGGCTAACCTAAATTTTTGAGACAATATAAAAACACCTTCGCAGTGGTACACTTTAAAAAAGTGCTAGCATCGGAGGTGTTTTTGCGTGGG
>NZ_JACSLQ010000031.1:0-382 GCF_018618205.1 Exiguobacterium sp. s157
ATCTAGCGTCTAAGACACACGGTCCTCACGGACCATATGTGAAATAATTGGTTTGATGTCTTGATGAATCTTCAGTTTTCAAGGAACAAAGTGGAGCCTAGCGGGATCGAACCGCTGACCTCCTGCGTGCAAGGCAGGCGCTCTCCCAGCTGAGCTAAGGCCCCGTATTGGAATTCTCAAAAAAATGGTGGGCCTAAGTGGACTCGAACCACCGACCTCACGCTTATCAGGCGTGCGCTCTAACCAGCTGAGCTATAGGCCCTCATATTTTGATTGTCGAGAGATTTTGGTCTCTCAAAACTGAACGATGGGCAATGCCACATGGGCATTTTCCTTAGAAAGGAGGTGATCCAGCCGCACCTTCCGATACGGCTACCTTGTT
>NZ_JACSLQ010000032.1:0-233 GCF_018618205.1 Exiguobacterium sp. s157
GACCCCCAACTACTTTCGGCGCTGAAGCGCTTAACTTCCGTGTTCGGCATGGGAACGGGTGTGGCCGCTTCGCTATCGCCACCAGACAAAAGAATATTAACATCGCCCCAAGGGCGTGTCAATCCATTTCAGGGTTGTTCCCTGAAAACTGAAGACTCATCAATTCACACAAACCATTAGACTAGATCAAAGCCTCGACCGATTAGTATCATTCAGCTCCACACGTCGCCGTG
>NZ_JACSLQ010000033.1:0-228 GCF_018618205.1 Exiguobacterium sp. s157
ACGTGTGGAGCTGAATGATACTAATCGGTCGAGGCTTTGATCTAGTCTAAGGTTTGGATGAATTGATGAGTCTTCAGTTTTGAGAGAACAATCTCTTAAAAAGGAGTTGACATTATGTTAAAATAATGTTAATCTCATATATGTCTGGTGGCGATAGCGAAGCGGCCACACCCGTTCCCATGCCGAACACGGAAGTTAAGCGCTTCAGCGCCGAAAGTAGTTGGGGGT
>NZ_JACSLQ010000005.1:0-257125 GCF_018618205.1 Exiguobacterium sp. s157
AAAAAGATGACTCCCGTACAGTACAGGAATCATCTCCTTGAAGCAGCATAAGTTTTTTTATTAATGTCCTTTACATGGGGTACAGATTACGGGGGACCTCCTCCTTTTTTAACGTGCATACATGGGTTAAATCGTCGAGACGTCTTCCGATCCAGCATCTGATGGTTTTTGGAAGCGGCGCAAAATCTCAAGGCTGACTGCGCGTGGCATGAGCTTGGCCGCGGCGACAAGCAGTTGGTTCGACACACCCGGCACGATGACGCGTTTGTTGGTCATGACGCCTTTATAGCCGAAGAAAGCGACGAGATGAGACGGCATTTTTGACACCATCATCTCGCTGCCGGCCCGATTGAAGAATCCGGTATCGGTTGGACCTGGACAGAGGACACTCACGTGCACGCCTGTTCCTTTCACTTCGGCATGGAGCGCCTCGGTGAGCGATAACACGTAGGCCTTCGTCGCGTAGTAGACCGCCATATACGGACCAGGTTGGAAGGCGGCGACCGATGCGACGTTCAACACATAGCCATGATTCCGTTCCACCATGCCCGGCAAATAAGCTTTCGTCAATTCGGTCAAGGCGTTGACGTTCAAACGGACCTCTTCGGCCTCGGTCTCGGCATCGAGCTCGATAAACTCGCCGGCCGTTCCGAAACCGGCATTGTTGATTAAAAAGTCGACCGTCAGTCTGGCATCGGCGATTGCACTCGTCAATCGTTTTACGGCTTGGTGTTCAGACAAGTCGAGGGCGAAGACGTGTACGCTGACACGGTAACGTTTCTCGAGTACTTTTTTTAATTCGTGCAACCGCGGCTCGTTGCGAGACACGAGGATACAATCAAATCCATCCCGGGCCGCTAACACGGCAAGATCGAGTCCGATTCCTGTCGAGGCTCCAGTAATTAAGGCTGTTTTTGTCAAAATCGTCCACTCCTTCGATATAAAAAGTCATACATTGTTACTGATTTCTTCACGAGTTGTTAAATTCCTGCTCGGCCGCGACGTCAAAACGTATGCTAGAGTATAGCAAGAATATGTGATTAGACTCACAAAGTGAGGAGAAGAAACCAAATGATGATACAGCTAGTGACTACAGCACAGGGCGTCGAGCAAGCAGAAGCGCTGATTATGGCGGGCTCTGACCGCATCTATATCGGAGAAGCAACATACGGGTTACGCCATAAGGGAGACTGGTCGTTGGAGGCTGTGCGAGAAGTCACAGCGATTGCCCACCGTTATGGCAAAGAAGTGACCGTCGCCGTCAATAATTTGATGCACAATCATCAGATTGAGACGCTGCCTGACTATTTATCGGCTTTAAAAACAATCGGGGTTGACAGTGTGACGGCCGGTGACCCGGGCGCCATCCGCTTAATCCGTAATGCAAATATCCCCTATTGGTATGATGCTCAAACGCTCGTCACGTCGGCCCGACACATTCAATTTTGGGGCAAACGCGATGCAATCGGGGCAATCGCGGCCCGTGAAGTGACGTTGACTGAACTCGGGCTGATTCAACAGCAAATCGGATTGCCGGTCGAAGTCCAAGTGTACGGACCGACGTGTATCCATCATTCGAAACGTCCGCTCTTGACGAACTACTTCAATGAGATTGGCCGATCGAACACGTTGGCAAAAGCACGCGAATACTATGTGAGCGAACCATCGGATGCGGACAGCCGCTATCCGGTGTATGAAGACGAAAACGGGACGCATGTGTTCTCTGAGGATTTGACGCTTATGGGACAACTGCCCACTTTAATAACAGGCGGCCTACACACGTGGAAGCTCGAGGGTTGGCACGCGGGTGATGCATTCGTTGATATCGTCCGCTTGTTCGATAAGGCCCGCTCAGATTTATTGAACGGTCGATTCGACCGTCTCGTCATGGAACGGCGTCTCGCCGAACTGCAGCCGGAACAATTCCGGCTCGGGACGGGACTATTGTTACGAAATCCAGAAGAGATCAAGTGAGGGATTGAGATGAAAAAACGTCCAGAATTATTAGCACCGGCCGGCAACTTAGAAAAATTGAAGATGGCGATTTTGTATGGGGCCGATGCGGTCTTTATCGGGGGACAACAGTTCGGACTCCGCTCTCGGGCCGGCAATTTTGGGTATGACGAGATGGCCGAAGGCGTCGCGTTCGCCCATGCGCGCGGGGCAAAAGTGTATGTCGCCGCGAATATGGTGACCCATGAAGGCGATATCGATGGCGCGGGCGAGTTCTTTTGCAAGCTTCGCGATATCGGCATTGATGCCGTCATCGTGTCCGACCCGGCCATGATTGAGGTATGCCTCAAGGATGCGCCGGGACTTCCGGTCCATTTGTCGACGCAGGCGTCAGCGACGAACTATGAGACGCTCCGCTTTTGGCAAGAGGAAGGATTGGAGCGAATCGTTCTCGCCCGCGAAGTATCGATGGAAGAAATCAAAGAGATGAAACGGCAAGTCGATGTCGAAATCGAGACGTTCGTCCATGGGGCGATGTGCATCTCGTACTCGGGTCGTTGCACCTTATCGAACCATATGGCCCTCCGCGATGCGAACCGGGGTGGCTGTGCCCAGTCGTGCCGTTGGAAATACGGATTCTTTGAGGCGGACGAACTGTTGACTGACGAGATGGCAGCACGCGACGAGGAACCGTTCTCGATGAGCTCGGTCGACTTGGCGATGGTACGTCACATTCCGGACTTGGTCGACGCTGGCGTCGACAGCTTGAAAATTGAGGGACGGATGAAATCGATTCACTATGTGGCGACCGTTTGTAACGTCTATCGTCAAGTCATCGACGCGTACTGTGACGACCCTGAGGGCTTCGAGTTTAATCCGGCGTGGGAAGAAGAAATCTGGAAAGCGGCACAACGAGAACTCGCGACCGGATTCTATTACGGCGTCCCGACTGAGAACGAGCAACTATTCGGTAAGCCGCGCGCCATCCCGCAATATGCATTCGCGGCACGCGTCATCGCGTATGAACCGACGACAAAAATAGCGACACTCGAGCAACGAAACCATTTTCGGCGCGGGGAAGAAGTCGAGTTCTTCGGTCCCGGCTTCGTCCGTTTCTCGCAGCGCATCGATGAGCTGTACGATGAGTCGGGAGAAAGCCTCGAGACGGCGAACCAGGCGATGATGACGGTACGTGTCAAGGTCGAGCAACCGGTCGCGACCGATTTCATCATGCGCAAGCGAAAAGCCGGCGTCGTGAACACACCTGTGCCGAGCCCGGTCTGACACATCCGGCAAGACAACATAGTCGACCGTTCCATCCAATCTTGCTAACCTGTTAACATAGACGACAAAGGGGATGGAAGCATGAATCAGAATACGGAGCAGCTCCGGACCGATCCAATCGGACGCCTGCTGTTCAAACTGTCGCTACCGGCAATGATCGGGATGCTGGTGACGGCACTGTACAACATCATTGATACAATCTTCGTCGCCCGTGGCATCGGGTCGACTGCCGTGGCTGCCATCGGGATCGCCTTTCCGATTCAAATGATTCTTATGGCCGTCTCGAGCGCTGTCGGGTTGGGCGGGGCATCCATCAGTTCAAGGAAACTCGGCAAAGGCGACGATGCCGGTGCCGCCGTCACGTTTTTGAACGTGCTCGTCCTCGTCGGTGTGTTCGCCGCTTTTGCGGTCAGTTCCGCCTTTTTCATGTTGGACGACATCTTGAAAGTGTTCGGAGCGACGTCGGCGATCATGGAACTGAGCCGACAATACTTATCGGTCGTGCTCATTAGCTCTCCGTTCTTCATGTTCACACTCGCGGCGAGCGCGATGGTACGGGCTGAAGGACAGGCGCCTTATCAGATGAAAGTGATGCTCACGACCGTTGTCGTCAACTTGGTGACGACGCCGCTATTCATCTTCACGTTCGGCTGGGGCATTTACGGGGCGGCTTGGTCGACGGCGCTCGCTCAAGTCGTCGGGTCTGTGCTCATGCTCCGTTTCTTCTTCTCAAAAAATCGCCGCACCGATCTCGATTTCCAATGGCGGAAGTTTCGATTACGGTTCGGCGAATTGAAGGAGATTATGGCGATCGGCTCATCTTCGTTCATCATGATGGTCTCCCAGTCGATTTTATTCGTCGGGGTCAACGTCATGCTCGGAACGTACGGCGGGACCGAGGAACTTGCCATTTTTGCGATTATCAATAAATTCATGGCGCTCGTCGGGATGCCGATTATGGGTATCGTCCAAGGCATGCAGCCGATTGTCGGTTACAATTTCGGCGCCAAACAATTCGACCGGATGAGGGAAACGATTTGGACGGCAATGCGGGCTGGAATTGCCATCGCCGTCATCATCTGGTTGACGCTCCAGTTGATTCCGGAACAACTGATGCGCATGTTCACGACCGACGCCAACTTGATTGCCGGCGGCGTGACGGCGATTCATGTGTTGTTCGCCGTCTCATTCCTCCCGAGCGTCCAAATGCTCGTCAACGGCATCTATCAATCGCTCGGGAAGGCCCGGGTCGCGATGTTCTTGTCGCTGTCGCGGCAGACGCTCTATACGATTCCACTCGTCTTCATCCTGCCGAACTTCTTCGGCGTATTCGGTGTCTGGCTCGCATTCCCAATCGCTGATGCGATGACCTTCCTGACAGCGGTCGGGATGGCTGTTTGGGATCGCAAGCTCTTATTCCGCCCGTCAGAAGACGAAATCGAAGCGAAAGCAACCAATTTATGAAGCGACGTCCGTTCTTGTGGAACGGGCGTCTTCTTTTAGGAACAAGTAAATTCCGCCGAGCAGGACGGCCGCACCGACCCATTGCATCACGCCGAGACGCTCGTCGAAGAAGACGAACCCGAACAGCATGCCCCACAATGCCTCGCCAAGGATGGTGATGCTGACAACGGTCGCACTGACACGGGCGAGCGCATAGTTGAACAAGTTATGTCCTAAAATCGTCGGGAAGAAGGCGAGGGCGAGGAAATACCACCAGTTGACCGATTCGAACGCGGTGAACGTCGTCCCCCGGACGAGAAGCATGAAACAGAGGACGACCGCTGCGACGAGATAGACGCTGAACGAGTATGTATTCGTGTTCATCTCGGTCCGGACGTGTTGGCCGACGAGCCAATAGCCCGCGATGAGCAGAGCGGCGATTAAAGCGAGCAAGTCCCCGAACAGCGCTTCACGTCCGAGTTGAATGTCGCCTGCCGCGACAAGCATACCTCCGAAGACAGCGATGAGCGCGAAGGCTAACCCTTTCCGGGTCGGATTCTTTTTAAAAATCAAGGCGTTCCCGATTAAGACAAAAATCGGGCTCGAAGTGACGAACAGCGTCGAGCTGGCGACGGTTGTATAATCGAGCGATAAAAACCAGAGCCAAAAATGGAACGCGAGCAACGTCCCGCTGAGGAGCAAGGCATATCGCGTCATGAGTCGTGTCCCGAGGAGCGACTTGAAATCGACGAAGGGCAACAACATCAGGCACGTGATCAGCATACGGTAAAACGCGGCCGTCTCGGCCGGTGCGGACGTCCATTTGACGAACAAGACGCTCGTCGATAAGAAGAAGACGGCGGCGAATAAGATAAGATAAGACAAGAGACATCCCCCTTTATGTTGTACATACTCTTCTAATGATATTATAGAATAGATAAGAAAATACATTCTTTCTCGAAAGTGTCGTTCCGACGAGATTTCGGATGACTGTGAAAGTAGGGATCCTATGAGATTAATTATTGCGGAGAAACCGTCGCAGGCCCAAAAACTGGCTGCGCCGTATCCATCAAAAAAGAAAAAAGACGAGATTGAGATCGCTTCATGTGCCCGGTTCCCAGAAGGCGCCATCGTCGTCTGGGCGGTCGGTCACTTATGCGAGCTGCAAGAACCGTCCCATTATAAGCCGGAATGGAAGTCGTGGAAATATGAGTCGCTCCCAATCGTGCCGGACCGATTCGACTATCGCATCTCGAAAGGCAAGTCGAAACCGTTCCAGACGATTAAGAAATGGCTGCACGACCGGTCCATCACCGACGTCATCATCGCATCCGATGCCGAGCGGGAAGGAGAAGCCATCGTCCGTCTCATTTTACGGCTCGCCGGCAATCAAAAACCTTTGTCGCGCCTATGGATCTCGAGTTTGACCGAGCAGGCGGTCGACCGTGGATTCGCCGCACTGCTACCAGGCGACCAGACGGTCCCGTACTATCACGAAGCAATGAGTCGCGCCTGTGCCGACTGGCTCGTCGGCATGAACGCATCAAGAGCGTATACAACGCTGTTGAAGACGATCGGCGTCGAGGACGTGTTTTCGCTAGGCCGTGTCCAGACTCCGACGCTCGCTTTGATTGTCAATCGCGAACGTGAGATTAAACAGTTCGTCCCAGAGCCGTATTTTGAGGTCGAGGCGACGCTTCAAAAAGGACGCGGCACGTTCAAAGCGAAATACACGCTCGGTAAGACGACGAAACTAAAGACTCGCGAACAAGCCGACGCGGTCGTCAGCCGAGCGACCGGAACAGCGGTCGTTCAATCGATCGATAAGGAAGAGAAGACGGAGCACCCACCGTTCTGGTTCAGTTTATCGGGTTTGCAGGCCGAAGCCGGCAAGCGGTTCGGCTTCGGGGCGAAGAAGACGCTCGACATCGCTCAAAAGCTATATACGAAAGGATGGATCAGTTATCCGCGGACTGACTCAAGTTTCGTCACACCTGACGAGGCGACGTTGTTCCCACAGACGAAAGCAAGGCTATTGAAGTCGGCGGCCTATGCCGAGTTGAAAGACGTGTTGACCGAGAACCCGTCCCGGAACAGCCGCTACGTCAACGCGAAAAAGGTCAGTGATCACTATGCGATCATCCCGACCGAGGCGTGTGGCGATGTGGCCCGACTTAGCGGGGATGAGGCGAAACTATATGATTTAATCAATCGACGTTTTCTCGCTGCTTTCGCTCCACCGGCCAAGCTTGAGAAAACGACGGTCGACCTTATGGACGGCGACGACCTGTACCGGGCAAAAGGGACGGTCGTCGTCAGTGCCGGCTATCGTCAAGTCGTCGAGATGAAGTCCAAAGACGTCGAACTCCCGGCGCTCACACTCGGGGAGCCGTTGACGGAAAAGAAAGTCGAAGTATTATCGAAACAAACGGAGCCACCGAAACGGTATACAGAAGGCGCGCTCATCATGGCGATGAAGGTGGCCGGTAAGCAGCTCGATGATGAAGAACTGATTCACATCATGAAAGAAGTCGAAGGGCTTGGAACCGAGGCGACGCGGGCCAATATTATCGACGGACTGAAGAAGCGGGGCTATGTCGACCTGCAAAAGAAAGAGCTCGTCCCGACCGATAAAGGACGCTTGTTGATTGACGTGCTCGGTGACAGTATCCTTGCTTCACCGGCCATGACGGCCAAATGGGAGAAACGTCTCAACGAAATCGGGCAGGCATCGGCTTCGGCCGCCGAATTTATCGACCAGGCGAAAAAGATGTCGATTCATCTCGTCGAAGAGGCGAAAGCGCGAGTCGAGACGGCGAACCCGGAAGGCTATACGATTGAAGCACGACGTTTCGGGAAGAAGTCGGCGGCGCGGCCGAAAGCATCGTTCGGCGTCTGCCCGAGCTGTGGCAAGGGACTCGTCGAGCATGCGAAATTCATCGGTTGTAGCGGCTATCGCGAAGGTTGCAAGTTTACGATGTCGAAACAAGTACTCGGCGTCGGAATTGCCAAAGATGAACTGAAACAGATGATTAACGGCGGGCAATCGAACGTGCACACGTTCAAAAAAGGGGATAAGACGTTCGATGCCGCGCTCTACCTTGAAAAAGGGGCACTTCGATTCGAATTTAAATAAAAAATAGAGCCATCCGCCGATGGCTCTATTTTTTCTGCTGTTCTTCTTCAGTGATGCGGCGATTGATTTCATCGTAATCGAGCACGATGTCGTCCTTGTTGTCTTTATAGGCATATCCTTTTTGAATGACAACGATTGACGCGATTAAGACGAGCAAAATAATCAAACCGCTCACAGCGAATATCCATCCCATGCGGCATTCCTCGCTTTCGTACTTCCAGTATGCCAAAAACGAACGAGATTCTCCATCTTTGAACCACTTCGAACTGTCACAGCATTGAAATACCTAATGAAGCGATTAGATATGATACAATAATATGCAGAAGAACACTGACAGAGAAAGTAGGGATGACTATGGCGATTTTGATTGTGGACGACGAACCGGTCAATACGATGGTTCTCGAACAATTATTGCATCAACATGATTATGAGACGATTTCAGTCTCGAGTGGTGAAGATGCGCTCGCGCTCCTGATGGACCCGCAAGCCCCGTCGCTATACGACCTTGTCCTGCTTGATGTCGAGATGCCAGGAATCTCTGGAATCGAGACGTGCAAACGGATTCGACAGATGAGCGGCTATGAGGAACTTCCCGTGATTATGGTCTCGGGTCGCACCGAGGAAAAGCAAATCGCGGAAGGTCTCGACGCTGAAGCGTCCGACTATACGACGAAACCGATTAAAATCACGGAACTGCTCGCGCGCATCCGCTCCGCACTCCGTTACAAAGCGGCCGTCGATGAACGCAAAAAATATGAGGCGCGGCTCCAATATGACCTCGATCTCGCGCAAAAGATTCAACAGAGCGCGTTGACCCCGCCCATCAGCAACGATGAGATTGACGTCCGGGCCCTCTATTTGCCGTCTAAAAAACTGGCCGGGGATATGTATGCCTGGTTCCAGGTCGCACCGGATCGCTATGGGGTCATCATCTTCGACGTGATGGGGCATGGTGTCTCGTCGGCGTTGATTACGATGGGGATTCGGTCGATTTTGCCCGGTCTCGTCAGCAACGTCCAATACCCGGTCGATGTGATGAGTGAGTTGAACCGTCAGATGACGTTCTTGTTCTCGGGAGAGGACATGCAGAGCTATTTCACGGCCGTCTATTGTTATATCGACACGACGAAGCGTCAAATCGAGTACGTCAACGCCGGTCATCCGCCGGTCATCGTGACGTCGGACTCGGGTGTGACCCGTCTCGAGACGACCGGTGTCCCGGTCGGCATGTTCGAGGAGCCGAATTTTGAGTCGAAGGTCATCGACATCGAACCGGGGATGACGATGCATATGTATACAGATGGATTGATGGAATGTTACAGCAAAGACATTGACGACGGCATCCGCTGGCTCGAGAAGGACGTCGCGTCATACGGGCTTGACTACGCGCGTCACGTCGCCGAACAACTCGTCCCTAAAATCGAGATTGACGATGACTTGTGTCTCGTCACGGTCAAATTGATGTAAAAAGATGGTGTCGCCGCAACGGGCAACACCATCTTTTTTTAGAAATATCGCTTGCGCCACAAAATGTAAAAGGCGAGGCTTGAGAAACCGATCATCATCGTAATGGCGAACACAAAGCCGATCGGTTGTCCTTCCCACGGCACTTGGACGTTCATCCCGAATATTCCAGAAATCATCGTCGGAATACTAAGTACGATTGTGATCGAGGCCAAGAACTTCATGACGAAGTTGACGTTGTTCGAGATGATCGAACCGAAGGCGTCCATCTTGATGCTGATGATATCGTTATAAATCGACGCCATCTCCATCGCCTGACGGTGCTCGACGAACACGTCTTCGAGCAACTCCTCGTCTTCCTCGTGCTTCTCGAGACTCGGTGTCTTGACGATGCGATCGAGGACGCTGTCGTTCGCTTTGAGCGACGTCATGAAGTAGACGAGCGACTTCTGTAAGTTCATCAATTGAAAGATTTCCTGATTTCGCATCGAACGTTGCAACTCTTGCTCGAGCTCGTCCATGCGCCGATCGATTTGGCGAAGGAAGCGCAAGTACGTCATGCTGACTCGGTGCAAAATCTGAAAGACGAACCGGCTCCGGTAGTTCGTCCGGAACAAACGGGCTTTTCCGTTGGCGAACAAATTGAGCACGTCGAGGTCACGCGAACAGACGGTGATGAAGTGTCGTCCCGTGACGATAATCCCAAGTGGAATCGTATTATAGGCGCGTCCTGTGTCGTCTTCTTCCACATATGGGACGTCAATGATCATGAGGAGGCCCTCATCATCTTTTTCAAATCGTGGTTTTTCTTCAATATCAAGCGGGTCGTAGACGAAATCTTCAGGAATGCCGGAGGCGGCGATGACTTGATCGGCCTCATCTTTCGTCGGATTGACGAGTTGAATCCAGCTCCCTTTGTCAAAGTCTTCGATTTCGTCGACACGCCCAGATGCGTCGGTACGGTAAATCGTTAGCATAATGTTCCTCCTACCTTAGCTCAACCTAATTATAGGTAGGCGAATGGGAGAGTGCAATCGGAAAAGGAGGAGTTTTTTTGTTTTTTCTCGAAAACATGCTACAGTGGTTAGGAATGTTAGTAGGATTGAAGCAAAGGAGGGATGGAGTTGTCACAAACGCCCCATAATGCTCTGTTTAACGAAGAAAAGTTGGCGGAGCTCCATCAAATCGCTAGCGGAAATAAAGATTTCTTAAAAAAGATTGCCGAGACATATATCCGCCAATTCGAGGCGAAATTCCCGGAATTGAGACGCATGGTGCTGGAACGAAACCATGAACAAATCGAACAGCTCGCCCACTTGTTGAAAGGGGCCTCCTATTCTGTCGGCCTCGACGAGACGGCCGCCCGGTTCCAACAGCTCGAAGTGGCTGGAGAGACGAACGAGACCGAAAACCTCGAACCGATTCTCGACGACATCGAAGCCGATATGCGCCGCTTCGACCAAGAATGGGAAGCGCGCTTGAATGCATTATCATAAATAAAACGGGATTTCGCCGCAAGGCGAAGTCCCGTTTTTCGGATTAGGCTAAAAATTCGTCGAGTGTGGCAATCAACATGCCAATCTCTGGCTTCGTGATTTGGGCGTTCGCTCCGACCGCGTCGCCTTTATGTTTCAAGTCGTCCGAGATGAGCGAAGAGAAGATGATAATCGGCAGGTCGGCGAAACGATCCATCTCACGGAGTCGTTTTGTCAAATGCAAGCCGTCCATTTGCGGCATCTCGATATCGGTGATCAGCAAGTCACAATGGACGTCGCTCTGTTCGAACGCATCGAGCGCTTCCTTCCCGTTATTGAAAATCGTCGTGTTGAAATAGCCGGCGTCATCGAGCGTATCGATGATGAGCGTCCGCAACATCTCCGAGTCTTCCGCGATCCAGACGTGTTTGTTCGAGCGCTCCCGGGCACCGAGTCGTTTGACCGATTCACGGGCCATGATGTCTTTACGGGACAGTTCGAGGGCGATGCGCTCGTAGTCAAGAAGGATGATCATCTGGTCGCCTGTCTTGACGACCCCGTTCGTGATTCCTTGCATGCCGCGTGCGAGATCAGACGGCGTGTCGATCTGTTCCCAAGAGATACGCTTAATCTCTGTCACTTGATCGACGCGGAGCACCGATTTCTCTCCGTTAAACTCACAGACGATCAAGCGATCGTTGTCTCCGACGTCACGCGGATGTCCGATGACCATCGGTAAATCGATGACCGTCATGACCTCACCGCGGAGCTCGATCAACCCCATGATTGCTTCCGGAGTGCCCGGGAGCGGAGTGAGGGGAAGCATCGTGATGATCTCACGTACCTTCATGACGTTAATCCCGAAAATGAACGGGCCTGACTGGAAAATGACGATCTCTAATTCGTTCGTGCCTGCCTCAAGTAAAATATTATGATCCATGCTCACTGATGGTCCCTCCTAGTTCACGTACTCTCATCTCTTCTATCGGTCGATTTGATGAACATCTTCAGTTGAAAGTGGCAAAGTCGAGGCGGAATTGACAAAAAATTGACGAGTAACCGTTTACATTACATAAACTGAATCTTTATAGTTGTTCAACCGATTTGATTTTGCATACAATGGGGGTGGCAACGAGATATCAAAGCTTACTCAGGAGGCAGATAGAGATTATGAGTATGAACACGTATCCATATTTAATTAATGGACAATGGCAGGAATCGACAACGAACGAAACAATCGAACTCGTTTCACCTTATACAGATGAAGTCGTCGGGCACGTCCAGGCGATGTCTCGCGACGAAGTCGACGAGGCGATTCACGGCGCGAAAAGCGCACAACAGGAATGGGCGGCGCTTCCGGTCAACAAGCGTGCCGAACTGTTGTACGCTTGGGCGGACAAACTCGAAGAACGCGTTGATGAGATCGGTCAAATCATCATGCGCGAAGTCGGGAAGAACTTGAGCGACGCGAAGAAAGAAGTCGTTCGGACGGCGGAAATCATCCGCTATACGGCTGAAGAAGGTCTTCGCTTCACGGGCGGGTTCATGCAAGGGGACTCATTCCCTGGCGGTTCGAAGAACAAGATGGCAATCATCAAGAAAGAAGCACTCGGTGTCGTCCTCGCGATTTCACCGTTCAACTACCCGGTGAACTTGGCAGCAGCCAAAATCGCACCGGCGCTCATCACAGGTAACGCGGTCGTCTTCAAACCGGCGACACAAGGTGCCATCAGTGGTGTGAAGATGATCGAGGCACTCCAAGACGCAGGTCTTCCGAGCGGTCTATTGAACCTCGTCACAGGGCGCGGGTCGATCATCGGTGACTACTTGACGTCACACCCTGGCATCGACATGATCACGTTCACGGGCGGTACCGGGACAGGTCAACACTTGTCGCAACAAGCATCGATGGTACCTGTCGTGCTCGAACTTGGCGGGAAAGATCCGGCGCTCGTCCTCGAAGACGCAGACCTCACGCTCGCGGCTGATCAAATCGTCAGCGGGGCGTTCTCGTATTCAGGACAACGCTGTACGGCGATTAAGCGCGTATTCGTGCTCGAGCACCAAGCAGACGAACTCGTCGGCATGTTGAAAGATCGTGTCGAGAAGCTCACGGTCGGGTCACCGGTCGATAACAGCTTCATCGTCCCACTCATCGACAAGAAGTCGGCGGATTACGTCCAAGGCTTGATTGACGATGCCGTCAACAAGCAAGCGACGGTCGTCCACGGAAACGAGCGCGACGGCAACCTCTTGCACCCGACGCTCCTCGACCACGTCACACGTGAAATGCGTGTCGCTTGGGAAGAGCCGTTCGGACCAGTTTTGCCGATTATCCGCGTCAACTCGCTTGACGAGATGATTGAACTCACGAACGAGTCTGAGTTCGGTCTTCAAGCGAGTGTGTTCACGCAAAACGTGAACAGCGCCTTCACGGTCGCCGACAAGCTTGACGTCGGTACGGTCCAAGTGAACGGCCGCACGGAACGTGGCCCAGACCACTTCCCGTTCATCGGCGTGAAACAGTCAGGCCTCGGTGTTCAAGGGATTGGACGCAGCCTCGAGACGATGACACGAGATAAAGTCACAGTCATCAACCTATAAGACATCGGAGAGGAGAAATCCTCTCCTTTTTTTGTGTGATTGAAATCCATTCTTTCGGACAGGTATAATGAGTGAAGATAGGTGGAAGGGGTTGTGGGGACGTGGCGAACTGGATTTCAAGCCAACTGGCAAGACTCGATATACCGACGCCGTTCGAGGTCGGCAACGTAAACGTTTATGTCGTCGAACACATGAACCGTTTCTTTATGGTCGATTGCGGACCGGATACGGAAGAGGCGTGGACCTCATTGACGACACAACTGGCCGAGCTCGAGTTGACGCTCGCGGATATTGATTTTTTATTTTTGACGCACCATCATGCCGACCATGCGGGTCAGGCGTGGCGTCTGCGTGACGCCTCGATTCCCGTCTACGGACATGAGAAGCTCGTTCGCTATTTAGAACAGACACCGAACTTCATCAAACGGGGCAACCAGTTTTTGCACGATCTGGCGCACTGGTTCGGGACCCCGGAGACGATTGTGAACAAATTGCCCGATTATCGGGAGGCGCTGCGCTGGATCGGTCCGACGACTGTGACGATGACATTCGAGGATGGACAGGACGTGACGAGCGACGGGGCGTGGAAGACGATCCATCTGCCTGGGCATGCGAGTGACCAGCTCGGACTGCTCGGTCCGGGTGGCGTGTTAATCGCGGGCGACCATTTAATCGATGCGGTCGAACCGAACCCGCTCATCGAGCAGCCGTACGAAGAGGAAGGGTTCGCTTCGCCGGTCGTCCTGTATCTCGATTCACTGCGGAAATTGCAGTCGGTCGACTTGAAGCTCGTCGTGAGCGGGCATGGGGAACCGATTCACAAACCGCGTCCATTGATTGAGGCCCGCATCGCTCAGCGCTATGAGCGAAGTGAACTGCTCCTGAACGACTGGGTGGACGGCTTGAGCGTGTTCGATTGGTCGATGCGCCTGTATGGACGCAAGATGCGGCGGGCGATGCCGCTCGTCTTCAGTGAGGTGTTCGCCCGGTTGACGTTGCTCGAGGAACGTGGGCGCGTCGTTAAACAGTTGACGGATGGAAAATGGATTTATGTGAGAGTGGAGGACATCGTAGAATGAGACATATTGTCATCACGGGTGCGTCGAGCGGCTTTGGGGCCGCGCTGGCGCATTCTTTTTATGAGTCGGGTGCCCGATTGACGTTGATTGCACGGAACGAGGAGCGGTTGCGCGAACTCGGACAGAAGTTATCGGCCGATTGGATGGTAGCCGACGTCTGTACCGACTATGACACGCTCGTGGCCCAAGTCGAACGTACATATGGAGCAATCGACGTCTGGGTGAACAATGCCGGAATCGGCGAGTTCGACCGGGTCGTCGATCAAACGACCGACGTCATCGAGGAGACGATGCGCTTGAACGCGATCGCACCGATGTTGCTCGCGCGTGATTGTGCGCGAACGATGCGCCGTGGCAGTACGATCATCAACGTCTGCTCGCAAGCGGCAAAAGTCCCGACCCCAAAATCGGCCGTCTATGCCGGATCGAAAGCGGCGCTGCTCCAGTTCTCGAACGCGCTCCGGTTGGAACTGAAGCCGGTTGGAATTCATGTATTGACCGTCAACCCGGGACCGATTGCGACGCCGTTTTTTCTCCGGGCCGACAAGAGTGGACGTTACGAAGCGAGTGTGAAATCGATTATGCTCGATCCCAATCGTCTCGCGAAACGCGTCGTCGCGGCATGTGAGGCGTCGAAACGTGAAGTGAACGCCCCGTGGTGGATGGAACTTGGCGCGAAACTGTACGCAATGTGCCCGGTCATGTTCGAACGGCTCGCAAAACGGGGATTTGACAAAAAGTAAATGCGTCAACATAGAGAAAAAAGGGGGAGACACGATGCGCCGATTGAAACAGTTTGGCTTGATGCTGTCACTCATCTTCCTCGCTGCCTGCGGGACGACGCGCGCCGAAATCGCACCGACGTTCGAACAGGCGGCCGAAGAAGCGAAACAGTCGACGGTCAATTTTTATATGTGGGGAGGCGATGATGGCATCAATCGCTATATCGATGAGTATGTCGCGCCCCGCCTGAAAGAGACGTATGATGTCGAGTTGAACCGCGTCCCGATGGACACGGCCGAATTCGTGCGTCAATTGTCGCTCGACAAGCGGGCGAATCGAGAAGAAGGAACGATCGACCTCATGTGGATCAATGGAGACAATTTCCGTAACGCTGCCGAGGCGGATTTGTTGCAGGGTGACCTGCTCGGCAAAATCCCGAACGCCAAGTTATTGAACGAGGAAGCGCAAGCGACCGATGCGGGAACTCCGACTAACGGGCTCGAAGTCGCTTGGGGGAACGTGCAGTTCGTCATGCACTATGATGCGGACAAAGTCAAAAATCCGCCGACGACGTTCGACGAATTACATCGTTGGACCGAAGAAAATCCTGGCCGTTTCACGTATCCTGAAGTGACAGACTTCACAGGAAACGCGTTCGTCCGCCATCTGCTCTACGCCGAGTATGGGACTGCGGCCGGTGACGGTGAGATTCCAGACGAGTTCTGGGAGAAGCTTGCGACGTGGTCGCCGACCCTATGGAAACAAGGGACGACGTATCCGAAATCGCTGGCCCAGCTCGACCAGTTGTACGCCGCGGGTGACGTCTGGATGACGATGGGCTTCAATGAACGACGCGCCGAGGCCGAGCGTGAAAATGACGTGTTTCCTAGTGGTACACGGGCACTCGTGCTCGAACATTCGATTGCCTCGACGCATTTTCTCGCCGTTCCATTTAACGCCAAAAATCCGAACGGTGCGCTCGTGGTCATCAATGAGTTGTTGTCGCCCGAAGCCCAGCTCGCCAAACAAGACTCGACGTACTGGGGAGACGGGACGTCGCTCGATTTGACCAAACTCGATACGGCAGACCGTGACGCATTCTTAAAGCTCGATGAAGGTGTCACTTATCCTGACCCGGAACGTCTCGCCGAACGCTCGATCCCTGACTATGGGCCAGCCGTGATCGATGCGATTCGTGAGGAGTGGGACCGTGTCGCGAAGTAGTCTATGGCTTAGTCTGTTCGTTCTGGCATTACCGTTCACCGGTGTTGCTTTTCTGATTTACGAGACCATAGGGTTCGACTGGTCTGAATTGAACGACGCGGCGTGGCGTGCCAGTCTCGCCGTGTCGCTGTATGTGACAGTCGTTTCGACGGTCCTCTCACTTGTCATCGGGACGTGGCTCGCCCGTTCGGTGTATCGACATCGGTCGACGTGGCTCGCGTCACTTCTCAGGTGGCCGATGTTCATACCGCACGTCGCAGCCGCGTATTTATTTTATCTGTTGTTCTCAGGCGTCTTCCCATTCTATGGATTGATTGAGGCGAATGAACGCCACCATCTCGTCGTCATCTTCACGTATGTTTGGAAAGAAGTGCCGTTCGTGTTTTTGATGGTGATTGGGACGTATGCCCAATTGAATCGGGGTTATTTGGATATGGCGAAAACACTTCAACTCACGCCGTTTAAACAATTTAAATTGGCGGAATGGCCATTCCTCGTTAAACCGCTCCTCGATTCGTTTTGGGTGCTCGTCGCTTTTATCTCGTTTGCCTATGAAGTGCCGGCCTTGTTAGGGGTCACCTTCCCTGAACTGCTCGGGGTACTCGCCTACGAACGATTAACGACCGGGTTGTTTTTAAATGCGTACGAGTCGTATGCGGTCGCCCTCATCTGGACGCTATTCATCTTTATTGGTGTCATTAGCTCCTATGCGGTGACGGCGAAACGACGACGACGTATCGAACGGGGGGTGAGACGATGAGTCGGATTCTCACCGCTGGCTTGATCCTGTTCCCATTCATCGGGCTGTTTTTGGCGTTCCCGGCCGCGTTCAGTTGGGATGAGGCGTTCGGAAACACGGTCATCTATGTCATCATCCTCGGCTTCATCAACGTATGGCTCGGTATCGGTACGGCTTGGTGGCTTATGTTCACCGAGTCGAGATGGAAAACTTCAGTCGAATGGTTCACGTTCCTTCCACTGTTCATCCCGGTCATGGCCAGCATGTTCGGCATGTATATCGCTTTGGCGCAACTCGGCCTTGTCGGCACGCACATTGGAGTTGGCCTCGTCCTGCTCGTCACGACGTTGCCGTATTCCATCCGGCTGGCATATAACGCCATGTATGTGATTGGCCGAACGCTTCTTGAACAGACGTTGATGCTCGCCCCGTGGACCCGGTTCGGTCTCGTGCTATTCCCGCTCTTGAAAGAGACGATTCGAACGATCGTCTTGTTCTCGACGGTTATCGTCTTGAGTCAATTCGTGCTCGTTCAATTAATCGGGGCAGGGCTCGTCCCGACGGTCACAACGCGGCTTTATCAGTCCTATGCAGGCAATGACGTCTCGCTGGCGTTACAGAATACATGGGTGCTCATCCTCGTTCCGGTCCTCCTCTATCTTGGGCTCGGCGGACTGTTCGGCATCTGGATTAGATTGGTGAAAGGACGGTTGCAATGAGCTTAGTATTATCAGGCGTTCATAAACGCTTTAAAGACCGTGACGTGTTACGCGGCATTGATTTAGAAATTCCGAACGGCGAGATTCATGCTCTCGTTGGCGTGAGCGGGTCCGGGAAGTCGACGTTGCTCCGCATCATCGCAGGATTAGAGACACACGATTCCGGGACAGTGACGTGGGAGGAGACGCCGCTTGACGGAGTGCCACCTCACTTGCGCCGGATCACGATGTTGTCACAATCCCCGCTCTTGTTCCCACATTTGACGGTCGGGGAGAACGTGACACTCGCCACACCGAACCGATCGCGCCAAGAAGCAGAGGCGTGGCTCGCCCGCGTCCGGCTGCCTGGTCGCTATGACGCTGAGATTCACGAGCTTTCCGGCGGAGAACAACAACGCGTAAGCTTTTCCCGGGCACTCGCGGCTTCACCGCGGCTCATTCTGCTCGATGAGCCGTTCACGAACCTCGATCCCGAGCTCAAATACGAGTTGCAACGTTTGATTCGCGACCTCGTTCGTGAACTTGGATTGACGGCGCTCCTCGTGACGCATGACCGGGAAGAAGCGATGCTCGTCGCTGACCGGGTGACCCTGGTCGAAGCGGGGCTCGTCCGCGCGAGCGGCACCCCACAAGCGTTATCCGAGACGGAATCGACGTTCGGCGACTTTATCGAACTGGGTGGCAGTCTGTATCCCTCGCTTCATATCGAGGTGACGGACTCCCCGACGGACGAGACGGTCGTGCTGATCCGGTCGTTCACGCGATTCGGGCATCGTCTCGGCGAATATCGCCGCGGCCAGGGGGACTACGTCATCTTGCCACGGGATGAATCGTTCCGAGACGGTGAGACGTATTATTTACGTAAGAGACAAGGAGGAATATGATGTTAGACACATACGGTAGCCGGTTCGTTCGTCCCGTCATCGAACGTGGGGCCGATCGGTTCTTGAAATGGAAGTTCACCCCGAATGAGGTGACCGTCCTCGGGGGAATCATCGGCGTTTCGGTCGGTCTCTTCATTTACAACGACATGCTGTGGACGGCCGTCTTGCTATTATGGGTGTCCGGTCTGTTCGACGTCCTCGATGGGACGATGGCGCGTCGCTCGCAAAAAACTAGCTTCGGGACGGTACTCGATCTCGTGTTCGACCGCATCGTCGAGATTGCCGTCGTCATCGCGCTCGCCTTACGCCATCCGGAGCATATGCCGGTCTTTCTGCTGTTGCTCGGGTCGTTCGTCGTGGCGATGACATTGTTCCTCGCCGTTGGGGCGAGCAGCTCCCGTCGGTCGGAGAAGTCGTTTTATTACCAACCTGGTATTTTAGAACGGACGGAATGCTTCATCTTGTTCACGCTCATGATTTTATTCCCGACATGGATTGGCGTCATCGCGACGATTTTCCTCGTCCTTGAAGTGTCGACCATTTTACAGCGGTTGTTAGAAGCGCGGCGGATTTTACGATGAAGCCGCGTCTCGTCCTCGTCGGACTCGGTCACGGGCAACTTGAGATTCTCGCTCGGCTCGACGCGCTCCATGAACGGTATGACGTCCAGTATATCGGGGGACGCGAAACGATATACACGGGCGCGTTCCCGCAAGTGATCGCCGGGGAGATGGAATCGGCGACGACACGGTTGCGCCCTGATGTCACGCCGGTCGCCAATCGCCTCATCGGGCTCGATCCGGATGCCCGAATCGTCGAGACCGAACACGGGCAAGTCGGATATGATCTCCTCGTGCTCGCGACCGGTGCGAAAAGTCGTGGACTCGGGACGGGCCTCAAACCGATGACGTCATATGTGTTGGACGACATTGTCAACAGTGAGGCGGTCACCGTCGTCGGCGGTGGCAAGGCCGGGGTCGAGCTCGCCTTCGCATGCATCCGACAAAAGCGACGCGTGACATTGTATGCGCGTCGCCTGTTGCCTGAACTTCCACGGCGCGTCGCTCAGCGTATGGCACGTCGTCTCGTCCGGAGCGGCGTGACGATCATCCTGGGCCCGTTCCAACCCGGACAAGGGGACGGACTCGTCTTGGATGCGACCGGTGTCGTCGCCGACGACTGGTGGTCAGCGGCCGGACTGGCGGAAGAAGCGGCGTTCATCGAGACCGAAGACGATTTACGGCACCCGGTCTATCGCGATATCTTTGTTACGGGCGATATGGCAGCCCGATTGAACGGCGGCGTCGATGCCGTCCGCTCGGGCCGACACGTCGCACGTCTGCTGCTGGGCACAAAGCGGCCGTTCAAATCACGGACATCGCTCAACATCTTGCTGACGACTCCGGGACAAGCACTCTTGACGTACGGGAAGTTGACGTGGCACGGGCGGTTACCGTTTTGGTTGAAACGGACAATCGACCGACGCTACGTCGAACGATTTACTTGAAAGAACGAAAAAAGACGACCATGACGGTCGTCTTTTTGTTTAGTCGTTCAACGTATCGAGGAACGAGCGGATTTGCATCTCTGTCTTGGCGTTCGCCGAGTGGAGATGCTCTTGTTTGACGCCTTCTTTATAGAAGAGAAGCGAGGGAATGCCCCGTACTTCTTGCGCGTCCGACAGTTCCGGCAATTCGTCGCGGTCGACGACGTACCAGTTGAACTGTGGGTAGTCTTTGACGAGCTCGTCGACGTACATGTCGAGTCGACGGCAGTCAGGGCACCATGACGTCGTGAAGACGACCATGCCTTTATCTTGAATGGCTTCTTGGAATTGCTGATCGGATTGAATCGGTTTCATAAAAAATCTCTCCCTTCACGTATATTGTCTGTGTAATCGCAATGGGCGTCAACCGATTGGCATTCTCGGTCGCGCTGCAATATGTGATACACTAATAAAAATAGAACCGCAAGGGATAGGTGATGGTTATGGCGTTACGTCATGCACTACTCGGGTTATTGACCCATCAACCCGCTACCGGCTATGCCTTGAACGCGACGTTCAAAGCGCAAATGATTCATTTTTGGCACGCCCATCATACACAGATTTACCGTGAACTGTTAAAAATGGAAGACGAAGCACTCGTCTCCTCTGAGCATGTGGCCCAACATGATTTACCGGACAAAAAGATTTACTCGATCACCGACACGGGACGTCAAGAGTTGATCGACTGGTTGCGGCAACCGACCTCGTACCAACCGAAAATGAAAGACGAGAACTTGCTCCGGGTCAGCCTGTTGCAGTTGCTCCCGCTCGACGAGGCGATTCGCTACGTCGAAGAGACGAAAGCGCATCACGAGCAAGTCGCCCATCAAATCCGGGCGTTTCAAGCGGCCCATCAGTCTGAGGCCGATACGCTCGGCTATTTACTGACGAGCGAGTATGCGATTCGGATGATGGAAAACTACGCCGGTTGGGCCGATTGGGCCATCGAACAAATGAAACAACGTGACACCGATGCGACCTGACGTTCAGGTCGCATGTTTTGTGTAGGGGTGAATAGGCAGCCGTGCCAACAGCTCATCAAGTTTGTCCGAATCGACGTCGGCTTGATTGGCGGCAATCAATTCGTTCAATTGATCGACCGAAGAGGCACCCGGCAGGACGACGGCACACGTTCGTTTCGCGGCGGCAAGGGCGTAAGCTTGAATCGGCGTCGGGATTGTCGGCAACACGTCGCGTAACTCTGATGCAGTCCATGCTTCGAAGCCTTTGTCCGTCAAGCGCTCGGACCACTCGGCGGTCAATAGTCCTTTGGCGAGCGGTCCGCGCCCGACAATCGGGATATCGAGGTCGAGTGATTCGACGCGACGATCGAGCAACGAATATGGTGTCATCAAGACGTCGAGTTCACCGTGCTCGAGCCAATAGCGAATGACGTTCGGACGAATCGAGGACAGTCCGATTTGTCGGACGACCCCGGCTTGTTTTTGCCGGCGCATGAAGGCGATTGTCTCATCGAGGTCGTCCTCGATCGTGCCGCCATGGACGTAATATAAATCCAAATAGTCAGTCTGGAGACGTTCGAGCGAATCGGCGAGCGCCTGCTCCAAATACGCGGCGCTCGGATCCCAGCGCATCCCATCCTCCGTTCGCACGTTCCCGCCCTTGCTCGTCAAGAACAGTTCGTCCCGGCGTCCGGCAAACGTCGAACCGACTAGACGTTCCACCTCGAAGTGATTGTAGACGTCGGCCGTATCGAAATGCCGAATCCCAGCGTCGTAGGCGGCCTCTAGAATCCGACGACCTTCTGCTTCCCCGTGTTTTAAAATCGACATGGTTCCTAATCCTAACTCTGCCATTGATAATTCCTCCTTGTTCCGTCTGACGATATGAATCATAATCACAGTATATAGGAAAAGTGAGGGGTACATACAAATGGAAGAGAAAACGATTGAACGGGAAGTCATTTACGAAGGAAAGATCTTTAACGTTGAGAAACACGTCGTCTCGCTCCCGAACGGAGGGACTTCGGTCCGCGAGCTCGTCTATCATAACGGGGCCGTCGCCGTCCTCGTCGTCGATGAAGACGATCGCATCGTCCTCGTCGAGCAGTACCGGAAAGCGTTTGAATCGATGTCACTCGAGATTCCGGCCGGTAAATTAGAAGTCGGTGAGGAACCGCTCGCGAGCGCGAAGCGCGAACTCGAAGAAGAGACCGGTTATACGGCCGAGACGCTCGAAAAAATCTTCTCATTTTACGGGGCACCCGGTTTTTGTAGTGAACGGGTCGATGTCTATGTCGCCCATGGCTTGACGGCCGGTACGATGAACCTTGATGAGGACGAGTTTTTACAAGTCCAACGCTTCACGTTCGACGAGGCGGTCGACTTGCTGGCGAGTGGACGCATCACTGACGCGAAGACGATTATGGCGATTCAGTGGTGGCAATTATCTAAATTGAAATGATTCTAAACTAGAGTGAGTTATGTTACACTTACATAGGAATCATTTTAATTTGAAAAACCGGACGAACTTCGGTATGCTTTGAATAGTGAATTATGCTAAGAGGGGGCGCCTTATGGAAACGCGAATTGAACGGATCAAACAGCAATTGAGCGCCAAAGGATATAAATTGACACCGCAACGAGAATCAACTGTCCGGATTCTACTTGAGAATGAGACGGACCATTTGAGCGCAGAGAACGTGTTCATGCTCGTCAAAAGCATCGCACCGGAAATCGGGCTCGCGACCGTCTATCGGACGCTGGAGCTATTGACGGAGCTCGGTGTCGTCGACAAAGTCAACTTCGGTGACGGCGTCGCCCGTTTCGACCTCAGACCAGAAGGCGCGAACCATTCGCACCATCATCTCGTCTGTGTCGAGTGCGGTTCGGTCGAGGAGATCATGGAAGACTTGCTCGTCGACGTCGAGAAGAAAGTCGAAAGCAAATACGAATTTTTAATCAAAGATCATCGCTTGACGTTTCACGGCATCTGTAAAGTTTGCCAAGCCAAAGGCGTCACGCTCGAGGGTCATAAAGCAGTCATCAACGGATAAAGCAAGACAGGCAGCCCCTCAAAGGCTGCCTGTCTTTTATATGTCGTCACGTCGTCAAGTAACGGGACAAGACGGTGGCAATCCCGTCTTCATTGTTCGATGTCGTCACTTCCGTGGCGATGGTCAAGATGTCCTCGACGGCGTTGCCCATGGCGACGCCGATGCCGGCATACTCGATGATCGACCGGTCGTTATGCCCGTCACCGAACGCGATGACACGGTCGCGGCTGATCCCGATGTTTTGGAACACATGGTCGAGCGCCCGGGCCTTGTCGATGCCGAGATCTGTGAACTCGTAGTACATGGCGGCCGTGAACATGCCGGTGACGCGGTCCGTGAACGGTCCGGCGAGAGAAGCGGCATGCGCCTGCAGATAGTCAGGTTGTCCCGCGACGAGAATCTTATAGACGGGGAAATGGATGGCGTCGGCGAGACGGGGTGCTTCCCGTAATCGGAACCGACCGCCGCGCGACTCATACTCAATAATATTGAACGGCTCACCGTTCAACTCGAGCATGCCGTTGAAGACGTCATTGACATACATATACGTCTCGTCATTGATCATCGGAATGACGTCGAAGCCGGTCAAATGATCCAAAATGGCACGAGCGTCGTTCGGATGAATCGCCTGTTCGAACAATGTTTCATTCGTCGCAGCATCCGTGACGCACGCCCCGTTCGAGGAGACGATGAGTCCCCCGTATTCATGCAGTCTGAGCTCTTCGGCGAACGGTTCGATGCTCCGTTTCGGCCGGCCGGAGGCGAGTACGACTTTTTTGCCTTCCGCCTGGAGGTCGAGCAATATCTGTTTCGTGCGCGGTGAAATCATCTTCTGGTCGGTCAATAACGTTCCGTCAAGGTCGAGTAAAATCGCCTGAATCATCGTCTCATCTCCTTAAATCGTCAATTCAAGTTTATTTTGTTCGGGGTCGAGCAGGACACTTTCATAATAACCGTCTCCCGTCGTCCGCGGTCCGTCGATGAGCGGATACCCGTCGACTTCGAGTCGTCGTGTCAACGCATCGACCGCCTCTTTGCTACCGAGCGCGAACGCGATATGCGCGTAGCCAATCGTTTCGCGTGGTGTGCCTTGGACGTCCGGGCGTCGCATCAACTCGAGCCGGCATGTCGAATCAGGGAACGTCAAAAAATAGGATTCGAACTGTTTTTGTTCGTTCGTATACTTGTCGTTCGCAGTTGCCCCGAGGTACGTCTCGTAGAAGCGGCGCATCGGTTCGAGGTCGTTCACCCATATGGCGATGTGTTCGATTTTCATGTGAGTTCCTCCTTTGATGGTTGGTGCATGATCAAGTTCAAGCGTTCCGTGTTCAAGAGCATCCCGAGCATGATCAAGACGGTCACGAGCGGGAATAGGCCGAGCGACGTCTGAGACACGATGAGTCCGAATAGCGGTGGCAGGAACGTGCTGCCCGTGTAGGCGAACGCCATCTGGAAGCCCATCAACCGTTTTGCCCGTTCCTTCCCGAACCGCTGCGGCGTCTCATGAAGCATGCTCGGGTAAATCGGGGCCAAGCCTAGCCCGATACAAATCAATCCGATCATCATCGCTCCGGTCGCCGGAATGAGAAACACGAGGCTACCGATTAAAGCGAAGGTTTGCCCGAGCCGAATCATTTGTCGATTCGTGAAGCGGAACGAGAGGAACCCGCTCAGGAAGCGACCGAGCGTGATGCTGCCGTAATAGATTGAAACCCACGTCGCGGCCGTCGCGACAGAGAACTGTTTCATCTGGACGAGATAACTGCTGGCCCACAGGCCGATGAGCGCCTCAATCCCACAATAGAGCAGGAACGTGGCCAGCGCATACGAGAGGCCTTTCGGCATCTTTCGTTCGAGCGCGGCCGCAGCCGTCTCTTGTCGTTCGAGCGTGGAGGGCTCCGTTTTGATTTCGCGCTTCCAAAGCGGGAACGACAGGAGCAGGAGGAAGGCGAGCGCGAACTGAATCAACGCGACGATTAAATAGCCGTCACGCCAACCGCTCTCCGTCAAGACACCGGCCATGACGAGCGGTCCGCCCGTCGCTCCGACGCCCCAGAAACAATGGAGCCAGTTCATATGGTGCGCCTGATAGTTTTCTGCGACGTAATGGTTGAGCGCGGCATCGACCGCCCCGGCACCAAGTCCGAGTGGAATCGATAGGACGAACAGCCAAATCAAGGACGGGGCCGCGTAAAAGCCGAGCAGGCACATTGCCGTCACGAGTCCGGAGCCGAACGTGACTTGCTTCGTATCGAAACGTTCGAGCAACCTACCGCTGAGTAGGCTCGATAAAATCGTGCCTGCAGCAATGGTCATAAAAATCCATCCGGCCATCGAGATCGGGGCGTTGAACTCGACGTGCATCAACGGCCAACTGACACCGAGCAAGGCGTCGGGCAGGCCAAGACTGATAAAGGCAATGTAAATCACGGTCAATAATAAAAATCCTGTCATAATTCACCTCTTCAAATCGATTCAAGGATCAACCCGACGCAACGTCGAGCTAAGCCTGCGAAATAATCTTCCTCCCATATGCCGATCAATAAATCTGGGGTGTGAGCCGCCGGAATATGACGCTGGCAGGCGTGCCGAATCCCCTCCAACTCGGTATCGACGAGATCGACGTCCGAAAAAATGATGGCGTGCGGATTGAGCGTCGCGGTGAAGGTCGCGACGAGCCGACCGAGCGCATCGAGCGCGGCGTCCGACAATGGGGCCGGGGCCGACCGCTCACTCGCTATCCGGTCATGAAACGTCGAGTCGTCATAGAGCGGTAGAAACGAGATCTCCCCGCTGAACCCGGTCTTTCCACGGATGAGCTGTCCGTTGATGAGTATCCCGGCACCGGGTCCGTTTTTTCCCAGATAGATGTAGACGATTGACTGGTCGCCAGTGAGTTCGTGCGTGTGTCCGTATCCATAGACAGCCGCGTTCATGTCGTTCTCGATGACGGCAGGGCGAGCGGTGCGTGACTCGACCCAATGTTTCAAGTCGAGGTGTGCGAACGTCGTATAGTCCGGGGCGAAGATGACCGTCCCGTCCGCGACGGCCGCCGCGACACCGATGGAGATCGCACTCACGTCGGAGGTCTGGTCCAACTGTCGATCGAGTACCGCACCGAGCGCACCAAGGTGGTCCCCGTCTAGAATCATTTGCGTCCCGTCGTCAATCGTTGCGCCTTTGCAATCGATGAGACGATAGCGGACTACCGTCTTCTCGACGTATAGCGTCAATCCGTGCGTGAACCTCTCATTATAGATGTAACGTTTGGCAGGGCGTCCGCCGCGTGAGTCCTCAAATCCGTGTTCGAACACTTCACCGGCTTGCATCAACTGCTCTAACTGCTTCTTGACGGTCGGAAAGCTGAGCCGGGTCGCCTCCGAGATGGCGGCGACGGTCGAGCGGCCGTTCAAGACGAGTTGCCGTCTGACGGCGACCGTCAGATTAGTAGTGGTCTGGTCCATGGACGACTCCTTCCTAACTTTTTAAATTGGTTTAATAAGTCGACTTGAGTGTACCAAATCGTGACGAGATTCGTAAGCCCCCAATCGGAAGGAAAGCGTAAAAACCTCACCAAAATCCGTCACAAAAAAGCTTTAAAAAAATGAGGTCAGACGTCTTCACAACGGTTTACATAAGTGATATGATGTAAGCGTATTCAGGTGTAACGAGAAAGGAGGGGGATGTCATGCGTTCGCAAGTCGAGTCATTTTTGCAGTACATGACGGTAGAAAAACGAATGTCAACGAACACGAGACAAGCCTATGCGAGCGATTTGACCCAGTACTTATCGACGTTGACCCAACTCGGGGTGACCGAATGGAATGAAGTCACGCGGGCACATATCGTCAAACATATGGAAGAGTTGTCGCAAGCCGGTCGGGCCGCCTCATCATTGCGGAGGGCCGTCAGTTCGATTCGGACGTTCCATCATCATTTAAAGATGACGGGTGGGGCAACGACTGACCCGGCGCTCTATTTAGAGACGCCGAAAGCAGAGCGCCATCTGCCGGACACGTGGTCGCAAGACGAAGTCGAGCGGTTACTCGACAGCGTTCCGACGTCAGACCCGCTTGCGCTGCGCGATCGGGCCATGCTCGAACTGCTCTACGGCACGGGCATGCGCGTCAGTGAACTTCTTGGGCTCGATTTGGATGATTTACAGTTCGAATTGGGGTATCTACAGTGTGAAGGCAAAGGCGAGAGTGCCCGGATTATCCCGGTGTCATCGGTCGCCCAGAGTTTTGTCGAACGCTATATCCAGCAGGCGCGTAACGGGCTCGGTGGTCGGGAGACCGAGGCGTTGTTCTTGAACGGACGTGGCGGCCGGCTCAGTCGTCAAGGATTCTGGAAGATGATTAAACGACGGGCCAAAGAGGCTGGCATTCAAAAAGAGATCACGCCGCACGTACTCCGGCATTCGTTCGCGACACACTTGCTTGAGAACGGCGCCGACCTTCGGGCCATTCAACAGATGCTCGGGCATGCAGACCTCTCCACGACTCAAATTTACACACATGTCAATAAGGCACGACTTCATGATGTCTATCGAAAACATCACCCGCGTGCGTAACGACACCAAAGGAGGAACTTTTTGTGAAGAAATTTAAACGTATTTTCTTGGTCGTCATGGACTCGGTCGGAATCGGGGAGTCCCCGGATGCCGATCAGTTCGGTGACGTCGGTTCGGACACGCTCGGACATATCGCCCGTGAGCACGGTGGTTTAAACATGCCGCACATGGGCCGTCTCGGCTTGTCGAATATTAAACCGATTGAAGGAATCGAATCATCGGAGACGCCTAGCGCCTACGGACGCATGGAAGAGATTTCAGCAGGTAAAGACACGATGACCGGCCATTGGGAGATCATGGGCCTTCATATCGATACGCCGTTTCGCGTCTTCGAAGAGTTCCCGGATGACTTGATCAATCGTCTCAAAGAGTTCAGCGGTCGCGACATCATCGGTAATAAGCCGGCATCAGGCACAGAGATTTTGGATGAGCTCGGTGAAGAACACGTCAACACGGGCGCCTTGATCGTCTACACGTCGGCTGATTCGGTGCTTCAAATCGCGGCGCATGAAGAAGTCGTCCCGCTCGACGAGTTGTATCGCATCTGCGAATACGCCCGTGAAATCACGCGCGAAGACCCGTACATGCTCGGTCGCATCATCGCCCGCCCGTTCCTCGGAACACCTGGCGCTTGGGTCCGTACGTCGAACCGCCACGACTATGCGCTCAAACCGTTCGGCAAGACGGTCATGAACACGCTCGAGACGGCCGGGAAAGACGTGATCGCCCTCGGGAAAATCAGCGATATTTACGACGGCGAAGGCGTCACGAAAGCGATTCGGACGAAGTCGAACATGGACGGGATGGACAAGCTTGTCGAATCGCTCGATGAAGACTTCGAAGGACTCTGCTTCTTGAACCTCGTTGACTTTGACGCACTCTTCGGTCACCGCCGTGACTCAGAAGGCTATGCGATCGCGCTTGAAGAGTATGACGCCCGTCTACCAGAAGTGATGGAGAAGTTGCGTGAAGACGACTTGCTCATCATCACGGCCGACCACGGGAACGATCCGACGGCACCAGGCACGGACCATACGCGTGAATACGTGCCGCTCATCGTTCATCATCACGGCGCGACAGCAGTCGACCTCGGGATTCGAGGAACGTTCGCCGACATCGGCGCCACAGTCGCGGATAACTTCGATGTCGATGCACCAGTACACGGAAAGAGTTTCTTAAACGAAATTTGAGGAGGCACTACTCATGGTAAATTGGAACGAAACAAAGGCATTTTTACAGGAACGCATGAACGGAACACCAGAAATCGGACTCATCCTCGGCTCAGGACTCGGCGTCCTCGCTGATGAAATTGAAAACGCGGTCAAAATCCCTTACGAGGACATCCCGCACTTCCCGGTATCGACCGTCGAAGGACACGCTGGACAACTCGTCTTCGGTGACCTCGAAGGAAAACGCGTCGTCGCGATGCAAGGACGATTCCATTTCTATGAAGGTTACTCGATGGAACAAGTCACGTTCCCGGTCCGCGTCCTCAAATTGATCGGTGTCGAGACGCTTATCGTCACGAACGCGGCTGGTGCTTGCAATGAGTCATTCAACCCGGGCGATTTGATGATCATCACGGATCACATCAACTTCTTCGGCACGAGCCCGCTCATCGGCAAGAACGCGAGCGACTTCGGGACACGTTTCCCAGATATGTCAGAAGCGTACGATAAAGAGCTCGTCACGTTGACGGAAGGTGTCGCTGCGAAGCTCGGCCTCTCGATTCAAAAAGGCGTCTATTTCGGAAACACAGGTCCGACATACGAGACACCAGCTGAAGTGAAGATGGCACGCCTCCTCGGCGGCGACGTCGTCGGCATGTCGACGGTACCTGAAGTCATCGTGGCCCGTCATTCGGATATGCGTGTGCTCGGCATCTCGTGCGTGTCGAACATGGCAGCCGGGATTTTAGATCAACCGCTCAACCATGAAGAGGTCATCGAGACGACAGAACGCGTCCGCCAAGACTTCCTTTCACTCGTACGCGGCACGATTCAAAGCATGTAACCACTACCCAATTAGGAGGACGAAACTTATGCGCATGGTCGATTTGATTTTGAAAAAACGTAACGGTGGCGAATTAAACGAAGAGGAGATTCGCTTCATCATCGAAGGCTTCACGAACGAGACGATTCCTGATTATCAGATGTCGGCCCTTTCAATGGCGATTTACTTTAACGGCATGACAGAGAAAGAGACGGCAGCCTTGACGATGGAGATGGTCAAGTCTGGTGACGTCATCGATCTTTCGAACATCCAAGGTAAAAAAGTCGATAAACACTCGACCGGCGGTGTCGGTGACAAAATCAGCTTAATCGTCGCTCCGCTCGTCGCGTCAATCGGCATTCCGGTCGCGAAGATGAGCGGGCGCGGTCTCGGCCACACGGGCGGGACAATCGATAAGCTCGAATCGTTCCCTGGCTTCAACGTCGAGTTGACGGAAGAACAGTTCACGAAGCAAGTAAACGATATCAAGATGTCAATCATCGGTCAGACGGGTAACTTGACGCCTGCCGACAAACGTCTTTACGCACTCCGTGACGTGACGGCGACGGTCGATTCAATCCCGCTCATCGCGAGCTCGATCATGTCGAAGAAAATCGCGGCCGGTGCCGACAGCATCGTCCTCGACGTCAAGACGGGTTCAGGCGCGTTCATGAAGTCGTTCGATGATGCAAAAGCGCTCGCTGAAGAGATGGTCGCCATCGGGAAGAACGTCGGCCGTCAAACGGTCGCCGTCATCACGGACATGGACCAGCCGCTCGGTTTCGAAATCGGGAACGCGAATGAAGTGAAAGAAGCGATCGAAGTCCTATCGGGCAAAGACGTGAACGACTTGAAGACGATTGCCCTCACGATCGCCGGCCATATGGCTGTACTTGGCGAGTTCTATCCAACGTTCGACGAGGCGTACGCTGACCTGGAGAAACGGATGGCGGATGGTCATGCCCTCGAAGTGTTCCGTCAGTTCGTAGCGGCACAAGGTGGCGACGCGTCGCTCGTCGATGACTTGTCGAAACTTCCGCAAGCGAAGTATGAGACGACGTTCGTCGCGAAACAAGCGGGTTACGTCGAGTCGATTATCGCTGACGAAGTCGGTGTGGCAGCGATGCTCCTCGGCGCAGGTCGGGCGACAAAAGATGATCAGCTCGACTTTGCGGCCGGTATCACGCTCGAGAAGAAAGTCGGTGACAAGGTCGAAGCCGGTGACGTGATCGCCGTGCTCCGTTCGAACAAAGAAGATATGACGTCTGCGCTCGAGCGGATGGACCACGCGTATACGATCGGTGCGACAGAGCCGACGGCCCGTCCACTCGTCCACGCTGTCATCCAGTAAGTAGCAAGTCAGAACGTCTGTTTCCACAAAATAGTGGAGACAGACGGTTTTTTTTGATAGAATGGGCAATGTGTGAGTGAGAAAGACAATATGAACATAAAGGGGTAACTTGATATGAAAAAAGGATCAATGAAATTAGAGAACGGCGAAATGATCGAATTCGATTTGTTCCACGATGCGGCACCGATCACGGTTGAAAACTTCGAGAAGCTCGCGAACAGCGGTTTCTATAACGGTTTGACATTCCACCGGGTCATCCCAGGCTTCGTCAGCCAAGGCGGCTGCCCAGAAGGCACAGGCATGGGCGGCGCAGGCTACACGATCCCATGTGAGACGTCGACGTCATTCCCGTACAAGCATGAAGCCGGTTCGCTCTCAATGGCGCACGCTGGACGCAACACGGGCTCGTCACAGTTCTTTATCGTCCATGAGCCACAACCGCACCTTGATGGCGTCCACACGGTCTTCGGAAAAGTGACGTCTGGCCTCGAGCACGCGGTCAAACTTCGTCAAGGCACGAAGATGGCCGAAGTCAAAGTTTGGGACGAGAATTGATTTCTGCCTGAATGTTATGACAAAATGAGCCATGTCTCTCACGTGTTCACTTAGTGAAACATGAATGACTAAAGGTGGTGAAACCAGCGATGCTGGTGAAATATAAACAATCGTACGAAAAGACGGCGATGGGCTTGCTCGCGTTCTCATGTAGCGACAAATCTCCGCTCGCCTTGCTCGAACTCGTCCGGTCCTACGAAGAAGACCCTGCCAAATTCCTTTATCTCTGGAGAGTCGGGGAAGACTTCGTCGGGATTATCGGGATGGAGCAACAAGAGACGACGATGTTCATCCATCATATTGCGCTGTCTCCGTCGTTCCGTGGCGAGAAACGTTCCTATGAACTGCTCGATGAGACCCGGAACTTATTGCCGCTCGACTTGAAGCTCGTCGGTCAAGGCAAGACCGGGGACTTGCTCGATAAATGGAATCAAGTCGTCATCTAAAAAAGCTAGGCTCAGCGCCTAGCTTTTTTGCGTGCCTCGAGCGCCCGGAGCCGCTCGGTGACGACCGGTGTCCGGTCTCGATACATATGTTTATGGACGAGCTCGTCAAACGTGAGCGCGGTCGGTTCGAATGTCGGTTTCAAGCGCTCGATTTGTCGGCGCGTCGATTTGTCGAGCGGCAACGTCTCGGGGAGCGGCCAACACTCCAAATCCTTGGCGAACGTTTCCACATCGATGCCGTGCCCCTCGAGCTCGGTCGCGGCCAGCCCAAGTTTCTGTTGTAACGCCGCGATGCTCTTTTTCGCCCCGGCTGTATTGCCGCGGCGGGCATGGTAATGGGCGACGGCGTACTGAATCAAGGCGGCGTAACCTAAATCTTGACGGCCTCCGTCTTGCCATGCTTCCTCGAGCACTTCGTGGCATTCGAAATAATCGGCATGGCATTCAAACAAGAGCGTATACTGGATTAAAGGCGTTGACATCAAATTTCTCCTTTCGTGGTCACGGTACTACAAAACATGTTATACTAAAGCGCAAAAATGTAAATGGCAGGTGTCTCTATGGAAGCGTACAACGTCAAAATCGATACGTTCGAAGGTCCGCTCGACTTGTTGCTCCACTTGATCGGCAAGATGGAGCTCGACATCGCGGACATCTCTGTCTCCGAGGTCACGGACCAGTATGTCGCCTTTATCCGGACGATGCAAAAATTTGAGCTCGATGTGGCCAGTGAGTATTTGGTCATGGCGGCGACGTTGCTCCAATTGAAGAGCAAGCAGCTGTTGCCACCGGTACCGGTCGAAGAGGATGACATTCCTGACTTCGGCGAAGAACCGACCCGCGAAGGGTTGATTCGACAGTTGATTGAATATAAGGCCTATAAAGAAGCGGTCGTGTTCATGCGCGAGCAGGAAGAGTCTCGGCTCGAACTGTACAGCCGTCCGGGCGAAGATTTGACGCGCTATATGTCCGACCTCGTCCAACCGTACGACGGACCGCTCAACTTCTCGGACTTGTTGCACGCCTATTCGAAGATGGTCGAGCGCAAGCGGTGGAAAGAACGCCGCAAGAAGACGATCAAACGCGAAGAACGGACGCTGGAGGAGCAGATGACGCGGTTGCACGAGCATGTCTCGGCAGCAGGGACGACCTCGTTCTTTTCGTTTTTTGAAGAGCGGCCCGATGTCTCCGACCTCGTCGTCACGTTCATGGCGTTGCTTGAGCTAATCAAGTTGCGTGTCGTCACGACCAAACAAGAAGAACGGGACATTCAAATCTCGTTCGTCGAATCATCAAAGGAAAGGAATGAAGCCGTTGCTGTCTTATGAAACGATTATTGAGAGTCTACTGTTCGTCGTCGGCGAAGAAGGGATGGAAGTGCGTGCCCTCGCGGATACGCTCGACATTTCGGAAGCCGCCGCCCGAGAACAGTTGAGTAAGCTAGAAGTATCGTTTAAAGACTCCGGTCGCCCGTTCCAATTGATTGAATCGGCGGGCGTGTACAAGCTCGTGACGGTCCCCGAGGTATCCGAGTATATTCAGCGTTACGTCGGCACGATGGCCGAACAAGCGTTGTCTCGGGCCGCGATGGAGACGCTCGTCATCATCGCGTACAAGCAACCGGTCACCCGGGCCGATATCGAAGAAGTTCGGGGCGTCAAAGTCGAACGCGTCATTCATACGCTGTTATCAAAAGGTTTGATTGAGTCGGCAGGCCGGGCCAAGACGATCGGACGGGCCAAGTTGTACCGCACGACCGAGCATTTCCTGGACCATTTCGGGTTTAATTCACTTGATGAATTGCCCCCATTAACGTTTGAAGACGAGCTCTCGGACGAAGGCGATTTGTTCTTCGGCCAGCCGTCTGCGATTATGCAAGATAGATTGGAGAATGAATAAATGGAACGTTTACAAAAAGTGATTGCCCAAGCAGGTGTCGCCTCACGGCGCAAAGCCGAAGAAATGATTTTAGATGGACGGGTCCGCGTCAACGGGAAAGTCGTGCGCGAACTCGGGACGAAAGTCGGACCGAAGTCTGAAGTCGAAGTCGACGGTGTGAAAATCGAACAAGAAGAGCATGTCTACTATGTCCTCTACAAGCCGAGCGGTTACGTCTCGACGGTCGAAGACGATAAAGGTCGTAAAGTCATCACCGACCTCGTCCCACCCGGATCACGTGTCTTCCCGGTCGGACGTCTCGACTATAACACGACGGGACTCATCATCTTGACGAACGATGGAGAGTTCTCGAACATGATGACCCATCCGAAGTTCAAAATCCCGAAACGCTATGTGGCGAAAGTGAAGAACATTCCTTCGTATATCGCGATGAAACAACTCGAGTCGGGCGTCGAGCTCGATGACGGATATAAGACGGGCAGTGCCCAAGTGAAGATGAAGACGGTCGACCATAAGAAAAACTCGGCCATTCTAGAAATCGTCATCTCGGAAGGCCATAACCGTCAAATCCGCCGCATGCTCGAAGCAGTCGGTTCGGAAGTCATCAAATTGAAGCGCGAACAGTTCGGTTTCTTGACGCTCGACGGTCTCACGACGGGCGAATGGCGTGAACTGTCACGCAAAGAAGTATCCAAGTTGCGTGAACTTGCCAACCCGACCGTACCCCCTGTACAACGAGGCAAGAAAAAGAAAAAATAACAACTAAAAAATCGTCCTGAGATAGGATGATTTTTTAGTTTGTGGAGATTGTGTGACAAAAAGATGAAAAAAGTCTGTTAATGTGCGTTTTTGGTGTTTTTTCAGTACAATAACAACTGAAGGATGGTGTGAACTCATGACGAAAGAAACAAAGTCGGGTGATCGCATGAATCAGGCGATGGCCCATAAGAAAAAACGGTCATTTTGGCGGCTCATGATCATGACGATGGTCCTGTTCGCAGGAGCGGTCGTCATCATGCAATTGATTGAACAAGCCGGTAACGACGGACGGGTCGAGGCCGGCGACGATGCGCCGAACTTCAAGCTCGTCAGTTTAGACGGGACGACGATGGTCGAGCGCGAGACATACGACGGCAAAGGGCTGCTCGTGAACTTCTGGGGCACGTTCTGTGAACCGTGTGAGAAAGAGATGCCGGTCGTCCAGGACAACTATGCGGCCCTTCAAGACATGGGCGTCGATTTTTGGGCGGTCAATGTCGGTGAGACACCGCTCCGAGTCGATAACTTTGTGAACGACCTCGGCGTCAAGCTCGACTATCCGATTTTGATGGACACGCGCAGCGAAGTCGAGAAGGCGTACGGGATTTATAACTTGCCGGTCACGTTCGTCATCGATGCCGATGGCAAAGTGATTGAAAAGTACGAAGGTGAACTCACGAAAGAGAAACTGATGGAGTTGGCCGAGAAGTCATTGTAAGCGAACGGGGGGCGCACATATGCTAGATATGAAATACGACGGCGCCGATTTACGATCGAAGCGTCGTCCACGGTCATGGATTGACCGGGTGTGGAGCTTTTTTGCATCGGTCAAGGTCGGTCTATGGCTCATCGGGCTCATCATCGTCGGATCGGCGATCGGAACGATTTTCCCGCAAGAGATGTATATTCCGCAACAGTTGCCGGCGAGCCAGTATTATACGGACGAGTACGGGACACCGGGAACGATTTATTACACGTTAGGATTCCATAACCTCTATACATCGTGGTGGTACATCACGTTGATCGTCATGCTGACGTTATCGCTCATCGTCGTGTCAATCGACCGATTTTTCCCGCTATATAAAGCGTTGAAAAACCAGCCGGTCCGACGTACCGATCGCTTCATGCGTGGACAACGTCTGATTGGGGAAGGCAAAGGCTCGGACGAACAAATCGATGCGTTCGGCGACGCCTTAAAAGCGAAGCGCTATCAAGTGAAGCGTGACGGCGACGCCTTACTCGCCGAAAAATACCGTTTTGGCCGTTGGGGCCCATACGTCAACCACATCGGGCTCGTCATCTTCTTCATCGGGGCGATGCTACGCGTCTTTCCGGCATTCCATACGGACACGCTCGAATGGGTGCGCGAAGGCGATACGGTTCCGCTCGAGGCGACGGATGATGAATATTATCTCCGCAACGATCAATTTATTTTAGAGATGTATGATCCGGAAAACAACGCCGAAGATGCGAAGTTTGCCGAGGCAATCGAAAAAGCGGGTGCTGTCCCAAAAAACTATGAGACGGAATTGACGCTGTTCAAGAAGACCGGAACGAACGAGGACGGATCGCCGCAACTCGAGGAAGTCGATACCGGTTCGACGAAAGTGAACCATCCGTTCAAGTTTGAAAAATATGAAGTGTATCAAGAACAGTATTCGAGTCGTCCAGAATTCTTGTCAATGTCATTCAACGTCGCTGATAAAGAGACAGGCGACGTGTATGGACCGTTCACGGTCGATTTGACGAATCCGGAGACGACATACGATCTCGGTGACGTCACGGTCAAACTGAACGACTTATACCCGGACTTTGAAGTCAAGGACGGCCAGCCGAACACGAAATCGCCACGGGCGCTCAACCCGGCCTTCTTCATGGCGATTGACACACCGGACGGCACGACCGAATCGAACTTGATCGGGATTCGCTTGAACGTCGCCGACGAGGAGAATCGCTATGCGGTCCAATTCGCCGGGACGGAGATGGCGAGCACGAGCGGTCTTCGCGTCAAGAGTGACTCGACGTATCCAGTGTTAATCGTCGGGGGAATCATCTTCATGGTCGGGATCGTGATGGGTATGTATTGGCCGCACCGTCGCATCTGGATTCGCCGTCACGGCGAGACGGACGTGCTTGTCGCCGGTTTCACGAACAAGAACCCATCTTCACTTAACCGCGAAATCACACCGCTCCTAGAGAAACATGGCCTGCCGATCTGGGAAGATCAGGCACGGTTTGAAAAAAAGACAGACGACAACTCAACCAATGAAAGAGGGGAATCATAATGGAGTGGATTCAGTGGAGCAGTCGTTTGCTCTTCATCGCGTTCATCCTGTATGCTGTCGCGACCGTGTTGTTCACAATCGCGGTCAGCGGGATGCGCAAGGACCGCAACGTCAACCGCATCGCCTACGGTAAGTATGCGTTCGTGCTCGCGGTCATCGGTTTTATCGCCCAAATGGCATACTTTATTTTACGTTGGGTCGGGGTCGGCTATGCGCCGGTATCGAACCTTTACGAATACACGACGTTCTTCGGAATGATGATGGTGCTAGGTTTCCTCGTCGTGTACGGGATTTATAAAAATGATGTGCTTGGATTGTTCGCTATGCCGGTGGCGTTGCTCGTCATCGCGTTCGCCTCGATGTTCTCGAGCGAAGTGGCACCGCTCATCCCAGCCTTGAACAGTGTCTGGTTGAAGATTCACGTCACGACCGCAGCGCTCGGACAAGGGATTCTGGCCATCAGCTTTGCATCAGGCCTCATCTTCTTATTGAACGAGACATCGATGCGCGAGAAGTCGAAGTCTCGGACGTGGCTTGAAGTCACGATGTTCGTACTCATGTGTACGCTCGGCTTCATTCTCGTCTCGATGCTCTTCAAGGCGATTGGCGCCGGTGGCGTCGTCGAGTTCACGAACGATCGCGGAACGCAAGAGTCGTATGAGTACTTCATGCCGATGCTGTTCGTACCGGAAGGGGCGCAACTTGTCTCTGGTGCCAGCGGCTTGTCACTCGAGTTGCCGACGTTCATCAACACGTTGAAATTGAACACACTCATCTGGTCGGTCATCGCCGGCGTCGTGATTTATGTGTTGCTCCGTTTCGTCATCTTACGCAAGCGCGTCGCCGAGGCGTTACAGCCGCTCGCGAAAAAGGTCGACCTCGACCTCGCTGACGAGATCAGTTACCGTTCGATCGCCATCGGCTTGCCGGTGTTCATTCTCGGGGGCCTCATCTTCGCCATGATTTGGGCCCAAATCGCCTGGAACCGTTTCTGGGGCTGGGACCCGAAAGAAGTGTGGGCGCTCATCACGATGCTCATCTATATCTATTACTTGCATATGCGGATCCAGCGAGGCTGGACGGGAACGAAAGCGGCTTGGCTCTGTGTCGGTGGATTCGCCGTCATCATGTTCAACCTCGTCTTCGTCAACCTTGTCATCGCCGGTTTGCATTCATATGCGTAAACAAAGAAGTCACTCCGGTGGCTTCTTTTTTCATGGCGCTATCAACTGACCGTTGTGAAGCCAAATAATAGAGTGGTATAGTTATGAAAGAGAGCGAAATGTTCACAATTGTGCAACAATCGCTACATCTTGTAATGGTTCGATTAGGAGGTTTAGTGGATGGCTAATAAAACAAAAATTTTAGTGGTCGACGACGAGGAAAGAATTCGCCGACTATTAAAAATGTATTTGGAACGGGAACAGTACGTGATTGTCGAAGCGACGAATGGGGAAGAGGCGTTACAGCTCGCCCTCGAGCATAATTTCGATGTCATCTTGCTCGATTTGATGATGCCGAAAATGGACGGTGTCGAGGTGTGTACCGAACTTCGCAAATCGAAAGCGACGCCGGTCATCATGTTGACGGCGAAAGGGGAAGAAGTCGACCGTGTCCAAGGGTTCGAGGTAGGGGCCGACGATTATATCGTCAAACCGTTCAGCCCGCGTGAGGTCGTCCTGCGCGTCAAGGCGCTCCTCCGCCGTTCAGGATCGACCAAATATTTACGTACGGCTGAAAAATCAAAAGACTTAATCGTCTTCCCGCATTTGACGATCGATAACGACGCGCACCGTGTCACGGTCGACGGAGAAGAGATTGCGCTCACGCCGAAAGAATATGAACTGTTGTTCTTCTTGGCCAAGCAAGTTGACAAAGTGTTCTCACGGGAACAGCTATTAAAAGAAGTCTGGAACTATGAATTCTTTGGAGACCTTCGAACGGTCGACACACACGTGAAGCGACTCCGGGAAAAGTTGAACCGGGTCTCTCCAGAAGCCGCGCACATGATTACGACGGTATGGGGTGTCGGTTACAAGTTCGAAGTCGTCAGTGAGTGATGATTCGCCGCAATAGCATCGTCACAAAGCTGTGGTTGACGATTCTCGTGTTGGTCAGTCTTATCTTGTTCATCGTCTCCGTTCTGATGCTCGAGTTTTTCAACTCGTTTCATATTGATCAGGAACGAGGCCATTTGGCCAAACTCGGGGGACAAGTTCAATCCGTACTGCTCCAAGAAGGGGACGCATCGCGGACGGTTGATCAAATCATCGAAGTGTACGGCGCCAACTATATATTGGAGAACGGGACGGTCCGCTCGAATTTCGGGACCGAAGTCGATGGGCTCATGACCGAACTCGGACGTCAAGACTGGGAAGCGTATCAAGCCGTCGGAGAGACGTCGATCGGGAACTTCTCGTCGTTTGACGACCAGGCCGCGCTCGCATACCGGACGACGTTCTCACTCGAGACGGGCGAGTATACGCTTTATTTGATTGAACCGCTTGATGCGATCTCGAGTGCGAACGAAGGGGCCCGGACGATCATCTTTTGGACGGTCGCCTCGGCCATCATCGTCACGACCGTGTTCGCGTTCTTCTTATCGACGCGCATCACGGCACCGCTCCGGGAGATGCGCGACGCCGTCAACAAGACAGGGGAAGGGCAGTTCGACCTGCGCCTCGTTCAAAAGTCGAACGATGAGATCGGCGAACTGGCCGGCTCGTTCAACGCGATGAGCAGCCAGCTGTCGACGTATGTGAACGCGCTCGATCGGGAACGGCTACAATTGGCCTCGATTTTACGGTCGATGGCCGATGGGGTCATCACCCTCGACCGCCATGCGAACGTCATCGTGACGAATCCTCAAGCCCAACCGCTCCTCATTGACGAGCAACCGCACGAAGTCGTGTTGTCGCTCTATGAGGACGTCGTCGCCGGGGCTCCGGAGAAGACGATTGAAGTGAAACAGCACGACCATTATTACACGTTGACCGTGACACCGCTTCTTGGCGAGGACGATTTCGAAGGGGCCGTCGTCGTCATCCGTGACACGACAGAGAGCCATCGCCTCGACAAGATGCGGACCGATTTCGTCGCCAACGTCAGCCATGAACTCCGGACCCCGCTCGTGACGCTCCAAGGGTATTCCGAGGCGATTATCGACGGCATGACCGAGAGTGATGATGCGACGAAAGAATTCGCTTCCATCATCTATGATGAGTCACTCCGGCTCGCCCGTCTCGTCAACGATTTACTCGACTTGGCACGGATTGAATCAGGCAAAGAGACGATGCAATTCGCAACGTTCGACCTCGGTGAGTTTTTACCGCGCGTCATGCGCAAGTTCAACCAGATGGCGAACGAGAAAGGGATCACCCTCTCGACTGAGGCTCCGCGTCACACGATTGAGGCGGACGGGGACCGATTGGAACAAGTGTTCACGAATTTAATCGGCAATGCCATCGCACATACCGAGTCCGGTTCGATTCGACTCGAAGCGAGCGCAGAAGAGACCGGCTTCATGATCCGTCTGTCCGACACGGGCAGCGGCATCCCGAAAGAAGATTTACCGTTCGTGTTCGAACGGTTCTACAAAGCGGATAAAGCACGGACGAGCGGCGGCAAGGCAGGTACCGGAATCGGTCTCGCCATCGTCAAGAACGTCATCGATGCCCATCACGGCACGGTCGACGTCTCAAGCGCGCTCGACGAAGGGACGACGTTCACAATCCGTCTCCCGTACACGCAACCGCAGGCATAACGACAATGGTGACTCCTATGGGTCACCATTTGTGGCATAAAGGAGGAAATGACATGAAACTGTACACACGAGGCGGGGACAAGGGCGAGACGTCGCTCATCGGTGGACGCGTCTTGAAAGTCCATCCCCACATCCAGGCGATGGGACTGTTAGATGAGTTGAACAGTCAGATCGGTCTCGCGCTCGCCCATCAGACGGACGAGACGCTCCGGACCCAATTGACACGAATCCAGCACGACTTGTTCGATCTCGGCTCGGAGCTGATGTATAAACAAGACCCGCCGCAACAAGTCGATTTAGTAATCGTCACGGAGCTTGAGACGTGGATTGACGAGCTTGAGGCCAAATGTCCTGAGCTCGTCCGGTTCATTTTGCCGGGAGGCAGTGTCGGAGCGGCAAGCCTGCATGTGGCGCGCACCGTCTGTCGCCGTGTCGAACGAGAACTTGTCAATGTCGATGCAGCCGTCCGTCAACTCCCGTACTACAATCGATTGAGTGATTACTTATTTACTGCGGCCCGTTACGCCAACGTCGTGGCCGGTGTGCCTGATCAAGAGTACGCCCGCGGTGCCGATGTCTTTAAAACGAAAAAGAAGAAGGAGTAGATCCAGTTATGAAAGGAATCGAACAATTTCAACAGCGATTGCACTATTCGGTCTACCCGACCCAAAAATTCAAGACGACGACATGTCTCGTCTCGTTCGCGGCGCCATTGTCGCCTGAGACGATTGCAGCCCGCGCCTTGTTGCCGTATGTGATGGAGAAGGCGACGGAAGCCTATCCGTCGATCGAACTGTTCCACACGCCGCTCGAACAACTGTATGACGCAAGCCTGTACGCCGGGGCCTCGAAAGTCGGCAAAGAGCATATCATCCAGTTCCAGCTTGAAGTCGTGAACGATGAACTCGTCGGCGAACCGGTGCTCGCTCAAGCCATCAAACTGCTCGAGGAAGTGCTGCTTCGTCCGAACGCCTATGACGGGGCGTTCCAACCGCTCATCGTCGAGCAAGAGGCTCGTCTCCAGCGTCAACGGATCGAATCTGTATACGATGACAAGATGCGCTTTGCCCAACAACGTCTACAAGAGCTGCTCGGCGAAGAACTCGCCATCCCATCGCTTGGGACACTTGACCAGTTGGAGCACGTGACACCTCGGACGTTGTTCGAGGCGTATGAAGCGATGATCCGTCACGACCGCGTCGACGTCTATGTCGTCGGGGACGTCAGTCGTGAACAAGTGACGGACGCGTTCGCCCCGCTCGAAGGGCTCGGAGAACGTCTCGTTCGGGAGTATCCCCAGCCGGTCGACCGTGAGTTTCAACGGCTCGAGGAACATCAAGCCATCAATCAGAGCAAGTTGCACCTCGCCTATCAAGTCGACATCGACCCGAGAAGTGAGGACGCCGTCCGGATGCAAGTCGTCAACGGCTTATTCGGCGGCTTCCCGCACTCGAAACTGTTCATGAATGTCCGTGAAAAAGAGAGCTTGGCCTATTACGCGGCCTCGCAGTATAGCTCGCTCAGCCGGATGTTGTTCGTCTACGCCGGAATCGATGCCTCGAACCAGGCCAAGACCGAGGCGATTATCGCCGACCAGCTAGCCGACCTTCAAGCCGGCACGTTCGAGGATGAGACGCTCGAACAGACGAAAGCGATGTTATTCCATCAGCGTCGCCAACTCGGCGACAATCCGCGCCAACTGATCGCTTGGATGAGCGGTTCGGACATCCGTCCGTTCTCGCTCGACGAAGAGATGGCGATTATCGAACGGACGTCGCGTCAAGACGTGGCCGCGCTCGCGAACCGATTGACGCTACAGGCCGTCTATTGTTTAAAGGGGGGAACCGCATGAAACTCGATTTTCCAAACGTCGGAGAGACGCTTCATCATACCGTCCTCGAGAACGGATTGACGGTTTACTTATTGAAAAAGACCGGCTATGAGAAAACGTACGCCACGTTCACGACCAAATACGGGTCGATTGATCGTCGGTTCAAGCTAGAGGACTGGGTCGACGTACCGGACGGGATCGCCCATTTCCTCGAGCATAAGATGTTCGAGAAAGAGGACGGCGACGTGTTCCAACAATTCGGACGCCTCGGTGCGTCGGCGAACGCGTTCACGTCGTTCACCCGGACGGCATATTTGTTCGGTGCGACGTCGAACGTCAGTGAGAACTTGAAGACGTTAATCGACTTCGTCCAAGCGCCGTACTTTACAGAAGCATCGGTCGAAAAAGAGAAAGGCATCATCGGTCAAGAGATTCAGATGTATCAAGACAATCCAGGTTGGAGGCTCTACTTCGGTTTGATTGAGGCGATGTACGCCGAACACCCGGTAAAAATCGATATCGCCGGGACGATCGACTCGATCAGTGCCATTACGGCGGACGATTTGTATCGTTGCCACCAAGCGTTCTATCATCCGAGCAACATGGTGCTGTTCGTCGTCGGGAATATCGACCCGGACGCCATCCTCGCGGAAATCACCGCCAATCAGGCGGCGAAGACGTTCCCACAGCCGCTGTTGACAGCGCGGGAAGAAATCGAGGAGCCGGAGACGGTGCATCTGGCCGAACGCATTATCGAGATGGACGTATCGGTGCCGAAAGTGATGATTGGGTATAAAGACATGCCGCTTGCCGGCAAGGATGGCATGAAGCAAGAGCTCATCGTCGAGCTCCTTATGCATGCCTTGTTCGACACGACGGCACCGCTCTATGCGGAACTGTATGCCGAAGGATTGATTGATGACGCGTTCTCGTTCGACTATACGTCAGAAGAGACGTTCGCCTTCGCCGTCCTGTCGATGGAGACGCCACACGTCGAGACGTTCGTCGATCGGATTACGTCCGCCCTCGAGCGTCCGCTCGAACTCGGCGTCGAGACACTCGATCGCAAGAAGCGCATGATGAAAGGGCAGTTTTTGAAGGCGCTCAACTCACCTGAGTTCATCGCTAACCAGTTCTCACGCTATGCGCTCAGTGGCGGTAATATGTTCGACATCCCTGATCTGCTCGATGCGATTTCACTCGACGATCTGTACGCCGCGTATGACCGTCTATTCCAAGCCGATCAACGGACCGTCTGCATCGTCAAGAAGCCGTGACGACGCTCATCACGGGAGCGAGCGGGGCAATCGGTCGTGCCGTCGCCCTGTCGTTCCGGGACGATGACCTCATCTTGCAGGCGCATACGCAGGCGGAATCGCTCCGTGCATTCGTCGCGAGCGAAGGACTGACGGCTGACGTCGTCACGTGTGACCTCGATGATGAGACCGGGCTCGAGACTTGGCTCGACACACTCGGACCGGTCGACCGCATCATCCACGTCGCCGGCAATCATGCCTACGGGTTGCTCGTCGACCAGTCGCTCCTCGAACTCGATCGGCTGTACCGGATTCATGTCCGCTCGATGGTCCGGCTCGTGCAGCACGTCGTCGGGCAAAAAGCGTACGACCTCCCCCTAGATATCGTCGTCGTCTCGAGCGTCTGGGGTGAGGTCGGTGCGGCCGGGGAAGTCCTCTATTCGACGGTCAAGGCCGCCCAACTCGGATTCGTCAAAGCGTTCGCGCGTGAGGCGGGACCGTTTCATGTCCGTATCAACGCGGTCACACCGGGGTGGATTGACACTCCGATGAATGATACGGTAGAAGAGACGAAACAAACGGCCCGTGAGGAGATTCCGCTCGGCCGGTTAGGCGGACCTGAGGAAGTGGCGGAGACGATTCGTTTTCTTTGCTCCCCGGCTGCAGCCTATATGACCGGTGCCGTGCTCCGTATCGATGGCGGTTGGGTGTGAAACTTTGTCGTCACGACTGAAACGAGTTCTTTTCAATTCTTCTAAAATAATTTAGAATGAACAAGGTAGCGAGCACACATCGGAAAGGGTGGACGAGATGGATCATAAGTTCGAAGAATGGTATCTCGAATATGAACTTTGCCAAAATCGGCCCGGTATCCTGGGGGATATCGCTTCCCTGATGGGGATGCTTCAAATCTCAATCGTGACGATTAACGGCGTCGATCTCCAGCGCCGCGGCATGCTGTTAAAGGCCCCGGCCGCGGATCACGTCCATCGTCTGGAACATATTTTGCGCAAGATGGAAGCCATCGTCGTCATCAAGCTCCGGCGACCGAAGCTTCGCGACCGAATCGCGATTCGACATGGGCGCTACATCGAGCACGACAATGACGACAAGAAGACGTTCAAATTCGTCCGCGAGGACTTAGGTGTCCTCGTCGACTTCGTCGCCGAACTGATGAAAGAAGAACGGCACTTGTTGATCGGGGTGCGCGGCAATCCGCGTGTCGGGAAGACCGAGTCGATTGTTGCGGCGAGCGTCTGTGCGAACAAGCGCTGGCTGTTCCTGTCATCGACGCTCATGAAGCAAACGGTGCGGACCTCGTTGTTCGAAGAAGAACGCGAAGGGGACCACGTCTATATCATCGACGGTGCCGTCTCGACGCGGACGATGGATGAACGCCATCGTCAATTGATTCGAGAAGTCATGCGGTTGCCGTCCGTGAAAGTCATCGAGCATCCGGACCTATACGTGCGCAACACCGATTGCGTGTTCGAAGACTTTGATTACATCATCGAACTGAGGAACTCACAAGATGAGGAGATTATCATTCCTCAAGAGACACATCGTGAGGCAGAATGGTTTGAATAACTACTTGAATGGAAGGTGTGGACCCCTGTGACAGAACTAGGGACTTTTTTGAAACAAAGGCGTGAGGCGAGCGGTTTGACGCTCGACCAAATCCAGCAGACGACGAAGATTCAAAAACGCTATATCATCGCGATCGAGGAAGGTGATTACAAAAATCTCCCTGGCTCGTTCTATGCACGGGCGTTCATTAAAACGTATGCGGAATCGTTAGGACTTGATGTCGATGAACTGTACGAGACGTATGCGAAAGACTTGCCGAAAATCGAGCCGCAACCGACCGTTCAATTATCGCGAAAGCAAACCTATTCGAAAGCGTCCGAGACGTCGAGCCGTGTCTCGCGTTGGGTACCGAAAGTCATGCTCGTGCTCGTCGCGTTCCTGTTGATGACGGCCGTCTATTACGTCGTCCGAAACCTTGATTTCGGCGACCAAAACGCGTCACCGACTGAACAGACGAACTCGGGTGTAACCATTGATCAAAACAAGGACGTGCCGGAAGAAGAGCCGGTCGAAGAAGAACCGCCGGCTGAAGAACCGGTCGAAGAAGAACCGGCAGAAGAGACGGGACCGATTGCGGTCGCGTCGACGAACGGGGCAGACCTCACATATGAGATCGCGACGGCCGATAAACTGACGACGGAGATTCATGTGAAAGAGTCGCCGGCGACATATGTCGGTGTTCGGGACACCTCACTCGAGGGAGCGTTCCTCGCTCCGGAATATCCGAACCAATCGAAACAAAACCCGATTGTCATCGAGGACGCGGAGACGGATACGCTTCGCATCCGAATCGGCTTGATCGGTGGGGTCGAGAAAATTGTTGTCAATGGCCGGGAGCTTGAATTAGCCGACTCGCCGGTCACACAAAATATATTTGTAAAGAGAGTCGACGCAGAATAAGTTGACTCTCCTTCTAGAGGAGGAGTTCTCGATGAACCTACCTAACCGTTTGACGATGTTACGGGTGTTGCTCATCCCCGTGTTCGTCGTCTTACTCGCCGTAGATTTTGATTGGGGAGACATCGCTTTCCTCGGGGCGGACGTACCGCTCCATCAATTCATCGCCGCGGTCATCTTTACGATTGCCGCTATCACTGACTGGCTTGACGGGCATCTCGCCCGGAAGCACAACTTGGTCACCAACTTTGGGAAATTCATGGATCCGCTCGCTGACAAACTACTCGTCACGGCGGCACTTGTCCTGCTCGTCGAGATGGATCTCGTCGCGGCATGGGTCGTCGTCGTCATTCTCTCGCGTGAGTTCGCGGTGACGGGACTTCGTCTCGTGGCGGCCGATGAAGGAATCGTCGTCGCGGCCGGGAAGTCGGGCAAAGCGAAGACATGGGTCCAACTCTTTGCCATCATCTTCCTGCTGTTCGGCAACCCGATTTTCAGCTATGTCGGCATCCCGTTCGGCGAATGGGCCATGTGGCTCGCGCTCGTCTTGACGATTTACTCAGGGGCCGAATATTTCGCACAAAACTATAAGATCATTGTAAAGTCGATGTAACCATCGGCATAGACGAGTTGTTCAGCTTGGCCGAACAGCTCGTTTTTTTATTGGGAGGAGGAATTTGGATGAAACGCACCGAAATCATTGCGGTAGGCTCTGAACTGCTCTTAGGGGAAATCACGAACACGAACGCCCGTTACTTATCAGAACAGCTGTCGAAATATGGGTTGTCCGTGCTGTATCATGTAGTCGTCGGAGATAATCAGGAACGTTTGCGAGCGACATTCGAACAAGCGCGATCACGAAGTGAATTCGTCATCGTCACTGGCGGCCTTGGGCCGACGGCGGATGATATCACGAAGACGACACTCGCCGAGGTGCTCGGTCGTCCACTCATCCGTGACGAGGCATCGCTCGAGACGATCCATCGTTTCGTCGCCTCGCGCGGACGCGAGCCGAACGAAGGGGACGCGCGGCAAGCAGACGTCTTAACCGGGGCCGAAGTGCTCACCAACCCGGTCGGTCTCGCGCCCGGGATGTGGATCGAGGACGAACCGACATGGCTGTTGTTACCGGGTGTCCCGTGGGAGATGAAAGCGATCGTCGACGCCACGTTCCCAGAAAAATTCGGCGGGATGACCATCGTCTCTGAATCGTTGCGCTTTTATGAAATCGGTGAGTCGGCGCTCGACGCGGCCGTCGTCGATTTGATGACCGGGTCGAACCCGACGGTCGCCCCATACGCCGAGTCGGGCGAGGCACGACTGCGCATCAGCGCCCGCGCCGATACTGAGACCGTGGCGCGGGAGATGATTGAACGGGCCAAACAGGATATTTTGGCGCGGGTCGGTCACTATTACTTCGGTTCAGACGAGGATACGCTCGCCGCACGGCTGATTCACGAGTTACAAGCGCGCAAGGCGACGCTGTCGATTGCCGAGTCGCTCACGGGCGGTCAAGCCCAAGCGATGCTCACGGCCGTTCCAGGAGCATCCTCGGTGTTCAAGGGCGGGGTCGTCACGTACTCCGACGAGCTAAAAAATAGGTTTTTAGGGGTGTCCCTTGATACAATTGATTCACACTCGGTCGTCTCAAAAGAAGTCGCCTTTGAAATGATCCTCGGTCTGACGCGTCAGACCGGAACGGATTATGGGCTGGCGTTCACCGGCGAGGCCGGTCCGACGTCAAATTCGGGTCAGCCGGTCGGAAAAGTGTTCATCGGCATCCGGTCACCGGACGGGATTGACGTGATTGAACGTGATTACCCGCATCAAGAGCGGCATGTCATTCAAGCCCGGGCTACGAAAGACGGAATGTGGGCGCTCCTGCAACAAATGAAAAAAGGCGAATAAACGTTCGCAAAAAACTTGTGTATCGTCTTCGCTTCGCTTATAATGAAAGTATCAATCAAAGGAGGCTCATTAATCTATGAGTGATCGTAAACAAGCGTTAGAAATGGCATTACGCCAAATTGAGAAACAATTCGGTAAAGGCTCAATCATGCGCCTCGGTGAAAATACAGATCAGCAAGTTTCGGTGACCCCGTCAGGCTCAATCGCCCTCGACATCGCCCTCGGTGCAGGTGGTTATCCACGTGGTCGTGTCATCGAAGTGTACGGACCTGAATCGTCAGGTAAGACGACGGTGGCGCTTCATGCTATCGCTGAAGTTCAAAAGCGCGGCGGACAAGCTGCCTTCGTCGACGCCGAGCACGCGCTCGACCCGAAATACGCACAAAACTTGGGCGTCAACATCGATGAGTTGCTCTTATCACAACCGGATACAGGGGAACAAGCCCTTGAGATCGCGGAAGCCCTCGTCCGCTCTGGTGCGGTCGATATCCTCGTCGTCGACTCGGTTGCGGCACTCGTTCCGAAAGCCGAGATTGAAGGGGAGATGGGAGACTCACACGTCGGTCTTCAAGCCCGCCTCATGAGCCAAGCGCTCCGTAAATTGTCTGGTGCGACGAACAAGTCGAAGACAATCGTCATCTTCATCAACCAAATCCGTGAGAAAATCGGAATCATGTTCGGTAACCCGGAAACGACACCTGGTGGTCGTGCCCTCAAGTTCTATTCGTCGGTCCGTCTCGAAGTCCGTCGTGCTGAAACGCTCAAACAAGGCCAAGACATGGTCGGGAACCGGACGAAAATCAAAGTCGTCAAAAACAAGATCGCGCCACCGTTCAAGACGGCAGAAGTCGATATCATGTACGGCGAAGGAATCTCGCGTGAAGGCGAGCTCATCGACATCGGGGCCGACCTCGATATCGTTCAAAAGAGCGGCGCGTGGTACTCGTACAACGAGGAGCGTCTCGGTCAAGGCCGTGAGAACGCGAAGCAGTATATGAAAGAGAACCCGTCGGTGGCCGCATCGGTCGAAGAACGGATTCGCGACCACTACGGTCTCAACGGTGAAAAGACGGTCACAGTCGAAGCTGACAACGATGACGTCCTCTCACTTTTAGACGAAGAGTAAGTAACGTTTCTCGCCTGACATGGTTCAGGCGAGATTTTTTTAGTATAATTTTTTTGATGAATTGGTAGTTCTATCCTGTCCGTGCATTGCATTCTAACAGGTAAATAAGTACAATAAAGCTATACGCGGGCTAGCTCGCGTTTTCATTCATGAAAAAATAAAATAACCTTGCGAAAGGGAGGTGAACATGATGGAATGGCTATTAGAGCTTATTCTGATCCTCCTTTTGCCGATAGCTTTTGTTGCAGGTTTTTTTGTGCGTAAATCGATCGCCGAAGCGAAGATTCAAGGTGCCGAGACGGAAGCGACCAAGATTGTAGAGCAAGCGCGACAACAATCGGAAGCGATGCAAAAAGAAGCACGGCTTGAAGTAAAAGAAGAGATGATTCAACTTCGCAATGAAACCGAACAAGAATTGCGCGAACGACGTGAAGAGCAGAAAGTGAAAGAAAATCGTTTCGTCCAAAAGGAAGAGCTTCTCGACCGGAAAGCAGACATGCTTGAACGGAAAGAAGACGCCCTGGATGAACGTGAGGCTGCACTCGCGAAACGGAAGCGTGAAGCGGAAACGCTCGAGAGCAAAGTGGAGGAATTATATGAGGAGGCACGCCAAGAACTAGTACGCGTGGCAGCCTTGTCGAAAGAAGAAGCACGGACCATCATCATGGACGAAGCGAAGCAGGAAGCGCTTCACGATGCTGCTCTCCTTCAAAAAGAAATCGAGCAAAAAGCAAAATTAGAAGCTGATAAAAAAGCGAAACACCTCTTGTCTCTCACGATGCAACGTTATGCGGCCGAACACGTCGCCGAGACGACCGTGTCAGTCGTCAACTTGCCGAGTGATGAGATGAAAGGGCGGATTATCGGACGTGAAGGACGTAACATCCGCACGCTCGAGACACTCACCGGCATCGACCTCATCATCGATGACACGCCGGAAGCGGTCATCCTATCTGGATTTGACCCGGTCCGTCGTGAAATCGCCAAGATGACGCTCGAAAAACTCGTTCAAGACGGTCGGATCCATCCGGCCCGCATTGAAGAGATGGTCGAGAAATCACGTCGTGAAGTCGATGAGCGCATCCGTGAATACGGGGAAGAAGCGACATTCTCAGCCGGCATCCACGGCGTCCACCCGGACCTCGTCAAGACGCTCGGTCGAATGCGTTACCGGACGAGTTACGGTCAAAACGTGCTCGCCCACTCGGTCGAAGTGGCCCACCTCGCCGGCATGATGGCCGCCGAGCTCGGGGAAGACGTCACGCTCGCCAAACGAGCGGGTCTCCTCCACGATATCGGGAAAGCCATCGACCATGAAGTCGAAGGCAGCCACGTCGAGATTGGTGTCGAACTCGCCACGAAGTACAAAGAGCATCCAGTCGTCATCAACTCGATTGCCTCGCACCATGGGGACGTCGAAGCGACGTCGACGATTGCGGTCCTCGTCGCAGCGGCTGACGCCTTGTCAGCGGCACGTCCAGGAGCCCGTCAAGAGACGCTCGAAAGCTATATCCGACGCCTTGAGCGCCTCGAAGCGATCTGTGAGTCGTTCGAAGGAGTCGAGAAGTCATATGCCATCCAAGCGGGACGTGAAGTCCGGATCATCGTCCGCCCAGACGTCGTCGATGACGTCGTGGCGAACAAGATGGCCCGCGACATCTGTAAACGGATCGAAGATGAGCTTGACTATCCAGGCCAAATCAAAGTGACGGTCATTCGCGAAACGCGTGCCGTCGATTATGCGAAGTAACAAGAGCGGAGACATTCTCCGCTTTTTCTATTGGAGGAGGACAAGACTATGAAAATCTTATTTATCGGCGACGTGGTCGGAAAACCAGGTCGCGACATCTTGAGCGCCCAAATCGGACGCTTAAAAAGCAAATATAGCCCGACGTTCATGCTCGTCAACGGTGAAAACGCAGCCAACGGACGTGGTATCACAAAAAAAATCTATCAACAATTTCTCGAGCTTGGATTTCATGGCGTGACGATGGGGAATCATACTTGGGACAACCGTGACATCTTTGACTGGATTGATGATGCTGACCGCATCGTCCGTCCGGCCAACTATCCTGACGGCACGCCGGGTGTCGGGATGATGGTGTTGAAACAAGGCGGGAAGAAGCTCGCCGTCATCAACGCGATGGGCACGGTGTTCTTGCCGTCGCTCGACTGTCCGTTCCGTACCGTCGACGCCCTCGTCGAAGAGATTCGCGGCGAGGTCGACGCGATTTTCGTTGACATGCACGCCGAGGCGACGAGTGAGAAGATTGCGATGGGGTATCACCTTGACGGGCGCGTCCAAGCCGTCGTCGGCACCCATACGCACGTCCAGACGGCTGACAACCGCATCCTACAAAACGGCACGGCGTACATCACCGACGTCGGGATGACGGGTCCGCTCGACGGGGTGCTCGGCATGGATGCCGAGGTCGTCTTAAGAAAATTCATCACCCAGCTCCCGGTCCGGTTTGAAGTTGCCGAGGGACGGGAACAACTAAATGGAGTTTTAATCACAATCGATGACCAATCGAAACGAGCCACGAAAATCGAACGCATACACCTAGATGATCAGACCGTATGGTTTGATTGAACAACCTACCCGAGGGGGAAACAAGAATGGACGTACTCAAAGTTTCGGCAAAATCGAATCCTAACTCCGTGGCGGGTGCACTCGCTGGCGTACTTCGTGAAAAAGGAACGTGTGAGATTCAAGCAATCGGCGCTGGAGCGCTCAATCAATCCATCAAAGCGGTCGCGATCGCGCGTGGTTTCGTCGCGCCGAGCGGGCTGGATTTGATTTGCATCCCTGCGTTCACCGATATTATGATTGACGGAGAAGAACGAACGGCAATCAAGCTCATCATCGAACCAAGATGAGCTTGCGGTCGGGACATAGGTCCTATTCTTGTAAGAGAAGCCATCGGCGCGGATGGCTTCTCTTTTTTGTCTGGAAAATCGACGTTCTATCTTCTCAGGTTCGTCATTTTATGACAAGATGAAAGAGAACGTGAAGTTCGATTAAGAGATGAAGAGGGGGACGTTTTCAATGGAACAGCTCGTGTCTACGACAGAGAAGGAAGCAACGACACCTGTGATGAAAGCGATTCAAAAACATACGGCCGGATTTGGGGCCCAATTGGTCGAAGCACCAATCCCGACGCCAGGCGCCGGGGAAGTGTTAATCAAAGTGAAAGCGACATCGATTTGCGGGACCGATGTCCACATTTATGAGTGGGACGACTGGGCGAAGAGCCGGGTCAAACCGCCATACGTGTTCGGTCACGAGTTCGCGGGGGAAGTCGTGGCGCTCGGGGAAGGGACGAAACGCATCCAAATCGGACAGACCGTATCGGCCGAGACGCATATCGTCTGTCACCAATGTAAACAGTGTTTGCGCGGGCAGTATCACATCTGTAAGAACACGAAAATCATCGGTGTCGACACGCAAGGCTGTTTCGCTGAATACGTCGTCATGCCCGAAGAGAACTTGTGGGTCAATCCAGAGTCGATGCCGGCCAAGCTCGCTTCGATTCAAGAGCCGCTCGGAAACGCCGTCCATACAGTGCTCGCGAGTGACGTGTCAGCCAAGTCGGTCGCCATCGTCGGGTGTGGGCCAATCGGGCTCATGGCCGTCGGCGTCGCCAAGGCGGCGGGCGCGAGCCGCGTCTATGCGATTGACGTCAACCCGTACCGGTTGAAGCTCGCCGAAGACATGGGGGCGGACGTCGTCATCAATAGCCTCGAGCAAAATCCGCTCGAGCTGATCATGGATCAGACGGACGGGGACGGTATCGATGTCGTCTGTGAGATGAGCGGGCATCCGGTCGCCATCGACCAGGCGTTCAAGATGGTCACGGCCGGCGGGGACGTCAATGTGTTGTCACTCCCAGCCAAGCCGGTCGCCATCGACTTGACGCGTGACGTCGTCTTCAAAGGGGTGCGCGTTCAGGGCATCACCGGACGTAAGATGTATGAGACGTGGGGTCAAGTGTCGACGCTACTCGCGACAGGTCAGCTGAACGTAGAACCGATTATCACGCACGTGTTCAAGCTTGAGGAGTTCGAGCAAGGTTTCGAGCTTATGCGTGCCGGGAAATGTGGAAAGGTCGTCTTAATACCATAACAGGGGGAATCGATATGGCATTTGAACATATTACAGAAGCAGTCAATGAAATGAAACAAGCGGGCACGTTCCGCTCGCTCGTGCCGCTCGAGTCGGCGCAAGCGAACGAAGTCACGATCGACGGCAAGTCGCTCGTCCAGTTGTCTTCGAACAACTATCTCGGACTCGCCAACCATCCGCGCTTGAAACAAGCGGCGATTGAAGCGGTCGAACAGTTCGGGGCCGGCACAGGTTCGGTCCGGACAATCGCCGGGACGTTCGAGATGCACGAGGCGTTCGAACGCGAGCTCGCCGAATTCAAACATACGGAAGCGGCGCTCGTGTTCCAGTCGGGCTTCGCGACGAACCTCGGCGTCTTGTCGGCACTGCTCGGTCCGGAAGACGTCGTCATCAGTGACGCGCTCAACCACGCCTCGATTATCGACGGCATCCGGTTGACGAAAGCGGCCCGCCGCATCTATAAGCACACCGACCTCGCCGATTTAGAGGCGGCGTTGAAAGAGACGCAAGATTATCGGACGCGTCTCGTCGTCACGGACGGCGTCTTCTCGATGGACGGCAACATCGCGCCGCTCCCAGAAATCGTCGAGCTCGCCGAGAAGTATGACGCGGCGGTCATGGTCGACGATGCCCACGCCTCGGGCGTGCTGGGCAAAAACGGCCGCGGTACGGTCAACCACTTCGGGCTCGACGGCCGGGTCGCGCTACAAGTCGGGACGTTGTCGAAAGCGATTGGTGTCCTCGGCGGCTACGTCGCCTGCTCGAACGACATCCGTGACTTCTTGATTCAAAAGGGACGTCCGTTCTTGTTCTCGACGTCACACCCGCCAGCGGTCGTCGCGGCGAACCGTGAGGCGATCCGTGTCATGAAAGAGGAGGAAGAGCTGTTCGATAAGCTTTGGGCGAACACCGAGTTCTTCAAGACGGGTCTTCGTGATCTCGGCTTCGATATCGGCCATGCGACGACGCCGATCACACCGGTCATGCTCGGCGAAGAGACGCTCGCGCACACGTTCTCGGACAAATTGAAAGACCACGGCGTGTTCGCACAGAGCATCGCTTTCCCGACGGTCGAGAAAGGCAAGGCTCGGATTCGGACGATCGTGACGGCGGAACATACCCGTAACGACCTCGAACGTGCGCTCGCTGCCTTCAAGGCGGTCGCGGAAGAACTGAACGTCACGCTTCAAGCGTAAGGTTAAAACTGTAGAAATAGAGATATGAACCACAGCATGCCTGAATTGGGCATGCTGTTTTTGTTTGAAAATTTTGGTAGACATCTAGGAGGATTGAATCTAAACTTTGAACAGGAGAGTACTCGGATTTCACTATTTTTTATTTCAACTACCGAGTTTATATAAAAAGGAGTAACAAGAAAGATGTTAGTAATTGATTTATTTTCAATCAGCGGTTTAGGCATCATTTTATCTACCGCCGGCATGTATTTGTTATTTAAACCGAAACAGTCCGTCTCAGTGCAAGATGCGACCGTGGATAGTATCGTAGGAACGATTTTGCTCCATGTCATCTTAGTCTGCATGACAACGAAGCACTTAGGAGCGCTTCTGTTGCTCATTGGGATAGGGATGGGAATAGGACTTTACATAGCATTGTATGATGCTATTATTCTTTACATAAGTGAGATGAGGAAAAGATGATAGATTATAGCCGAAGTTCAGTTGCGGGATCATTTCTGACAGCAGAAGAATTCTCGATTCTGACGATTTCTCCGCTGTTTATTATTAATGTTGTAATTGGGATTGGGATTTTAATCGTCATATGTATCATCGACGTGGAGTCGTGGAAAGACTTTTTCTTATTTTTAGGGATGACGATTTGGGCATCGATTTTCGTATCAGTTTATGTCATGGCGTGGTACATCCGAATTAAGTACGATACGTCGCCAGATTTTTCGGCAACGTTTGGTCTGGATTCCTTCCCTGGATGGGGTGTTCTACTTTCTCAAATGATGGAAGAGCCGAACCTCACACAAAGTTTGATAGCAAATGCATTATTCTTGTTTTTCACACGCAAGTTGAACGACTGGTTCATGTGGCCATTCAAAGTGTTATCCATTTTATTTGTCAGTCTATTTTTCGTCAAGTATGTCCCCATCGTCTTCAATTGGCTCTTCACATAAAAAAGCAAGGCACGTGGCCCTGCTTAGAGGATGAACATTCCGCGGAATCCTCGGGCCGCATAATACGAATCGGCGCCATTATGATAGACGAAGATCTGGTTGTAGCGCCGGTCGCAGAATAAGGCTCCGCCTTTTTGACGAATCGATTCCGGGGTGACAATCCAGCTCGACGTCTTCAAGTCGAACGTACCGAGCGTCTGCAGATGGCGATACGTTGCTTCGTCGAGTAGTTCGATACCCATCTCTTCAGCCAACTCGACGGCACTCCCCACCGGTTTGTTCTTCTTTCGCGCCGCTAACGCCGCATCGTCATAGCATAGGCTACGTCGACCACTCGGACTTTCAACCGAACAGTCACAGAAGACATGCTCCCCGTTCGGAAGTCGAATCACATCGGGTTCGCCGCCGGTCCGTTCCATTTCGGAGAGCGCGGCGAGTTTACGGTCGTCCGCTTGAAGACGAGTCAAGATGTCGGGCCAGGTGAGATCTTGATGTCGTTCGGGGTTGGTGGTAAAGCGCGCTTCGAGAGTTTTCAACAACTCGGTTGTTTCTTCGTGTGAAAGGGTGGACATCATCAATCACTCCATTCCAAGGTTTCTTTCAGTATACGACATCACTTGTGATCGATTCAGCACACTGTTCATGGAAAGGGGAATGCCAATTGAATTTCGATGCCTTAGATGTTCAGCATCTACATGCGCAGACGTTCCGGACGATTGATTTGTTCTTGCTCAAATCTATTTGGTCAGACGTTTTGCCGCTCGGTTCTTATCGCGTGATTGACTATGGTGAGCTAGATTTGGAACTTACCAAACCACAATTACTTCAGCTTCGATGGATTGATTTGACGTTACCGATTGGCATCTATTCGAATGAAAAACTAGTCTTTTTGTATAATTCGTATCATCGCAAATTATATACAGAAAAAGTTGTGTCCATCGAGCTAGCCGGACACGATGTTTCTTTCCTCGATTTTTTATTGGCACACAGTCAGACGTTTCATGACCCTGATTCATACTCTCTGAAAATGGAGGATATGTACGGCGTCTCACCGGACAGCCAATGGAGAGAGTTCGGGTTACCGGAAGTGAAGGCCCCTGCGGCATTCATTGCGGACTTATTAATCGCACTCGGTGTTACGTCATTCCAAGTCGTCTTATCCAAAAATAAACTGTTATCCGATTTTGAGTCTTGGGCGAAGCGGACGGGAAGCGATCATGCAATTGAATCTAGTGGGAAATGGACGTGGTCGAAGACGTATAAGGTGAGTTGTGATGTCTCCCGACAACCAGAACAAGCTGTTCATCAACTTGTGTCACTCCTGGAACATGATGAAGAGTGGGAAGGCATTCGATTCCTCATCCCGACCGAGACAGAAACCGTCTCATTGTTCATTGGAGGCGATTTGACGCAAGGATATGGCTACGGTGTGTTTCAGTATAAACATCCGGGAGAGGTGGTTTCCAATGAGATTTGAAGATTTGTTCCTATTGCCACTATCGGATTTACGGTTTGGATACGGTCCTCGATCATCACAATGTCGGACCCGACGGTCGAGGCGGCAATCGGGTTAAAATGCATCCGTCGCGGGAGCCCGACCATCTATTTTGGTGGGAAGCATTACTACGAGCAATCGTAAGAATTACGCATCATAGCAAACAGGCGCCCTCTCTGTCCGAGAAGGCGCCTTCTTATTATGCAGACTGGACCACATCGTCCGTCAAATCGATGTGTCGACCGAGCCATACGAGCGGAACGGTCAGACCTGCGCCAATCAAATAGACGATGGCGATCGGCAATCCGTCCGCGAGCATTCCAAACGTCAGGCTGCCGATGCTGAAGGCGAGGGTATAAGCCGTCTGTTGGACGCTATAGACGTACGGAAGTTGCGAGGCAGGTGTCGTTTCTTGGAGCACCGTGTTCGTCTGGATGATGCGGAGTTGGGTGGCGTATCCTTGAATTGCGAGCGCAATGAGTGCGAACACGATATGAGACGTCACACCGAACAACAAGGCAGCCCCGACCGACAGTAGGGAGCTGACAGCAAGTGAACTGGTCCGTTGAGCGCGATACAAGTATGCACTGGCCAGAATCATGCTGATCAAGAAGCTTGCGTTCATCGAGCCCCACCATCCCGTATCGATGTTAAGGTGGCGTTCCAGATAGACGAGCAAAAGCGCCGAAATCCAGAGCGTGCTGACGAAAGACTCGAACGTGACGAATACCGTGATTAATCGAGCATGAGGTACTGTTCGCACGATGGCGAGGCTGTCTCTAAGGGAAATGTCTGATTCACCATCTTCTACCGTCACGTCGCGGTCGAGTGAACGGACGAAGCGAAGCGTGACGAGCGTCGAGAGCATGAATAACATCAACGCGACGGTCAAGGCAATCGCGCTTGAAAACGAAGCGACGACCATAGTACCGAGCGGCCACATCGCCAGCTGGATGAACTGATTCGACCCTTGGACGAGACTGTTCGCTTGTTGGCGATTCGTCGTCAGCCGGGGGATGAACGACGCTTGGACCGGACGGGCGAACCCATCCAAGAAGGCGATGAGCACGACGAGGCCGAGGACGAGAATCGACTCCGACCAAATGACGGCCCCGAGCAAGGTCGTCTTCAACAGTTGCGTGACGAGCAGCGTCTGACCGAGGGTGAACCGAGATAAGACGCGGGCAAAGAACAGACCGCTCACGGTCATGCCGATCGTGACGGCAATCGGGAAACTGGCCGCAGCCAGGGCGGAACCGGTCTGTTGATATAACAAAGCGATCAAGGCGACGATATAAAGCACGTCACCAATATTGGCCAGCCATTGACTGACCAGCAGCAGGTAAAACGACTTCATCATGACTCTCCTCCAGAACTATTCAATTTTGGGTGGATGACATGATGTCGAATTACATACTTTCACCGCTTTCAAATTATTTACAAATAGTTTACGATAAAATCATTAAGAGTACAATAATTGGAAAGTAAACGGGGGAAACGACATGTTACGCTATGACATCAACGACCAGCTTCAACTACGAATGTTCACCATTGATGACGCAGAGGCGTTGTTCCAATTGACGATGGCGTCGAAGCCATACCTTCGCGAGTGGCTCGGTTGGCTAGATTATACGGAGACGGTCGACGATTCGCGGCAAAATATCGAAGGGCGGATTAAAGGATTGATGGAGACGGGCGGCTATCCGAAGTCGTTTGCGATCGTGTATCGGGGTGAGCTCGCCGGGACGATCGGCTTCAACGACATCGACCGAGGCATCAAGTGTGGGACGGTCGGCTATTGGCTCGGCCAAGAGTTTCAAGGCAAAGGCGTTATGAGTCAAGCGCTCGAGACGGTCATCGATTACGGGTTCCGTGACTTGAAACTCGATAAAATCGAGATTCGGGTCGCAACCGGGAATGTGAAGAGCCGGGCCTTGCCGGAACGGTTCGGTTTCCTCGAAGAAGGGGTGCTTCGCAACGCGGAGTGGCTATATGACCGCTACGTCGACCACGTCGTATACGGCTTGTTGCGAAATGAGTGGGCCCACTGACTACAGCGTTTTGAAATGATGGCCAAGCAGTTGGTCGACCGCATAGAAAATGAAGGCGCTCGACACGCCAAGTAACGATGCGAGGTTGAATATACCTGTCTCGAAGATGGATGGATCGAATAACAGTCCATATGGGACCACGAACAACCAGCCAGCAATCAGATGGAACACGAAAGACGTCACCCGTTTCGAACGGAATGGCGTCTTTTGGCTTATATACTCGGACAGTATAGAGGTGAACGTCCCGTAGATGAACACGATGGGGATCGCATAGAGCAAATAGACGGCCACGCTCGGTCCATATGACAAATCGAGCGCGTAGGGAAAGAAGAGCGGCAACACGAAAGGAATAATGAATAGACTGATGAGAGCAGATTGGATTTTTTGAAAAAACACGGTACGCCCACCTTTCGGATCATCAAGTAAAAAAAGCCGTCACCTGCAAAGATGACGACGGGTTACGGGGTGACGCCCCCTGATTCATAGAGCGTTGCGCCGAACTCCGCATACGCCTGCTCATAGCGCCGGAGCGATGACTCTTTATGCATACACGTCACGTTCATCCGTTCAAGTGACGTCATGTCGGTCGCATACGTCTTCAAGACGTGGGCGTTCCGGAGCATCGACGGTGTGACCGAACGGCTGAGACCGCTGCGTTCATTCAATTGGCGCATCATCTTCGTAATCATGACGATCGTCAGCTGTTTCGGCTGGTTCTTCGCATACACCCAACGGAACGTCATCCGGGAGAAGTCGAACGAGACGAAGACGGGATCGTCCGAGTACCAACGCGGACGGACCGGCGTCGGGATGTCAGCCAAATAGTTCATAAGGAGTGTCTGGTCCTCTTGACTGAGTTTCAACGTGAACCGGTTGCCGAGCCGGTCATAGACGTCGAATTCATGGCTCGCGAGATGCAGGTCGTTCATCCGAAGACGGATGATATGATGCACCCGGAGTCCATATTTATAGAACAACGTGACGATCAGCTCGTTCCGATTGACGAGATACGGATGCGCCTGAAGCTGGTTCTCACTCAGCCCGCTTGTCGAACGGATCGTCCGGACGAGCTTGCTGAACTCGGTCGGCAAGGCAATCTGGTCGACGGTGAGCGTATGGGCTGGTTGGGCATAGGCTAGCATCTTTTTCCGGAGCGGATTCAAGAAGACGGTCAGGCTATTGATGACGGTGACGATTCGGGCGACCGTCGCCTGTTGGTATTGCTTCTCTTCGATGAGGAAGTCGTTGACGAACGTCTTCCACGATTCGAGCGGGACGGCGAGCCACGCCTCCGGGGCATCGAGCTCGACGTTATGGTCATGAAAGTATTTGTGCACATCGATCAAGTCGTATCGATAGCGTTTCAGCGTCGACGGTTGACGGCCGCTCGCGCCGAGATGGAACAAGTACGCCTCGATATATTCAGGCAATGGATACTCTTTTCTACGTTTCGTCATGGACGTTCCTCCTTCTCCTCATATCGTACCACAAACGGACGTTCTCCATTCGCCGTTTCGTGGTAAGATGGAGGATGAGACTTATAGGAATGAGGGATTTTTATGCAACGAGAGAAAGTCATTATCGTCGGATGTCAATTACCAACTGTCGACGATTGGACATATGAACAATCGATGGGGGAACTCGTCGAATTGGTCGATACGGCACGAGGTGAGGTCGTCGCCCGTCTCGATCAGAAACGGCAACAAGTCGACCGCCGCACGTTCATCGGGAAAGGGAAGGTCGAGGAGCTCGCGGTGCTCATCGAACAGTTCGAGCCGGACATCGTCATCTTCAACGCCGAGCTGTCGCCAGCCCAGTCGAAGAACATCCGCATCTCGCTGAACGACCCGGACGAGATGAAACTGATTGACCGAACGCAATTGATTCTAGACATCTTTGCCGGACGGGCCCAATCGAAAGAAGGGAAACTCCAAGTCGAACTCGCCCAAATGAACTACCTGCTCCCGCGTTTAATCGGACAAGGCACGCAACTGTCACGTCTCGGTGGCGGAATCGGGACACGGGGACCGGGTGAAACGAAACTCGAGTCGGACCGCCGGCACATCAAGCGCCGCATCGATGAGATTAAGAAAAATCTCGAAGGCACCGTCGCGCACCGTGACCGTTACCGCGAACGTCGGAAAGAGAACCGTGTGTTCCAAGTCGCGCTCGTCGGATATACGAACGCCGGAAAATCAACGATTTTCAACCGCTTGACGGACGCCGATACGTACGAACAGGACGAATTGTTCGCGACGCTCGATCCGCTCACGCGTGAGCTCGAATTGCCGCGCGGCGGAAAAGTGCTCATCACGGATACGGTCGGATTTATTCGCGACTTGCCGACGAAACTCGTCGCCGCGTTCCGCTCGACGCTCGAGGAAGTGCTCGGGGCTGACCTCGTCTTGCACGTCATTGACGCGTCAAACCCGCATTACATGAACCAAATCGACACGACCAACTCGGTCTTGACGGAACTCGGCGCGAGTGAGTTGCCGCAGCTCGAGGTATACAATAAGAAAGACCGGTTGACCGAAGACTTCGTTGGCGGACCGCTCGTCATCTCGGCGCTCGACTCGAACGATATCGAGACGCTCATCGGCGCGATCGAAGATAAGATTGCTGATGTGTTGACGAAAGTACACGTCATCTTGCCGGTCCGCTCGTTCGAGCATTACCATCCGGCCAAAGATTCGATGTATCGTCTCGAGGAGAAGTTCCTCGATGACGGTTCGGTCGAACTCGTTGGATATATGAGAGAAGACACGCGTCTATATGCGACGCTGAAACAATTTGAGGTGTGAAACAATGATGTGGCAAGAAAAGATTGCGTATTATGATGAATTGGCCCCGTTCGTGACCGAGGCGGAAGCGCGGGTAAAACCATATTTTGAAACGATCGAGGCGACAGCGGAGTTCAACCAATACCGTGTCCTCGAGTCGTTTAAGAAGCATAAAGTGTCGGACTTTCATTTCAATCCGACGACCGGGTACGGCTATGACGATATTGGACGCGACACGCTCGAGTCGATTTATGCTGACGTGTTCGGGGCGGACCTCGCCCTATGCCGCCCGCAAATCATCTCTGGGACGCACGCCATCGGGATCGCCTTGTTCGGTGTGTTGTTGCCAGGGGATGAACTGCTTTATATTACCGGCAAGCCGTACGACACGCTCGAAGAGATTGTCGGGATTCGGGGAGACGGCCGTGGGTCGCTCAAAGAACTTGGTGTCGGCTACGACACGGTCGAGTTGAAAGACGACCAGATCGATGTCGAGACCGTCATCGCACGGATTCGCCCTGAGACGAAGCTCGTTGGCATCCAGCGCTCGAAAGGTTACGCCAACCGACGCAGCATTCCGGTCCAAGAAATCGGGGAGGCAATCGCGAAAATCAAAGCGGCACACCCGCACGTCTTCGTCTTCGTCGACAACTGTTACGGTGAGTTCGTCGAGACGATTGAACCGACCCACGTCGGGGCTGATCTCATGGCCGGCTCACTCATCAAAAACCCGGGTGGCGGCTTGGCGAAGACGGGTGGCTATATCGCCGGGACGAAAGAACTCGTCGAACGCTGCTCGTTCCGCATGACGACACCTGGCATCGGAAGCGAGGCCGGTCCGTCACTCTATTCGCTCCAAGAGATGTATCAAGGGTTTTATATGGCGCCGCACACAGTCGCCCAAGCCTTGAAAGGGGCGCACTTGACGGCGAGCCTGCTCGGATTGCTCGGTTTCGAGACCGACCCGCATTATACGACGCCTCGGACCGATTTGATTCAATCGGTGACGTTCCGCGACCGCGACAAGATGATTGCGTTCTGTCAGAGCATCCAGATGGCGTCGCCGGTCAATGCGCATGCGTTGCCGGTACCGGCCTATATGCCGGGGTATGAGGATGACGTTATCATGGCAGCCGGGACGTTCATTCAAGGCTCGTCGATTGAATTGTCGGCCGACGGTCCGCTCCGCGCGCCTTACACGGCCTACGTTCAAGGCGGATTAACTTACGCCCACGTCAAGGTCGCGCTCATGCTTGCCTTGAGCCAATTGCGGACGAAAGAGCTCGTCACATTTGACCGTGACAATATCTCACAGAAGTTGTAACCGAAATGTCATGTTAACTTTCTTAACATCTATTGACAGGTAAGTTGTCATGTATTATTCTCACAGTGTGAGACAGAAAAGGAGGGGTAAGAGATGGCCGATCAATTTCGTCGCTCCAACCCGTTGTTTCCGATTGGAATCGTTCAAGATTTGACCCAGCTGACAGGTAGGCAGATTCGGTACTATGAAGAACAGGGTCTGATTTCGCCTAGTCGGACGGAATCGAAACGACGGCTCTATTCCTTTAATGATGTCGAACGTCTACTCACGATCAAGGATTTTATCGATCAAGGCTTCAATTTGGCGGCGATTCGTCATATGCTCGATAACAGCGACGCTAAAGACGCGGAATCACTAAAGGCGCCGGTCGATGAAGCACCGAAGATCTCTGAACAAGAGTTACACAAATTATTGAAAACACAGCTTCAAGAAGCTGGCCGTTTCAATAAGACGTCGCTCATTCAAGGTGAGCTGTCACGTTTTTATCGATGACGCCAGTACACTAACCATTACACAATGTGAGAGGGGACATTTCACCATGGCCAGAAAAACGTTCACGAAAGAAGACATCAAACGCATCGCACAAGAAGAGGACGTACGCTTTATTCGTCTTCAATTCACGGATATCCTCGGTACGATTAAAAACGTCGAGGTTCCGATCAGCCAATTGGACAAAGCACTTGATAACAAGATGATGTTCGATGGTTCTTCAATCGAAGGGTTCGTACGCATCGAGGAATCAGACATGAACCTCTATCCAGACCTTGACACATGGGTTGTCTTCCCGTGGACAGACGGCAGCGGTAAAGTCGCTCGCTTGATTTGTGATATTTATACTCCGGACGGAAAACCGTTCAGCGGTGACCCGCGCGGCAATTTGAAGCGTAACCTCGAGCGCATGCAGAAGCTCGGTTTCACAGCATTCAACGTCGGACCAGAGCCTGAGTTCTTCCTCTTCAAGAAAGACTTGAACGGCCAACCGACACTCGAACTTAACGACCAAGGCGGTTACTTCGACTTGGCACCGGTCGACCTCGGCGAGAACTGCCGTAAAGAGATCGTCATCGAGCTCGAAAACATGGGCTTCGAAATCGAAGCATCACACCACGAAGTCGCACCAGGTCAGCACGAGATCGACTTCAAATACGCAGATGCGGTCACGACGGCTGATAACATCCAAACGTTCAAACTCGTCGTCAAGACGATTGCAGCGAAATATGGTCTTCACGCGACGTTCATGCCGAAGCCGCTCTTCGGTGTCAACGGTTCAGGGATGCACGCCAACATGTCGCTCTTCAAAGGTGACACGAACGTCTTCTACGATCCGAACGGCGAAATGGAACTCTCTGACACGGCTCGCGCCTTCACGGCAGGGATTCTCGAGCATGCCCGTGCATTCACGGCTGTTTGTAACCCGACTGTTAACTCGTACAAGCGTCTCGTTCCTGGTTATGAAGCACCTTGCTACGTAGCATGGAGCGCGCGCAACCGTTCACCACTCGTTCGTGTACCAGCGGCCCGTGGTCTCTCGACTCGAATCGAAGTACGTTCGGTCGACCCGGCAGCAAACCCGTACCTCGCTTTGGCCACACTATTGGCTGCAGGTCTCGATGGAATTGAGAAAGACATGACAGCACCGAAGCCAATCGACAGCAACATCTACGTCATGGACAAGCCAGAACGTGTTGCTAACGGGATTGACGATCTTCCGGCTACGCTCTTCGACGCGCTCGAAGTACTCCGTACTGACAAAGTCGTCATGGAATCGCTTGGCGAGCATATCGGTGAGCACTTCCTCGAGTTGAAAGAAATCGAGTGGGATATGTTCCGCACGCAAGTGACGGAGTGGGAACGCGATCAGTACATGACGCTCTACTAAGTAGATGAACTGGGGACGTTAACCCTACCAATCAGAGTCCTGAAGGAGTCTTCGCAAGAAGAACTCCTTCAGGACTCTTTTTCTATCGTTCTATATAATGAGGAAGAATGTATGGCTGGATGAGCGGACTAGACGAAACTGAAGGAGATGGAAGACGTGGCCACACCGTTGAAAGAGGTATATCATGAGGATTTTTTGCTAGGATTTGGACGACGTATTCAATCCGTTTACCCATCGTTTGATATACAAGCATTTGTCGCATCGATTGTAGATGAGTCATGGGAAGCGTTAGCGCTGAAAGGGCGTATGCGCCGTATTTCGACAAAGCTCGGGGAGTACTTACCTCAAAACTACGAGTCAGCTATAGATGTATTGGTTGAAATTGCAGACGATTGTGTCGGCTTTCCATATTTATTTTTTCCCGACTTCGTAGAAGTGTATGGACAGGCGGAAGAACATTGGGAACGCTCGATGTCAGCACTCGAACTCTTCACGCAGAAATCGTCTTCTGAATTCGCAATCAGACCTTTTCTGCTTCGTGATTCGACGCGAGTAATGGATCGCATGATGGCATGGGCCAAGCATCCGAATGAGCATGTGCGAAGATTGGCAAGTGAAGGCTGTCGTCCTCGTCTTCCGTGGGCGGAGTCATTACCGATGTTCAGAGAAAATCCGGCTCCCGTGTTTGCGGTTTTAGAGTTATTGAAAGAAGACCCATCATTATATGTAAGGAAAAGTGTCGCCAACAATCTCAACGATATCTCGAAAGATCACCCGGAAGCCGTGCTCGAAGTCTCGCGTCGATGGCAAGGCGAACATCCTCATACCGACTGGGTCATCAGACATGCGTGCCGAACGTTAATTAAATCCGCACACCCGGACGCGTTAACTTTGTTTGGTTATACGCAAGAAACGGATTTGACCGTCAACTCATCGATTACTATACATCCGAATGTGCTCAGCATAGGTGAGGCGTGCGAGATTCAGTATGATTTGTCGATTCGTCCAGGAGATGCCGCCTATATTCGGGTCGAATACGCCATCGATTTCATAAAAGCGAACGGGAAAGCGAGTCGTAAAGCATTTCTGCTAGCGAACAAACTCGTCCCCGGGGGTGCGCGACTTGTAGCGAACAGGATGCACAGTTGGGCAGATTTGACGACTCGTCGGCATTATTCAGGGGAGCATCGTGTCGTTTTGCTGGTCAATGGACGAGAAGTGGCAGAACATCATGTCATGTTGCATAAAAGTTATTGAGCTTCTATATAATAAACAGTTCAAAAAGGGCAACCCAGTCTCTACTAGACGGGTTGCCCTTTTAGGTGTATGGCATAAATGTTTGGCTTAAAAGGCACGTTTGAAGAACGTGGACGCATAATCGAGCGTCGTATGTAACGTCGTCGCGAAGACGAGTCCGAAGAAACATGCGGCCCCGTTTAGGTCGAGCCATGATCTGGCAGCTTCCTCATACGGCGTGAACGTGAGCACGAGCGTGAGCGGGAAGCCAAGATAGATGACCCGGATCAGATCGCTCAAGAGCGGCAAATGCGAGAATAACGACCGATGGGGCATAATCTTCACGTAAGGGAGCCAAAAGCCTCGGAGTGGTCCCCATCGATAATAGGCGTCCGACTTTAAGTCAAGGTCCGGGGAGAGCCAGAACGTCCCGATTAGGGCGCCGAATAGGAACATGGTCGGAACATCGATGTCAATAAAAGGCGTGGCAATCGCAAGAGCACCGATTGCCACGAGATTCGTACGGGTATGTGTCTTGCCACTAGCCATTAGTGAATCGTGCGGTATACACCGATGACCTTCCCTAAAATCGACACGTTATCGAAATACATCGCTTCGAGCTCGTCGTTCTCTGGTTGAAGACGGACTTTCGAAGCTTCTTTATAAATCCGCTTCACCGTCGCTTCGCCTTCATCCGTCATGGCGACGACAATCTCTCCATTGTCGGCCGTGTTCTGTTGGCGGACGAGGACACGGTCCCCGTCCAAGATGCCGGCGTTAATCATAGAGTCTCCCGATACCGAGAGCATGTAGACGTTGTCGGAACCGACGACGTGGGCCGGGAGCGGGAAGTGCTCTTCCACATTCTCGATCGCCGTGATCGGCGTACCGGCCGTGACTTTTCCGATGACCGGCACGTACATGACGGCATCATGGTCTTCCACGACTGACATCTCTTCATCTAAAATTTCGATGGCACGTGGCTTCGTCTTGTCACGTCGAATCAATCCACGCTTCTCTAGACGGTCCAAGTGGCCGTGGACGGTCGAGCTCGATGCGAGTCCGACTGCCTCTCCGATTTCACGAACGGAAGGTGGATACCCTTTCGCCCGGACCTCGGCTTTTATAAAATCAAGAATCTGTTGTTGTCTTGCTGACATTTTTTTCAATGGATTTCACCTCGATTATGTCGAATAACCTGCGAACGCATCCTATTCTTTATGGGTTTAGTTTAACACAAGAACACATGAGCGCACAAACATTCGTTCGTTTTTTTCTACTTGACCGAACAGAAGTTCTTGTTTTATGATGAGAACAGATAAACGAACAGACGTTCTCGAGAACGTGTATTCTTATTCCCAGGAGGTAATCGTTATGAGAGACACAATCAATGGAATCATTTTAGTCGGCATGTTGGCACTTGGAATGTTCGCGTTTTATATGGTCGGGGAAATGCGCCACGATGTCGAAGTCGTCGCGACCGAACCAGTAATCGAGCATAGCATCGAAGAAGAAGTCGCCTTGACGGAGGCCGAGTCGCTCGAGGCACAGCTTCTCGCTGAACGCGCTGAGAAAGAAGACGACAAGACGACGTGGTTCGCCGCCGAATAATCTTTTCTGATTGCGAACAGCCCCCGAACCTGTGTATCGTAGAGGGCGAATGGAAAGAAAGGAAGTGACGGGATGCGAGTCGTCATTTATTGTCGCGTGTCGACGAACAAGTCCACGCAAGAGACGTCACTCGGTCGCCAAGCGGACGAACTGACGCGGATGGCGAAACGTCTTGACGCTGAAATCGTCGATGTGATCAGTGAGCAAGAGAGTGGGTATGAGGTCAATCGGACGGGGTTGCTCGATTTGTTGGAGCACGTCTCGACATCTAATCTCGATGCCGTGCTCGTGAGCGATGACAGCCGCCTCGGACGAGGGAACGCGAAAATCGCCATCTTGCATACGCTCATGAAACATAACGTCCGCTTGTTGACGATGCAATCGTCCGATGAATACGTCGTCTCGGATGCCGAGAAGATGGTGCTTGAAATCGTCAGTGTCGTCGAGGAATACCAGCGTAAAATCCATAATGCGAAAATCTCACGCGGCATGCGTCGGGCGGTCGCGAACGGGTTCAACCCGCACCGCAACATCCAACATCACGATCAAGGCGGTCGGAGCCGAATCGAAGTGCCGATCGAAGAAATTGTCCAACTGCGCGAGCGCGGACTGACGTTCGCTGAAATTGCCGCCACGCTACGTGGTTTTGGCTATGAGGTGTCGAAAGCGACCGTGAACCGTCGTTATTTGGAGCACGTATCAGTGCCAGAAACTTGATTCCTGCTCGCTGATTTTGTACAGTAGAAGAACAAATTCAGTAGAGAGGGGGCGAGCCTGATGCTAGCACCTGAACAGTTGGAGCGAATCAATTTTCTCGCCAACAAAGCCAAGACAGATGGACTGTCATCAGAAGAGATGGACGAGCAGCAAGCGCTGCGCCAACAATATTTGCAAGCGTTCCGCCAATCATTCAAATCGCAAATGATGGGGATGAAGGTCGTCGATCCGGACGGGAACGACGTAACGCCTGAAAAATTGAAAGACGAGCAGAAACGACATCGCTCGGAGTGACCACGAATGCACATCCTATTTCATATAGGGTGTGCATGTTTGTTATACGCGAACGGCGATCAGGAGGACTTAATGGACTGATTTTGGACGAAAGGAAGTAAACGATTCCATCTAATGTGTTATACTAATTAATTAGTTGTGACACACGAATGAGTATGCTAAAATATGACGGGTAGAAACTTTGTAACAACAGAGAGGATGAAATTAGTGGAAACAACTACTAAAGAATTATTAGCGATTAACTCGATTCGGACGCTCTCGATTGATGCGGTCCAAAAAGCGAACTCTGGTCACCCGGGGATGCCGATGGGTGCGGCTCCGATGGCGTTCACACTTTGGACGGATAAGATGCGTCACAACCCGAAAAACCCGAACTGGTTCAACCGCGATCGGTTCGTTCTTTCAGCGGGACACGGTTCGATGCTCTTGTACTCGCTTCTTCACTTATCTGGTTACGACCTTTCACTCGACGATCTCAAATCGTTCCGTCAAATGGATTCGAAGACGCCTGGACACCCAGAGTACCGTCACACGGCTGGTGTCGACGCGACGACTGGACCGCTCGGCCAAGGGATTGCCATGGCAGTCGGTATGGCGATGGCTGAAAAACATTTGGAAGCGACTTACAACCGTGATGAGTTCAAAGTGGTTGACCACTTCACATACGGGATTTGCGGAGACGGTGACTTGATGGAAGGCGTGTCGGCAGAAGCTGCCTCACTCGCTGGTCACTTGAAACTCGGAAAGCTCGTCGTCCTTTATGATTCAAACGACATCTCACTCGATGGCGACCTTCACAAGTCGTTCTCAGAAAGCGTCGAAGATCGTTTCAACGCTTACGGCTGGCAAGTGATTCGCGTTGAAGATGGCACGGACATCGATACAATCGCGAAAGCAATCGACGAAGCGAAGGCGGAAACGTCGAAACCGACCCTCATCGAAGTGAAGACGGTCATCGGTTTCGGTTCACCGAACAAGTCAGGGAAATCGGCCTCACACGGCGCGCCGCTCGGCGAAGCTGAAATCGAACTCACGAAGCAGTTCTATAAGTGGGAAGGCGAAAACTTCTACGTACCGACCGAAGTGTACGACTTGTTCAACGAGAAAGTCGTTGAGCCAGGTGCCAAAGCGGAAGCGGACTGGAACGAACTCGTCGCGGCTTACAAGTCGTCACACCCTGAACTCGGTGCACAGTTCGAGCGTGCAGTGAACAATGAGCTCCCAGAAGGTTGGGACAGCGAGTTGCCGACGTTCGAAATCGGTTCGAAGAAAGCGACACGTCAAACGAGCGGTGAAGTATTGAACGCAATCGCTAAAGCGGTGCCGACACTCTTCGGTGGTTCGGCTGACCTCGCAGGCTCGAACAACACGATGATTAAAGGTGCTGCAGACTTCGATGAAGATCCAGCAGGCCGCAACATCTGGTTCGGCGTCCGTGAATTCGCAATGGCAGCTGCCGTCAACGGTATGGCACTCCACGGTGGTGTCCTTCCTTACGGCGCGACATTCTTCGTCTTCTCAGACTATTTGCGTCCAGCGGTACGACTCGCGGCCCTCATGGGAATCCCATCGACGTTCGTCTTGACACACGATTCAATCGCGGTCGGCGAAGACGGCCCGACACACGAACCGGTCGAGCACTTGATGAGCTTCCGTGCGATGCCAAACTTGTCTGTTCTCCGTCCGGCTGACGGAAAAGAGACGATTGCGGCTTGGAAGCAAGCAATCACAACGAAATCATCACCATCACTTCTCGTCTTGACGCGTCAAGCGTTGCCAGAACTCGAAGGCACGTCGATTGAAGAAGCGGCTAAAGGTGGCTACGTCGTCGCCGGTAACTCGAGCGAGGCGGACGTCCTCCTTCTCGGTACAGGTTCTGAAGTACACGTCCTCGTCGAAGCTCGCGAAGCACTCGCGGCTGACGGCGTGAACGCGGCTGTCGTCTCGATGCCTTCGTGGGAATTGTTCGAAGCACAGTCAGCAGAATACAAAGAATCGGTCCTTCCTTCGTCAATCACGAAGCGTGTCTCGCTTGAAGCGGGCGCGACACTCGGCTGGTACAAATACGTCGGATTCGGCGGTAAAGTACTCGGAATCGACAAGTTCGGTGCCTCTGCCCCTGGGGATCTCCTCATGAAAGAATATGGCATGTCGGTCGACAACGTCGTCGCTGCTGTCAAATCACTTTAATCGCTTACTATCAGTGGTGGCCCGGAGTTTTGGGTCACCACTTTTTTTACAGACGACTAGCGAATTAGCGTAATATAGTGTATAGTAAAAAACGATGTTTCATATGGTAGAGGAGGTTAAGCCTTGAGTACATTATTCTGGATTCTTCTGATCGTGGCAGCACTAATCGGGGGTATTGCGATCGGTTTCTTTATCGCTCGTAAATACATGATGAACTACCTCGAACAGAACCCACCGATCAACGAAGATATGATTCGTACATTGATGATGCAAATGGGTCAAAAGCCGTCACAGAAGAAAGTCAACCAAGTGATGCGCGCCATGAACGTTCAAATGAAGAACGAAAAGAAATAAACTGGATCGACCGAAGCACTTTGCGCCCGCAAAGTGCTTTTTGTATCCATTTTTTGTTAGACAATCGAACAAACTTTCGCTAATCTAAAAGAATAGTCTGAATTCAAGACAACATAGGGGGTGTTTCAGATTCGTGTATTCAAACAATTGGCTTGGTTCTTCAAGCTCGAATGGCGGACGTATGCGCTCGGTATCGTCCTACTCATGTTCGTTGCGGCGCTCGAACTCGTGCCGCCACGCATCATCGGCCGAATCGTCGATGAGATCAACCGAGAATCGCTCGAAACAGATTTATTGTGGATGTTGCTCGGCGGGCTCGCGGCCGTCGGCATCGGAAACTATGTGGCCCGCTTCTTCTGGCGGTACTTCATCTTTGGGGCTTCAATTCGGCTCGGTCGGATGTTGCGGAGTCAGCTCTATCGCCATTTCACCGATTTAGATCAACGTTTTTATAAGAAGTCGCGGGTCGGGGATTTGATGGCCCATGCGACGAACGATGTCCAAGCCGTCTCGACGACGGCGGGTGCGGGGATTTTGACGCTCGTCGACAGCATTACCATGGGGACGTTCGTCATCATCACGATGGTGACGACGATTAGTTGGAAGTTGACGGTCGTAGCGCTGTTGCCGCTGCCAATCATGGTCGCGTTAACGACACGATACGGCAAACTATTACATAATCGGTTCGGGGTCGCTCAGGCGGCGTTCTCCGAACTGAATGACAAAGTCCAAGAGAGCGTCAGCGGTGTCCGGGTATTGAAATCGGCCGGGGAAGTCGGCCGCGACGTCGACTCGTTCGAGAAGTTATCCGACGAGGTCATGGCGAAGAACGTCCGCGTCGCCAAAATCGATGCACTATACGACCCGACCATCTTCGGAATCGTCGGCCTCTCGTATATCCTATCGATTGGCTATGGTGCCTATTTGATTGAACAAGGCGAGCTGACAATCGGTCAAATCGTCAGTTTCACGGCGTATCTCAGTTTGCTCACTTGGCCGATGCTTGCGTTCGGCTGGCTGTTCAATATCGTCGAACGCGGTCGTGCGTCTTATGACCGAATCGAGCGAATGCTCGCCGTCAAACCTGAGATTCAAGATGACCCGATGGCGGCGACGAAACTTGCCTATTCGGAGATTGAGGCGGACATTCATGCCTTCCGCTATGACGAGACACCCGTCTTACAAGACGTGTCGTTCCGAATCGAACGCGGTCGCACGCTCGGAATTGTCGGACGGACAGGCTCCGGTAAAACGACAATCGTTCGGTTATTGACGCGGGAGTATGACGTCCATGACGGCACGATTAAAATCGGGGGCATCAATATCCGACAGGTGAAAAAGTCACTTCTGCTCGACAAGGTCGCCGTCGTCCCGCAAGACCACTTCTTGTTCAGCGACTCGATTGCAAACAATATCGCGTTCGGTAAACCGGAAGCAAAACTTGACGAGATTATGGAAGCAGCTAAAATCGCCGAAGTGCATGATGACATCATGCGGTTACCAGAAGGTTATGCCACGCTTGTAGGCGAACGGGGCGTGACGCTATCGGGCGGCCAAAAACAACGCATCTCGATTGCACGTGCCCTCATGATCGAGGCAGACGTATTGATTCTAGACGATGCTCTCTCCGCCGTCGATGCGAAGACGGAAGAAGCGATCATCGAGCATTTCCGGGCCGGGAATCCCGATCAATCTCGGTTGATTGTCGCGCACCGACTGTCTGCGGTCGAGCACGCCGACGAGATTCTCGTTCTCGAAGACGGTCGTATCATCCAACGAGGCCGGCATCAGGACTTGATTCGCGAACCGGGATGGTACAAAGATACGTATGATCGTCAACAGCTCGAAGCAATCGTAGAAGGGGGTGGCCACCATGAAGCATGACGTTCAGGAATGGGCGGTCATCAAACGTCTATTGGCGTATACGAATCGTTACTCACGCCCACTCAGTCTCGCTTTCGTCTTTTTGTTGCTCGCCACCGGTGCGAAGCTCGCGGGACCGTTTTTAATCAAGGTCTTTATTGATGAGTTCGTGACGCCAGGCGTCTATCCGACGAACTGGGTCGTCACATTGCTCGTCGTTTATTTGGTCTTGCATGTGTCGGCGATCATCTTCGACTATTTACAGTCGATTTCATTCCAAAAAATCGCCTTAAAAATCGTTCAAAACATTCGGATGGATATTTTCCGTCACGTCATGGGCATGCGGCTCGCCTATTTCGACCGGACGCCAGCAGGCGTACTCGTCTCGCGGATTACGAACGACACCGAGGCGGTCAAGGAGCTGTACGTCGGAGTGATGAGCACGTTCGTCCAATCGGCCGTGCAGCTGCTCGGGACATACGTGTTCCTTTACATCCTCGAACCGACGCTCGCAACGATGGGGCTCGTGCTCGTGCCGTTGTTCTGGCTCATCATCTGGGTGTATCGTCGCTACTCGACGAAGTACTTCGCGCAAGTGCGTGATCTGCTGTCACAATTGAACGGACAGTTGAATGAGTCGATTAACGGGATGGGAATCGTTCAACAGTTTCGTCAAGAAGAGCGGCTTGTCCGCCAATTCGAAGAGACGAACGAGGCCCACCAAGAAGCACGTTATCGGAACTTGAAGCTCGACAGTATGTTGTTGCGACCGATTATCGAATTGTTGCTCGCCTTCTCCATCATCGGGCTGCTCGGCTATTACGGCGTCTTGTCAACGACCGAGCAAGTACAAGTTGGGGTCGTCTACGCCTTTATCAGCTATATCGAACGAATCTTCCGTCCCGTGCTCGATATCATGCAACGATTGAGTGAATTTCAACAGGCGGTCGTTTCGGCGGACCGAGTCTTCAAAGTCTTGGACACGGATGAACCGGCCCCAGGTAAGAGCTTAGAGGGAACGGCTGAAATTGGCTCCGGGGAAGTACGCTTCGAAAACGTCACGTTCAGCTATGACGGAGAAGTCGACGTATTGAAACACATCTCGTTCGTCGCCAAGCCGGGAGAGACAGTCGCACTCGTCGGTCATACCGGGAGCGGGAAGAGTTCAATTATCAACTTGTTGACTCGGTTCTATCCGTATCAATCAGGAAAAATCACGATTGATGGGCATCCGATCGAGCAGTTCGAGGAAGCCGAGCTTCGAGCCAAAGTCGGCCTTGTGCTCCAAGACCCGTTCTTGTTCACGGGGACGATCGAGGACAACTTAAAACTATTTAACCCGACGATCGACTCGGACAAAGTTCGGGAAGCAGCTGAGTTCGTCCAAGCCCATACGTTCGTCGAGAAACTCGAGGCCGGCTACGGGCATACGGTCGGTGAACGGGGGGCGACGTTCTCGAGCGGGGAACGGCAATTGCTCGCGTTCGCCCGGACGGTCGCCCGGGATCCGAAAATCTTGATTTTGGATGAGGCGACGAGTTCGATTGATACCGAGACCGAGGAGCGCGTTCAACTCGCCCTCGAGCGGATGAGACGTGGTCGGACGACGATTGCCATCGCACACCGGCTCTCGACAATTCAAGATGCCGACTTGATACTCGTCCTCCATCGAGGTGAAATCGTCGAACGAGGTAATCATCAATCGTTATTGAAACAAGACGGGCTCTACAAAAAGATGTATGAACTTCAATCAGGCCAACGTCTGATGTCATAAATTACAAAAAAAGACGCCGATATCGGCGTCTTTTTTCCATGGAAAAGGCTCTCCGCAAATGAGATGCGGAGAGCCGTTCATTTAAAAAGTTAGGTGTTCTGAAGCATGTATAGCCAGGACGTGACGTGTGATCAGCTTGTCTAACTCTTGGCTGACGTGAATCACTTCAGGAGACGTCCAACTGTGCTGCGAAGCGATTTCGTACAGTTCATCGCGTTTCTGTTCAATGGCAAAATGTAAGTTTTCAGCTGTGATGACCGCCACGGTGTTTCCCCCATCATTATAAAGTCAAAAGTGTTACTTAGGAATATCCAAATCTTAGCATCTAACACTACTGTTTACAAGTTTCATTTCCATTTCAAAGATTACAATTTCTATCAAACAATCGTTGCAGAAAAAGATGCGAGCATTTTGAAAAGGTTTTCGCTATAATGGGGCTGAAAGGTGGAAGATCGCATGGAAGTTACCCTTTGGCTCGCATTTGGGGCGGGCGTCTTGTCATTTTTGTCTCCGTGCACGCTACCGTTGTATCCAGTCTTTTTATCGTATATCACTGGGGTCTCTGTCTCTGATTTGAAGAGCGAAGGACTGCGGCAGCGCACGGCATGGTTTCATACGTTCTCATTCCTCTTCGGTTTCTCTATCGTCTTTCTCGTGCTCGGTTTGTCGACCTCGCTGATTGCCGACGTGTTCATTCAATACAAAGATAGTTTGCGCATGTTCGGTGCCATCCTTATCTTCGTATTTGGTGTCTTCTTGGCAGGTCTCTGGCAACCACGTTTTATGATGCGCGAGAAAAAACTCGCATTAGGAGAGCGCAAGAGCGGCTATTTTGGGACGGCACTCATCGGAATCGGATTCGCAGCAGGGTGGACACCTTGTACCGGACCGATTCTTGCTGGCGTCATCGCCCTCGCGGCGTCGAACCCGAGTCAGGGAATGGGCTATATGTTGGCGTACGTCATCGGCTTTGCCATCCCATTCCTCGTTATGGCCGGTTTTGTCGGCAAAATCAAGTACTTGGCACGCAATAGCGCCAAGGTAGCAAGATTCGGAGGCTATTTGATGATGGCTTTCGGCGTCGTATTATATTTTGATGGAATGAACCGCTTCGCTGCTTGGATGAGCGAATTAGTAGGATTCACCGGATTTTAAAGGGGTTGACCGAATGTCGATATTTTGGGGATCGACCCTCGTCGCACTGATGATGGGCTTGATTGCGAGCTTCGTTCGCGTCAAAGCGTCAGCACGTCCGACGAATGCGAAAAAGATTTTGATTCCGCCGCTGGCGATGTCGACGGGCATGTTACAATTTCTCGTCCCGGCGTTTCGGCTGACTTGGCTCGAGGTCGGAGAGGCGCTGATCGTGGGATTGATTTTCAGCGTGTTCCTCATCAAGACGTCGAATTTCGAGAAACGTGACGGAGAGGTGTACTTGTCCCGTTCGAAAGCGTTCTTTATCGTCGTGTTTGTCTTATTGGCCATCCGGACGGTTATGAAGGCGTTTCTCGGGGACGAGGTAAACATATTCGCGACGGGCGGCCTGTTCTATTTGATCGCCTGGGGCATGATTGTCCCGTGGCGCATCGCCATGTATCAAAAGTACAAACAAATCGTAGCATCATAAACGGCGTCCCTTGCGAGGGACGCCGTTTTGTCGATTAAGAAGATTTTTTGGTCAGGGCTGCCTCGGTCTCGGCATCGATTCCGGTGTTGGCCTTGACGAGAATCCGTTCGAAGTTTCCGGCGACTTCATCTGACTTCGTCACGTACGTCCCGACGATAGCGGCGAGGAAACCGAGCGGGATCGACACGATGCCCGGATTCGTGAGCGGGAACAGAGCCTCACCGATAAAGATGGCGGAACCGTCCGGCGCCCATACGTTCGGGCTGATGGCGACGAGGAAGAGTGACGAGAACAAGCCGACAATCATGCCGAACACGGCTCCTCCGGTGTTAAACCGTCTCCAGTAAATCGTGAACAAGATGACCGGCAAGTTCGCACTGGCGGCCACGGCGAAAGCGAGCGAGACGAGGAAAGCGACGTTCATCGACTGTGCGAAAAACGCGAGTCCCATCGAGACGAGGGCGACAGCAATCGAAGCGATGCGGGCAGCCGTGACTTGTTCTTTCTCAGTCGCTTCCCCCTTACGGACGATATGTCCATAGAAGTCGTGGGCGAATGCCGAGGCGGCCGAAAGGACGAGGCCGGCGACGACGGCAAGGATCGTGGCAAATGCAATCGCCGCGACAAAGGCGAACAACAAGTCGCCGCCGAGCACTTGGGCCAGGAGCGGTGCGGCCATGTTGCCGGCCGGGTTGGCGGCGATAATGGCATCCGAGCCGACGAATGCGGCAGCCCCGAATCCGAGGAAGATTGTCAATATGTAGAACGCACCGATGATCCATGTCGCATAGACGACCGATTGGCGTGCTGTCGGTGCATCTTTGACCGTGAAGAAACGGATAAGGATGTGGGGCAGCCCCGCCGTCCCGAGGACGAGTGCCAAGTTGAGCGAGATCGTGTCGAGCGGGAGCTTGAACTTGTTGCCCGGGTTCAAGAAACTGTCGCCGAGCGGCGTCGCCTTGCTCACTTCCGAGAACATGGTGAAGACAGAGAAGTCAAAGCGAGCGAACACGAGAAACGAGATGATGGCGGTCCCGATCATCAATAGCACAGCTTTCGTGATCTGTACCCATGACGTCGCGGTCATCCCTCCGAAGACGACGTACACCGTCATCAAAATCCCGACGACGACGACACTCGTCGTGTATGGGATGCCGAGCAATAACTCGATGAGCGCGCCGGCCCCGACGAGCTGGGCGATCATATAGAAAATCGAGATGACGATGGCGTTCATGGCGGCGACACCGCGCACGCGCGGTTTGTTGAATCGAGCCGCAATCATATCGGCCATCGTATACTTGCCAAGGTTACGGAGCGGCTCGGCCACGAGGTAGAGCACAACGAGATAAGCCACCAAGAAGCCGATTGAATAGAAGAAACCGTCAAATCCGGCGAGGGCAATCATCCCGGCAATCCCGAGGAAAGAAGCTGCCGACATATAGTCCCCGGCGATGGCGAGCCCATTTTGGAAACCGGTCAACCCTCCATCGGCCGTATAAAAGTCGCTCGCGGTCTTCGTTTTACGAGCGGCGAAGAACGTGATGACGAGCGTGAGCCCGACAATCGCGAGGAATAATAAAATAGCGGTCCAGTTCATCGGTCGTCCTCCTCTTGTTTGATGGCGGTGACGAGTTCGTCAAACCGACGGGCCCGGCGGCTGTACATCACACAGAACGTCCAGGTCATAAAGAATTGGGCGAAGGCGAGCACCCAGGCCCATGTGATGTCTCCGGCGACCGGGATATTCAAAAAGGTGAAGTAACTTGTCGAGATTGGCAACGTGAAGTAGAAGATAAGGGAGAAGATGATGGATGGAACAATGAACCGATTCTTTTCTCGCATCAGTTTGTGAAACGTCTGGCTCTCGACAATCGCTTCGGCGGAGCGGGTACTGTCGGTTTGCGTGACATGTGTGACATCATGCATATAAAAACCTCCTTCGGCATCAAGATACGTACATTATAGAAATGTAAATAAAGGAAAAGCTATCCATTTTTTATTGCAGAAAACGAAATTGTTATACTAATATTGGTCATACCACTTTAATGTAAGCGTTTCCAATATTGTCTATATTATGAACATTATCTTTAGATAGTTATCACTCGTGAAAAGGGTACTTTTGACCTATTAGTCGTATGGCACAATTTCGTAAGCAGGAGACATAATCAGTCGGCTACGATGAGTCGACATCAAGGGGTGAACAAAAAGACGCCAGGCACATGTCCTGACGTCTCGTCTCATTGTTGGAAGTAATGTTGATACACTTTCCAGTCGATTTGCTCTTCTTCAAGTGCCTTCTTTAAGAACTTATGGTCCCGCTTCGGAGTTGCGGCGATATAGCCTTTGACGACGAGCTCGGTCGTCATTTCACGTGCCCGGGTCTCGAGGGCGAATTGTCCGATCTTACCGGCGATCTTGCGGATGGCGACGTCGCGGAACAGCTCTGGTACCGGCGTGACGAGGCGGTCGAGCAACGTTCGCGTCTCCGGCGTCCATAAGTGGCGTGTCTTGTCGATGTAGTCATCCTCGATGTCGAGGAGTGAGCGTCCGTCTTCTTTTGGCATTCGTTTCAAAAATTTACGGAACATAAAGTAACCGCCGATCGACATTAACCCGATCATCACGAATCCCCAGAAGACAATGAAATACATCATCAAGTTTTCTGGCATCGTCTTTCCCCCGTTCTGTCATTTCACGATCATTCAAGCTAAGTATACAAAAAAGGGGCGCGATACAAAAGCTACAGCTATCCGTTCCCTACTATAAAGATGGACGAAACGGGCCGGTTTCGTTAGAATAGATAGCGTTGCAGTGAGCAAGACATCGTATAAATCGTATTGTCCAGAAAGGAAAGAGCCATACATGAATCAATTAAAACAAGAAGTTGAGAAGCGTCGTATTTTCGGCATCATCTCGCACCCGGATGCAGGTAAGACGACGCTGACGGAGAAGTTGCTCCTCCACGGAGGCGCCATCCGGGAGGCGGGGACGGTCAAAGCCCGCAAAAATTCCAAGCATGCCAAGTCGGACTGGATGGAAATCGAGAAACAACGTGGGATCTCGGTCACCTCGTCGGTCATGCAGTTCGTCTATCAAGATAAGGTCGTCTCAATCATGGACACGCCCGGACACAACGATTTCGGGGAAGACACGTACCGTGTGTTGACGTCGGTCGATAGCGCCGTCATGGTCATCGATGCGGCCAAAGGGATTGAGACGCAGACGAAGAAATTGTTCCAAGTCTGTCGGATGCGGGGGATTCCAATTTTCACGTTCATGAACAAATTGGACCGCCAAGCGAAAGACCCGCTCGAACTCATGGAAGAGCTCGAAGAAGTGCTCGGCATGCCTTCGGTCGCCGTCACGTGGCCGATCGGGAGCGGGATGCAGTTCGAAGGGGTGTACGACCGCCTGAAGAACGAAGTCCACTTGTTCCGGGGTGAGAAAGGGACGCTCACGTTGAACGAGGACGGCGTCAATGACCCGATTCTCGCCGATTATTTAACGGAAGAGAACTTGACGAACCTTCGAGATGAAATCGATCTTCTCGACGGTGCCGGCAATGAAATCGAAGTCGATGCGATTCAGCACGGGAAATTGACTCCGGTCTTTTTCGGGACGGCCCTCGTCGACTTCGGCGTGACATCGTTCTTGAACCACTATCTCGCCATGTCACCGGCCCCTGAGGCCCGTAAGTCGAATGTCGGTCCAATCGACCCGACGTCAGAAGACTTCAGCGGCTTCGTCTTCAAGATTCAAGCGAACATGAACCCGGCCCACCGTGACCGCATCGCCTTCGTCCGCATCTGTTCGGGCGTGTTCGAGCGCGGCATGGACGTCACACTCACGCGGACAGGGAAGAAAATCAAATTGAGTCAATCGACGCAGCTCATGGCCAACGACCGGGAAACGGTCGATCAGGCGTTCGCTGGAGACGTGATCGGGATTTACGATTCGGGGACATACCAAATCGGCGACACGATCACGACGTCGAAACAGAAAATCGCGTTTGAGGCGTTGCCGACGTTCCCGCCTGAACTGTTCATGCGCGTCTCGCCAATCAACTCGCTCAAGTCGAAGCATTTCCACAAAGGTGTGGAGCAGCTCGCCCAAGAGGGAGCAATTCAAGTGTATCGCAACGAATACAACGAGATTTATCTCGGTGCGGTCGGTCAACTCCAATTCGAAGTGTTCGAGTATCGCTTGAACAACGAATACGGCGTCGACATCCGTATGGAGCCGGTCTCGTACAGCGTCGCACGTTGGGTGAAGGACAAGGAATTGAAGGCGCTCAAGCCCTTCCAGGACTCACGCAACATGCTCGTGACGGATCGTTGGGAGCGTCCTGTGTTCTTGTTCGCCAACGAGTTCACGTTCGATCGCTTCAAAGAACGGTATGAAGATGAGCTCACGCTCGTCGACGCCCTCGACGTCAACGTCGAGATTGGCGCAGAATAATGATTGAAGACGGCTCTTGTCCAAGGGCCGTCTTTTCTTGTTTCAGTGAGTCCGACGCTATTGATAAGTTTTACTTATGACTAATTTGTGACGGAATGTATTTTACGTCACGCTATAGTTGTATTATGATAAACATGTGATAAGTAAGCGATTATGGCACGTGCCGGCATCGCCGCTTTCAAAAAGGGGGATATCGTATGGAACAGACGAACGTATTAGACGCTTTCAAATCTCGGACGCAGTTCGAGGTCAATGGACAAGCGTACGATTATTACCGGCTTAAAAAGCTTGAAGAAGAAGGGGTGACGGAACTTAGTCGACTTCCGTACTCGATTCGCGTATTGCTCGAATCTGTGCTTCGTCAACAGGATGGCCGTGCCATCACGAAAGAACATGTCGAGAACTTGGCTAAATGGGGTACTGCCGAAGTTTCGAAAGACATCGATGTTCCGTTCAAACCGGCTCGTGTCGTCCTTCAGGACTTTACGGGTGTACCGACGGTCGTTGACCTCGCCTCACTTCGCAAGGCGATGGCTGACCTTGGTGGAGACCCGAACAAAATCAATCCTGAAATCCCGGTTGACCTCGTCGTCGACCACTCGGTCCAAGTCGATGCGTACGGTTTTGCCGGCGCACTCATGAAAAACATGGACATCGAGTTCGAGCGTAACGAAGAGCGCTACAAGTTCTTGCGTTGGGCCCAGACGGCGTTCGACAACTATCGCGCCGTTCCGCCTGCGACAGGAATCGTTCACCAAGTCAACTTGGAGTACTTGGCGTCGGTCGTCCTCGAGAAGAATGACGGAACGGGCAATGTCGCCTATCCAGACTCGCTCGTCGGAACGGACTCGCACACGACGATGATCAACGGTCTCGGCGTCCTCGGTTGGGGTGTCGGTGGAATCGAAGCCGAGGCGAGCATGCTCGGACAACCGTCTTATTTCCCGGTACCAGACGTCGTCGGCGTCAAAATCATCGGTGAAGTCAATCCGGGTGTCACGGCGACAGACGTCGCGCTCGTCGTCACAGAAATGCTCCGTAACGAGAAAGTCGTCGGCAAGTTCGTCGAGTTCTTCGGTCCATCGCTTCACACGATGCCGCTCTCAGACCGGGCAACGATTGCCAACATGGCGCCTGAGTATGGTGCGACTTGTGGCTTCTTCCCAGTCGATACAGAGACGCTCAACTATATGCGCACGACAGGTCGCCCAGAAGAATTGATCGACCTCGTCGAAGCCTACTCGAAAGCGAATGACTTGTTCTACACACCAGATCAAGCGGACCCGTCGTTCACGAAGACGCTCACGCTCGACTTGTCGAAAGTACAACCGTCGCTTGCTGGACCGAAACGTCCACAAGACCGAATCAACTTATCAGACCTTCAGACAGCGTTCGTCGATAGCGTGACGGCACCAGCCGGACACAGCGGCTTCGGTCTTGAAAAATCCGAGCTTGAGAAGAAAGCAGCTATCAACTATGCAGACGGCTCTGTCGACATGCGCACGGGTGACGTGGCGATCGCAGCGATCACAAGCTGTACGAACACATCAAACCCATACGTCATGGTCGGAGCAGGTCTCGTCGCGAAGAAAGCTGTCGAACGCGGTCTCACGGTTCCAAAATTCGTGAAGACGTCGCTCGCACCGGGCTCGAAAGTGGTTACCGACTACCTCGACAAAGCCGGTCTCACGCCATACCTCGACCAACTCGGTTTCAACACCGTTGGGTACGGATGTACGACATGTATCGGAAACTCGGGTCCACTCGACCGCGAAGTCGAAGAAGCGATCACATCGAACGATTTGCTCGTCTCATCGGTCCTCTCGGGGAACCGTAACTTCGAAGGCCGAGTCCATCCGCTCGTCAAAGCGAACTTCTTGGCGTCACCGCCACTCGTCGTCGCTTACGCACTCGCTGGATCGGTCAACTTCGACATCATGAACGAGTCGTTCGGAACGGACAAAGATGGCAACGAGGTCTTCTTCAAAGACATCTGGCCATCAAATGATGAAATTAAGATGGTCGTTCAAGATGTCGTCTCACCAGAAGCGTTCCGGAAAGAGTACGACACGGTGTTCACAGGGAATGAGCGTTGGAATGCCCTCGACGTGCCAGAAGGCAACTTGTATGACTTCTCGGACGATTCGACGTATATCCAAAACCCACCGTTCTTCGAAAACCTCGAGCCAGAAGCGGGAGAAGTACATGCGTTGAACGGACTCCGCGTCATCGGGAAGTTTGCTGATTCGGTCACGACCGATCACATCTCACCAGCTGGAGCATTCTCGAAAACGACACCAGCCGGCCAATACCTTCAATCGAAAGGTGTCGCACCGCTCGACTTCAACTCGTATGGCTCACGCCGCGGGAACCACGAAGTCATGATGCGCGGTACGTTCGCGAACATCCGTATCCGTAACCAAGTCGCACCTGGCACTGAAGGCGGCTTCACGACGTACTGGCCGACTGGCGAAATCATGCCGATGTACGATGCAGCCATGAAGTACAAAGAGCAAGGCACAGGCCTTGTCGTCTTCGCTGGAAACGACTACGGTATGGGCTCGTCACGTGACTGGGCAGCCAAAGGGACGAATTTGCTCGGCATCCGTGCTGTCATCGCGCAAAGCTTCGAACGGATTCACCGCTCGAACCTCGTCATGATGGGCGTATTGCCACTTCAGTTCATGGACGGGGAGTCAGCTGACTCACTCGGACTCACAGGCGAAGAAGCGATCGACATCCAAGTCGACGAGTCAGTCCGCCCACGTGATATCCTGAACGTCAAAGCAACACACGAGAACGGCACAGTGACCGAGTTCAAAGTCATCGCGCGCTTCGATTCAGAAGTCGAGATCGATTATTACCGTCACGGTGGCATCTTGCAGATGGTTCTCCGCAACAAATTGAAATAAGCAACATAGCCTTCCTTTGCAAAAAGGAAGGTTTTTTTGTGAATATGCGAATAAAAGGTGAGAGGATGACTCATATCGGGAAGAGAATGGGGAGAGGGGGGAGTGTATGGAACGACAGACGAAATCAGGTAAAAACTGGTGGCAACGGCTGACGCAAAAAGAGGAAGTGCCGGAGGAAGAGTTCGACCTCACGCTTCCGCAGTTGCGAGAAGCCATCCATAAATATGAACAGACGTTACCGAAAGGCGTCAATCGCACGGTCTTGCTCGACGAAACGCAAGAAATCGATTTGGCTCGACTGAAAAAACACTTGCCCGGTAAACCGAGACAGCGGTTCTATATGTCAAAAGAGACGTTTCATATCGTCCCTGAGGACGAACGGGAATTGGTCTATGAGATGGATCAAGTACAACGGGCGCTCGATTTATACTTTGAACAAGAAAAAAAAATACCGTTTCGAAAATTTCAACAGACACTGCAATTGGATTTGACTCGATTACGTGAAGGCGGCTACTTGAAAGTACTGCCGAAACGGCCCTATTACGTCGTTGACGAGACGTTAATCGTGTCCTTGGAACCGAAACCGCCAGAGTGACGACACGCCATCGTCACTTTTTTTGACATGGTCGTCCGAGCACGTCGCGGGGTTGAGTCTGGTTTACAAACTATGTTACGGTGGAAAACGTATATGAAAATAAGAAAATTGAATAGGAGTGAGATTATGGAAAGGAAAAGCCAAGTGACGACCGTTTTTCTCGTTTCAGCCATCATTACGGTCTTATTCACGATCTGGGGTGTCATCCCAGAGAGCGTCCTCGGTAACGGCAGTCTCTTGAACGTGACGACGAAACTGCAGGGCTGGCTCTCGAACGGCTTTGGCTGGTTTTATTTACTCAGTGCGACCGGAATTCTACTCGTCGCCATCTTTTTAATCTTCTCGAGGTTCGGGTCAATTCGACTCGGGAAAGATACGGATCGTCCGGAATTCGGGTATCTGTCATGGTTCGCCATGTTGTTCAGTGCCGGGATGGGGATCGGACTCGTCTTCTGGGGGGCAGCCGAACCGCTTTCACATTTTCACGCGCCGCCATTCGATTCGGGCACACCTGAGGGCGATGCCCGAACGGCGATGCAATATTCGTTTTTCCACTGGGGCTTGCACCCATGGGCGATTTACGCGATGATCGCGCTCGCCATTGCTTACTCAACGTTCCGGAAAGGGCGTCCGGCGACGATCGGGGAGACCATCGGCTCACTCGTCAAAGACCGCTACGAAATACCGGTCAAACGGACGGTCGATGTGTTGGCCATCATCGCGACCGCGTTTGGTGTGGCGACTTCGCTCGGCTTCGGGGCCCAGCAAATTGCTGGCGGGATTCACTTCTTGATTCCGAACGTACCGAACGCGTTCTCGACCCAATTGATTATCATTGCCGTCGTGACGGTACTCTATATGATCAGTGCCTCGACGGGGCTTGAGAAAGGGATTCGTATCTTAAGTAATACGAACATCTTTCTCGCCATCGTCCTCTTGATCGCAACGCTCATGGTCGGACCGAGTGCATTCATCCTCGATCTGTTCACACAGACGATCGGGACATATTTGCAACAGTTACCGTCGATGAGTTTCCGGACGGCCGCGTTTGAGCCGGTGGAACGCGAATGGATCAACGGATGGACGATTTTCTATTGGGCTTGGTGGATTTCATGGTCCCCGTTCGTAGGGACGTTCATCGCTCGTGTCTCAAAAGGACGTACGATTCGTGAATTCATCATCGGAATTCTACTCGTGCCGACCTCGTTCGGTCTGCTCTGGTTCTCCGTCTTTGGCGGTGCGGCCATCTGGGCTGATTTGAACGGTGGGGCAAACTTGATTGCAACGGTCAACGAAATCGGCACGGAAGTCGGTCTGTTCGCCTTGTTCGAGACGTTTGGTGGCTTTGGCACGATCCTTAGTGTCGTCGCCATTTTCTTAGTCTCTGTCTTCTTCATCACGTCAGCGGACTCGGCGACATACGTGCTCGGCATGTTGTCGACGAACGGAAAACTTGTGCCGCCGATGCGGATCAAGCTCATCTGGGGTCTCATTCAGTCATCGATTGCCGCTGTGCTCTTATACGTCGGTGGACTCGGAGCGCTACAAGCGGTCGCCATCCTGGTCGCTTTCCCGTTCATCTTCGTGTTAATTTTGATGATTGTCGCCTTGTTCAAAGATTTGTCTGATGAACCGGACGAACGGGACAAGTATATCGAAGCGTATAAGCAGGAAGAAGAAGATAAGCTCGGATAAAAGGAAAGGGTCTCGGTCGAGGCCCTTTTTTGGTTGTAAATGTTTTGCAGGACCCTCTCGCTAGTGTAGGATAGTAAGTGAAGAAGATTGGGAGGGCATTCTATGAAACAACATGTTAAAAAGCGATTGAGTTGGGTGATTTTTGCGGGAATCCTCATTGTCGGCGCCCTGCTCGCCTATAACTTTTACTCGATCATGAACTTGAATGACGACGAGGGCCGTGTCAACCGGGCCGAACCGTTTTATACATCCGTCGTAATCGGCTATGAAGAGAAAAAATTGCCTGAAAACGGCGAGACGTTGGAAGTTCGTGAATATGAAGTGACATACGATGAGGACGGTCACTTCGTGTCCGAGGTCGTGGAGGGCCCTAACGTTGGTGCCCGGGCCGAGTGGGACGGAACCGTTTATCGTGAGTTCAACCCGGACGGCGAGGAGACAAACAGTCAAGAGACGAGCTCCGGTGCCGTGGCTCCGCACCCATTCTTGTCGCGCGCGACGAATGAACAGATTCGTAAATGGCTCGACGATGGGACGCTCGGTTCGAGCGAAGGTGATGTCGATATCATCGGACGGACCGCGCAAGCGTTCGTCAAGAAAGAGTCACCTGAAGCTGTCCCGGCAGAATGGGTCGAAAAGTACCCATCGATATTCAGTGAAGACGACAATGAAGAAGCGGTCACGTATTACGTCGACGCGAACGAGCGAATCTTGCTCGCTGCCGAATCACGAAACAACGGGAAGTTGTTCCATTCGATTCGGATGACTTCTTTTGAATCACGATAATCCGGCGAGGAGCAGACTAAAACGTCGGCTCCTTTGTCGTCTAAAAAGGAGAATACTATGAAACAGATCACCTTGGATCAAGTGCAATCGGACTTGACAGCGTGGGAAGCGGGTGGACGCATCGAGGAAGCGGCGCTATTGTCTTACGCCCATTGGTCGCGCGCGACCGGCCACCGTCAAGAGTTGATTCGCACCTTGACGCTCCTCGCAACGAAACGGTTCGAAGCGCGCCAGACCATCGACCCGTTATTACATCGTTGGGTCAAGGAATTGGAGTCGCTCAACGCATTACCGCCAGCTCTCCGCGTCAGTCAATTATACGAAGTGTTGCGACGTCATAAACAACATTTGCACGTCGAATGGCCGAAATTACGTGAGGCGGATTACGCGTCGATGAAAGTCCAAATTTTAACCGAATACGAAGCGAAGACGTCGGAACTGCTCGAGCAACTTGAACAGCTTCACGACGAGATTGACCGTGCCAAATCCGACCTTCGGGACTCGGAATTCAAAGGACAGCTCGAGCGGTTATTCCTTGTCGTCATCGAGGCGATGCAAGAAGTGGCCGCACTCGAAGATGACACGGCCTCGCTCTTGGCATCGATGCAAGGCAATTACTTCAGCCGTGAGGCGTTCCACCGTTTCGGTGAGCGGGTCGGGCTCGTCAAACAGCGACTCGCCATGATCGTCGAACATTTGCCGGAACAGACGGAACAAGTTCGGTCGAGCGCGATTGAATCACTCGAGGCGATGATCGGGCTCACGGACGTGAAGCAACGTGTCAAAGCGTGGTACCGCTTCCTCTTGTTCCAAAAAGAACGGGAGAAGGCAGGCTTCTCGTCCAAACACCAACCTTCGCTCCATCTCGTGTTCACGGGAAACCCAGGCACCGGTAAGACGACGCTCGCGCGTCTCATGGCCGATATATATTTTGAGCTCGGTCTACTCGCTCGTCCCGACGTCGTCGAGGCGGATCGGTCGAGTCTCGTCGGCGCGTTCGTCGGACAGACGGAAGAGCAAGTCATGAACAAAGTGAAAGAAGCCGAGGGCGGAGTCCTGTTCATCGACGAGGCGTATGCGCTCAAACGTCAGGATGCGAGCGGGAGTGACTATGGACAGGCAGCCATCGATACGCTCGTCGCCGCGATGACGAGTGGTGAGTACGCTGGAAAATTCGTTGTCATCCTCGCCGGTTATCCGGAAGAGATGCGTCACTTTCTATTGGCCAATCCGGGACTACGTTCGCGTTTCCCGGAATCAAACCATTACGAGTTGCCGAACTACAGTGATGACGAACTCGTCGCCATCGGCGAGAAAGTGGCCGCGGAGAACAATTACGTCCTGACGGTCGAGGCGAAGCGCGCCTTGATTGCGCGGATTGACCGGGAACGGGTCGACGCCACGTTCGGGAACGCGCGCACGGTGCATAACATTTTGCTCGACGCCATGTTCAAAAAAGGGTCCCGCTTCGGTGCCGATGCTCCGCTCGACGAGATGGCCTTGTTGACGGAGCTCGATTTCGAGATGGATGCGACCGAGGACACGTCAGCCCCGACGCTCGACGACTTGGTCGGGATGGAAGAGGCGAAACGGCAACTGCGTGAAATCGAGGCGCTCGTCACGATTCAAAAACGGCGCCGCGAACTTGGATTGAAGACGGCTCCGGTCCAACTTCATGCCGCACTCGTCGGCAACAGCGGAACAGGGAAGACGACGTTCGCTCACCTTTATGCCCAACTGTTGAAGAAGACCGGTTACTTGAAACGCGGACACTTAAAAGTCGTCAGCCGAGCCGATCTCGTCAGCGGTTATGTCGGTCAGACGGCACAGAAGACGAAGGCTGCCATCCGCGATGCACTCGGCGGTGTGTTGTTGATTGACGAGGCTTATAGTTTGAACGGCGGACCGAACGATTACGGTCGTGAAGCAATCGATACGCTCGTCGACGAGATGCCGAAGCACGGGGACAACCTCGTCGTCGTCATGGCGGGATACGAAGCGCCGATGCGGCGATTGATCGAGTCGAATCCTGGACTGAGTAGTCGGATTAAGCGCACCATCCAGTTCGAGGATTACTCGACCGACCAACTCGTCGAGATTGCCAAGACATATGCCGGGAAATTTGGCTATACGTATGACGAGACGGTGGAGCAAGCGCTTAAAGAGCGACTGACTGGTATCGACCGGCCGAACGCGCGGACGGCGCTGTCGTTGATTGATGAAGCCATCGCGAGACAGTCATACCGTTTGATTGAAGGACAGGCTGAAACTGACGACTTGAATCAGATTTTAGTAGTAGATATTAAGACCAAGTTATAATATAATGACCTTGAAAGCGAGGACGATTTAATGCATACGATTCAGATTCCGGTCCGCTACCAAGAGACCGACATGATGGGCATCGTCTATCATGCGAACTATTTAGTGTATCTCGAAATCGCTCGTACTGAATTATTGCGCGAGCTCGGGGTCGAATATAAAGACATGGAACAGGCGGGCTTCGTCTCTCCGGTGACGAACGTCTCGGTCGACTATAAGAAGAGCGTCACGTTCGGCGATACGGTCCACGTCCGGGTATGGGTCGACAGCTATTCCAAAATCCGGACCGTCTATGGCTATGAGTTGACCGATCAAGACGGACATCTCGTCGGTTCGGCGAAGACGACCCACGTCGTCGTCAAACAGGGCGACTTCAAGCCGGTCCGTCTCGACCGCGAGTTTCCAGAATGGCATGACATGTATATGCGTGTCATGAGTCCCGTCACATAACAGTGGTTCTTTTGTACCGTCAGTATGGTATCATATCTTGACGGTATTTTTTGTACAAAGAAAGGGGAAGATCGCATGCGAAAACCATCTCTGTTGATGGTATGCTGCGCCTTGACGCTCACATTGGTGGGCTGTACCACAAGCGACCAAAGCAAAACGGAAGAAGCCGAGAACAAACCGGCCGACACCGAACAACAATCAGAAACTCCGGCCGATACGCCGAAGGATACAGAAGACGAAGTGGTTGCAGAAGCTCCGGCACCTGAAGCCGAGCCCCCGGCAGAAGACGAGCCTGCGGAAGAACCGGCAGCAGACGAACCTGAGGCCGAAGAAGTACCTGTTGTGGAAGCACCGCCTGTAGAAGAACCGGTCCAAACGCCGAGCCAGCCGCTCGAACAAAACGGGACGGCGAACGTGAAACTCGATACGCTCATCCTCGTCAATAAACAAATCGCCTTGCCGGCCGGTTACAAACCGACCGACCTCGTGACGGCGAATATCGATTTTGTCGACACGGCGTCCGGGGAGCGGAGAATGCTCCGTAAAGAAGCGGCACAGGCAATCGAAAAATTGATGGCCGGTGCGAAAGCGGCCGGAATCGATTTGAAAGGGACGAGCGCGTTCCGTTCATACGACTATCAAGTGCAATTGTTCAACGCCTATGTCGCCAAAGACGGAAAAGAACAAGCGATGAAGTATTCGGCGCCGCCGGGTCATTCAGAACATCAGACGGGACTCGCCATCGACGTCTCGAGCGCCTCGGTCGGGTATCAATTGACACAGAGCCTTGAGCAGACGAAAGAAGGCAAGTGGTTGGCCGACAATGCCCATACGTATGGGTTCATCGTCCGCTATCAACGCGCCTATGAGGCGGAGACGGGTTATATGTTTGAACCGTGGCACTTACGCTACATCGGGGTGGAGCATGCGACGAACGTTCATAAGACGAACGTCCCGTTTGAACGCTATCTCGAGCAATCCATGAATTAAGGGGAATCGCGATGCCTTATTTGACAGAAATCATCATTATCATCATCAGCTATCTACTTGGTTCAATCCCGTTCGCCCTCCTCGTCGGTAAGCTCGGCTATAAAGTCGATGTCCGCGAGCACGGGAGCGGGAACTTGGGCACGACGAACACGTTTCGCGTGCTTGGGAAGAAAGCGGGTACGATCGTCCTACTAGGGGATATGGGGAAAGGCTTGGTCGCGGCTTTATTGCCGCTCCTATTCGGGAGCGAAATGAGTCTGCTCCTCGCCGGGATTCCGGCCATCATCGGCCACTCTTATCCCATCTTCGCCAAATTCAAGGGCGGAAAATCGGTGGCGACGAGCGCGGGGATCCTGCTTGCTGCGTTCCCATGGTTTTTCGTCGTCGTCGTCGGCACGTTCATCGTGACGTTGCTTATTTCAAAGATGGTGTCGCTCTCGTCGATGGCCGCCTCTGTCGTCGGACTCGTGACCGTCGTCGCCTATGGCATCATCGCCAAAGACTGGTTGCCGCTCATCGTCATCGTCCCGCTCGCCTTGTTCATCATTATCAAGCACCGCTCGAACTGGCAACGAATCCGTGCCGGCACGGAACCGAAAGTGCCGCTGTTCCAAAAGCGAAAGTAACGATCGATGACCATCCTGCTCGATATACAGAGAAGGATGGTCATTTTTTTCATGTAAAAAACGAGAAGTTGAAACCTCAACCCTCATGATGAGGCTGTCTTTTTGTGGATTTCCGTTGATTTTTGCCGAAAAGTTCGAAAAAAGTGTTGGATTTGCCCGTTCTTTACTTTCTGTTTACGTTAAATTTACATCCGTTCGCTACACTGAAAAAGGAAGCGATATTTGCGGAGGAGGCAGGGAAGTGTCTTTAATTGGAGAAGAACGTAAACAAAAGATTGTTGAATGGATTGAGCGGGAAGGAAAAGTGAAGACGAGCGAGTTGATCGAACGGTTGAACGTCTCGGGGGAGTCGATTCGCCGCTACTTAGAAGAGCTTGAGAAAGAGCATCGCATCAAGCGGGTGTATGGCGGGGCGGTGCTCCATCAGAGCGTCTCGTTCCAACCGATGATGATCTCGAACATGGACGGGATTCGTCGCATCGCCTATACGGCGTTTCAGCTCGTCGAGGATGACATGTTGCTGTATATCGGACACGGCGTCGCCCCAGAACAAGTCGCGGCCAGACTTCGCGGACGAAATTTGACCGTCGTCACTCCGTCGCTCATGGTCGCCAAGGCGCTCTTTGAGCAACGCGCCAAGGGCGTGTTTACTGGCGATATCCAATTGCTCGGTGGGACGATTGATCCGAAACATCTCGTCACCGTCGGCGAGCACGTCCTGCAGCAACTGAAGGCGTATGTGTTCGATATGGCCTTCCTGTCCGTCGAGGGCGTCGATGCCTCACTCGGATTGACGTGTGATGCCCATGGTCTCTCGACCGTGACGCAGGCGGTCCTCGATCAATCGCGTCAATGTTATTTGCTCGCCGACCATACCCAGTTCAATCAACAAAAACGCTATCGGGTCTCCGACTTTTCAAAGGTGACGACCATCATCTCTGATTTTCCGGAACCGACGGATTGGAAGCGCGCCTTGGCGGAGCATGAGGTCGAGTGGCGCTTCGCACCATAAGGAGGAGGGATTTCATGATTGAAGTGATTGTGACGACATTGACCGAAGCCAAAACGGCGGAGCGGTTCGGGGCGGATCGGCTCGAATTGATTGCCGATTTGCCGGCCGGCGGGACGACACCGAGTTTCGGGACGATTCGTAACGTGCTCGAACAGGCTACCATTCCTGTCCACGTCATGATTCGGCCCCATGCGGACTCGTTCGTCTATAACGAGGAAGATGCAGAGACGATTTTGGCGGATATCGGTCTTTGCCGTGAACTCGGGGCCGATGGCATCGTCTTCGGAGCCTTGACGAGCGAAGGGCGTATCGATGAGGCGCTGCTCGGAGAAGTGATTAAACATAAAGGCGAGATGGTGCTCACGTTCCATCGGGCCATCGATGACGCGGTCGACTTGATGGACGCGATCACGGTGCTAAACGACTTCCCAGAAGTTGACCACGTCTTGACGTCCGGAGGACAAGCGACGGCACTTGAAGGCATAGACCGATTAAGTGCGATGCATGAGGTGGCGGAGATGAACATCCTCCCGGGTGCCGGCATCACGGCCGACAATGTGGCGCAACTGATCGACCGGCTAGGCGTTGATTTCGTCCATGTCGGAAGCGGGGTACGGACCGAGGGCCGCTTGGATGAGCACAAGTTCAAGGCAATCAAACAACAGATGGCACGCTAAAAACAGTCGGCTGACTGTTTTTTTGCTATAATGAAGAAAACGATACTGTAGGTGAAGTCATGCAATCATCAGTCTATAAACAATTTGCCCTTCGGATGTTGTCCGGCAACTGGGGCATCTCGCTGCTTGCGGTCGTGGCGACGATGCTCGTTCAGGCGGTCATCACGACGCAGCTCGATTTGGAATCGACCGACCCGAGCATCCTGTTCGTGTCAATCGGTCTGCTGTACGGTGCGACCGTCTTGCTCGCCCCGCTCGAACTTGGCCGCAACTGGGTGTTCCTCGATATCGCCAAAGCCGAGAAACCTTCATTCGGGCTCTTGTTCGATGCATTTGGTTCGCTCAAAGATTACGTCCGGGCGGTCACGTATTATGCCGTCTTTTATCTCGGGTTGAACGTGCTCATGTTGTTCTTGATCGTCCCGGGCGTCTGGTTCTATTTGACGTATCGGATTGTCCCGTTCGTGCTACGAGACCAACCGGAACTGTCTGCGTTTCAGGCGATGCGAGAAAGTCGGCGTCTCATGCGCGGCCATAAACGGACGATGCTGCGCTTGTATGCGAGTTTCATCGGCTGGTATGTCCTCGTCTTGTTCACGGGCGGATTGGCCTATATCTTCGTACAGCCTTATATCAACACGGCGCTCGCCGGGTTATATGTTGAAATCAAGGCAGCGACAGACGCAAACGAACAACCGGTCGGCTCATGAGCCGACCGGTTGTTTTTATGTTCCGTGCCGATCCGACTTTTGTGGGTCAGGAGCGTCACGAAACTCAGATTTCTCTTCTTTTGAGGCATGTTCATGCCATTTCTTCGCTTGTTCCGTGGCGATTGGAATCGCCTTTTGATCGGAGTAACCTTGGGCGAGCAAGGCGTTGGCGATATCGATGGCTTTCTTTTTGACGAGCGGGTCGAAGTTCTTCAGTGATTCCGGATAGTCTTTCATATTCCATGGCATCTGTAATCGCTCCCTTCTGTACTACTAATTCCACGAGCGGGACGATTCAAACGTCCTGATGCATGTAGTATTCGATGAGCGCCTGCGTCCCGTTCTCGCCGTAGCCGTTCTCTTCGAGGATGGAGTACAGTTTATACGCCAACTCGAGGCTCGGTAGTTTGATGTTCAACTGTTCGGCGCTCTCGAGGGCGAGTTTCATGTCCTTCAGGAAATGCTTGATGAAGAAACCAGGAGCATAGTCCTCGACAATCATCCGGGGAACAAGGTTCTCGAGCGTCCAGCTGCCCGCGGCACCGCCCCGAATCGTCTGGCGCAATTGATCGGGATTGAGCCCGGCCCGTTTCGTGAAGGCGAGCATTTCGGCGTTGCCCATCATGATGCCGGCGATTGCGATTTGATTGGCGAGTTTCCCATATTGGCCGCTTCCGGCATACCCCATCCGTTCAATCGATTGGCCCATCGCCTCGAACAGCGGTCGCGCCTTCGTGAAGGCGTATTCGCCGCCGCCGACGAGAATCGACAACGTGCCGTTCTTGGCACCGACGTCACCGCCCGTGACCGGTGCGTCGAGCGGGAGCAAGCTGCGATCGATTGCGGCATCAGCGATCCGTTCGGCCAGGAGTGGCGAAGACGTCGTCATATCAATGACGAGCGTTCCTGGCTCAGCCGATTGCAAAATCATACCGTCCCCGAAATAAAGACTCTCGACGTCAGACGGATAGCCGACGATGGTGATGACGGCATCGGCGTTTTGACAGACGGCTTCGACCGAATCACACCAACGGACACCTTCCGCCAATAAATCAGCCGCTTTCTCTTTCGTCCGCGTATACGCTTGGACTTCGAATCCCGCCTTCATTAAGTTTCTGACCATCGATTGACCCATCACACCGAGTCCGATAAATCCGACTGTCTTCATAGTTGATTGCCTCCTAAAAGTTGTTGTTTCACGAGTCGTTCATAGAGCACGTTTTCCCGAAGCAAATCTTGATGTGTCCCAAGCCCGCTGATGCCACCGTCCTCGAGCACGACGATTTGATCGGCATGTTGGACGGTCGAGAGCCGATGGGCGATGACGAGTGTCGTCCGTCCTGTCATGAGACGGTCGAGTGCTTCTTGGACGACACGCTCGGATTCCGAGTCAAGGCTTGATGTCGCCTCGTCGAGCAATAAGATTTGCGGGTCACGTAACAGCGCCCGAGCGATGGCGAGCCGTTGGCGCTGTCCACCAGATAGCCGGACGCCGCGCTCGCCGATTTCCGTATCGAGCCCGTCCGGCATCGCCTCGATGAACGACCAGGCGTTGGCCATATCACAGGCGTGACGAATCTCATCCTCGGTCGCGGTCCGGGTCAAGCCGTATAAGATATTTTGCCGCACCGTCCCGGATAAGACGGGCGAATCTTGGGCGACGTAGCCGATGACTTGCCGCCATTCGTTGCGGCCGTAGGTTGAGATGTCCCGGTCCCCGTAATGGATGTGTCCGCTCGACGGAAGGTAGAACTGCTCGACGAGGGCGAACAGTGTCGTCTTGCCGGCACCGCTGCGTCCGACGATGGCTGTCGTGGCACCGAACGGGACAGTGAGGGACACGTCGTCAATGACAGGTTGCTCGCCATAGCGGAACGTCAGGCCCTCGAACGAGAGCGACGACTGTCGAATCGTCGACGGCTCATCCGTGTACGGTTCCGGCTCGATGGCGAGCAGTTCCGAGATTCGTTCGGTGGCCCCGCGTGCTTTTTGGAGCCGAGTGATAAACTCCGTCATCGTGATGAGCGGCGTGATGATTTGGAACAAGTACAGCATGAACGCGAGCAACGAACCGGTCGATAAGGCACCGGTCGAGACGCGATAAGCCCCGAAGCCGAGAATGGCGATCAGCATCGCCGTCAACGTGACGTTCAGGAGCGGAATCAAAATCGCTTGAATCCGTCCCTCGCGCACACCGAGGCCGAAGAGACGCTCAATGCGTCGTTTTCCTTCTGCGACCTCGACGGATTCGGTCGCCTGTGATTTGACGAGCCGGATCTCTCCGAGCAGTTCAGCGAAAAACCCGGACAAGTCACCGAGCTCATGTTGCGTCGCCTTGGCGATTTTCCGAAGTTTACGCCCGAGCGGGATGACGATAAGAAGTGTCGTCGGCACGGAGAACAAGATGACGAGCGTCATCTGCCAATCGAGCGTGAACAAGATACCGACGGCGCCGATGACCGAGACGAACGACGTCAAGAGACGGACGCTCTGTTCGGACAAGAGCTGCTGCAACGTCGTCGTGTCGTTATTTAACCGTGAGACGAGATCCCCTGATTTGACGCCGTCATAGAACGGGATTGGGAGGGCGACGAGATGCTCCCATAACGTCGTCCGCAAATTGGCGACGACCCGTTGTCCGACGATATGTAGCCAATAAATCGAAATCGCACTCGAGACGACTTGGATGAGAAACGCCGTCACGAAGATGGCGACGAGGCGGGCGTCGAGCGCGGCCTCGCTCCAATTGTCGACGACGCGTTGCAAGATGAGCGGAATGGCGAGTGAAGCCATCGCTTGAAGCAATGAAATCAATACGGCACCGATAAACAGACCTTTCGGTGGTTGAGCGACACGGAACAAGCGCAGAAAGGCTTGCCATGTAGATGTGGACTCCATGATACGTCCCCCTTTCCTATTAACTTTCGCTGTTTCGAAAACAAGTGTCAAGACGTCGAATCGTACACCGGAATAATGCTAGAATGGAATCAGAGGTGAAGTCGCATGAAATGGATACATACGGCCGATTGGCATTTAGGTAAAATCGTCCACGGCCGCCATATGACAGAAGAACAACAAATCATTTTATTTGAGTCTTTCTTACACATCGTCGACGAGGAGAAGCCTGACGCCATCGTCGTCGCCGGTGATTTATATGATCGGGCCGTGCCGCCCGTTGAGGCCGTCGATCTGCTCGATGAGATTTGGCGCGCGCTCGTCCTCGAGCGGGGCATCCCCGTGCTCGCCATCGCCGGCAATCATGATTCGGCCGAGCGGCTCCAATACAGCTCCAAACTATTGACGAAAGTCGGTCTCCATATCGTCGGGAAGGTTGACCCGGGCACAGGGCCGATTGTCGTGAACGACATCCCATTTTATTTGATGCCGTTCCTTGAGCCGGCGCGCATCCGTTATGCGTTCGGCGACGAGTCGATTCGGACCCATCATGACGCACTCGCCGCAGTCATCGACTCATACGGGGCGATTGAGGCACGTGCGGTCGCCGTCGGCCACAGTTTCGTCGCCGGTGGACTCGAGACCGATTCCGAACGGCAGCTGTCCGTCGGGACGGCAGGGCAAGTCGCCAAAGGACTATACGCGCCGTTCGGCTATACGGCACTCGGACACTTGCATAACCGTGACGCCATCCGCGACGACCGGGTTGCGTACAGCGGCTCGCTCATGAAATATTCGTTCTCCGAGGCGTCCCATGTGAAATCGGTCGACGTCATCGAATGGGACGGGACATGGACACGCCGTCGGCGCCCGCTAAAAGCGCGACGAGATTTGCGCATTTTGACCGGGACGCTGAACGAGCTACTCGACCCGTCGTTTTATCAAGATGAGGCCGTCGACGACTATTTGAAAATCGTCTTGACCGATGAACGTGCGTTATTCGACCCGATGGCGAAATTACGGACCGTCTATCCGAACATCTTACACCTCGAACTCGAGTTGTTGCGTCGCCAAGACCAGACGTCCCGCTTCGAACGTGAGAAGCTCGAGCGGCAATCGGTCGAGGATGTATATATGGACTTCTTTAAAGCCGTCCACGGCCGCGATGCCGATGCGACGGTGCAACGCTTCTTAGAAGGGGAGGAATCGATTTGAGACCGGAACAATTAACCATCACCGCCTTTGGTCCTTACGCCGAGACGGAACAAATCGATTTTACGCAGCTTGAAGGACGTTCGATGTTCGTCATCAGCGGCCGGACCGGTGCCGGAAAGACGACCATTTTTGACGCGATGACGTTCGCACTCTATGGCCGGGCCAGCGGGGCACTCCGGAACGCCAGCGATTTCCGAAGCCAATATGCGGACCCGGAACGGAAGACTGAAATCGACTTCACGTTCACGATTCGTGATGAACGGTATCGTATCGTCCGTCAGCCGCAACAACCGCATCCGAAAAACAAGACGCCGATTCCGCACGAGGCGGTGCTCTATGAATGGAAAGAAACATGGAAACCGTTGGCGACGAAAGTGAACGACGTCGAGCAGACGATTGAATCGTTGTTGCAGCTGAGCTATGAGCAGTTCAGTCAAATCTTGCTGTTGCCGCAGAACCAGTTCCGTCAGCTCCTCGATTCCGATTCGACGAAGAAGCAACAGATTCTGCAATCAATCTTCAAGACGGAGGCGTACCGCGCCTTTCAGGAGGATTGGATCGAACGTTACGGCAAGTACCGCAAACGAGTCGAATGGGCGGTCGAGACGACGCGTTTAAAACTGTTGGAACTCGAAGACGAGTCCGTCGAGGACATGTCGACCCGCAACTTGCCTGAAATCGTGACGTGGCTCGACGCCCGGGAGGAGCGACTCTTGGCGGCGCGGGACACGTTACAGACTCAGCGCCGGACTGGTGAGGATCGGCTCGAGGCGCTGCGCCGAGAAGTGAATCAGGCGACCGCGCTCGCCGAGTTGATGGATGAGCGGGACGTGCGCGCGACCGCGCTCCAAGCATTCCGCCAAGCGGCACAAGCACGCGAAGAACGCCAGGCGCTCATCTTGCGACTTGAACAAGTGGCGAGCGTCAGCCCGCTCTATCAACGTACCGAAACGGTGCGTCATGATATCGAACGGTTGACCCGTGAACGCGATGTATCCCGTCAACGAGACGAAGGCTACACGAGACAGTTGGAGGAGTTGAAGTCAGAAGCAGAGGCCATCACGACCATGCGCCAGGAGGCAGACCAAGCCACAAGTCGCGTCAATGCGATTGACGAGATGTTGCCCTATGTCGATGAATGGCACCGGGCCACTAGACGTCGGGATGACTTGAAACGCCGGTTGGAGCCGCTCAGTCTGTTCTCAGAAGAAGCGCGTCTCCAGGAGCTCCAAGCGACCGAAGGCGAACTTGCGGCTAAACTGGAACACGCACCGGCCCCAGACCAACTCGTCGAGGCCGAACGACTGTATAGTCAGCTCCAACATCAGGTTCGACTCGAGTCGAAAGTGGCAGAGGTCACGGAACGACTCGGTGCCTGTGAACGCAACGGGAAGGAAGTCCAACGACAATTCACCGCCCAGACGAAACAGGTCGACCAATTCGTCGAGGCCGAGCATGCGCTCATGGCCGACACGCTACGCGAGCATCTCGAAGCGGGGGAACCTTGTCCGGTCTGCGGTTCATTGACCCACGGACACGTCGAGCGAACGGGGACGTCCATCGACCAAGCCGGTCATCGCTCAGCCATCGAGACACTGAAACGGATTGAGGCCGACCTCCATGAAGCTCGGGCGGATTATCGGGCGCTCAAACGCCAACTCGATGAACTGATCCGTGAACGCGATCTGGCTCGACTTGAGTTGAAGCTCGATGGTGCGGCTGACACTGCGATGCAACACCAAGACGCCCGCATCCGTCAGTTGCGTCAAGAAGCCGAAGAACGACAACGGATGGAGCGTCTCCTGCGGTCGACCACAACCGAATTGAAGCAACTCGAGACGGCGAAGCGTGTGCAGGCTGAAGAACGACAGAAGTTGTTCGAACAGCTCCAAACCGTCCAAGAGAAGCTTCAGTCGATGCGTCAACCGGATGGGACGACGTTAGAGATGTTGCAGACCGAGCGGAATCAGCTCGCGACGCGACTCGCTCACATCGAACGAAACGTGGAGACGTATGAACGTCGGCTTGAAGAATTGAATCGATTGAAGTGGGGGGAAGCGGAGCGACTCCGTCTCCTTGGCGAACAACTCGAATTCGAACATGCTCGTCTTTCCGACGCGACGGCTGAACTGGAGGCCGCTCTCGAGAAGCTTGAGTTGACTGAAGCTGTGTTCAAGGAGTATCGCTTGCGCGTCGAGCAGCTGCCCGAACTACGCGAGCGCCAAGCGACTGAGCTTGAGGAAGGTGTCCGGCTCGAACACGCCGTCAAGGCGCTGAACGAGAAAATCGGGGACCGCCCGCGACCAGACCTTGAACGGCTCCAGGAGAAGTTGCACGAAGAGGGCCGTTCGTTCGAAACGCTGTCCGAACAACTCGTGACGGCGGACGGGCAATTGAAACGCCATCGTCACATCGTCGCCGAATGGAACGCGTTACGGGAGAAGACGGATGAGGATCAACGGAATCTGGAGACGGTCAAATTGATCGCCGACACCGGACGTGGCCTGAATCCGCAAAAATTGACGTTCGAGACGTACGTGCAGACGGCGTTCTTCGATCAAATTCTCCATGCGGCCAACGTCCACCTCGATCAAATGACGAGCGGACAGTTCCAATTAGAGCGAAAAATTGAGACGGCGAAAGGAAATGCCAAGTCCGGTCTCGAATTATTAGTCTTTGACGCCTATACCGGCCAGTCACGCCGGGTCCAAAACTTATCGGGCGGCGAAGGGTTCAAGGCATCGCTCTCGCTCGCCCTCGGATTGGCCGAGGTCGTCCAACAGTTGAGTGGCGGGGTCAGTCTCGAGACGATGCTGATCGATGAAGGCTTCGGGACGCTCGACGCCGAATCGCTCGATCAAGCGATTGAATTGCTCATGTCGCTGCAATCGAGCGGCCGGCTCGTCGGGGTCATCAGCCACGTCCAGGAATTGAAAGACCGGGTCGATGCCCGGATTGAAGTCAAGAAATCAAGGAGCGGGTCAACGATCCAGCTCATCGTGGAGTGAGACCGATGAAACATATGGAAACGAAAACAACGTTAGTGGCCCATCTGCAAGAGGCGGGCATTCGACGAGGGGACGCACTATTCGTCCACACGTCGCTATCAAAACTTGGCTGGGTGTGCGGCGGGCCCCAGACGGTCATCGAGGCGCTCCAAGAAGCGGTCGGACCAGACGGGCTCATCATGATGGCGACCCAGAGCGGGGATAATTCAAACCCCGCTGAATGGGAAGCCCCACCGGTCCCGGTCGAATGGTGGCAGACCATCCGTGATGAGATGCCAGCGTATGACCCGGCGAAAACAACGACCCGAGGGATGGGTCGTGTCCCAGAGCTGTTCCGCTCGTATCCGGAAGTGTTCCGGAGCGATCACCCGATGTGGTCGGTCGCCGCGTGGGGACGGGACGCCGAACACATCGTGGCCGGACATACGCTCGACGTCGGCTTCGGGCCAGGATCGCCGATTGAACGGATGATTGACCGCGATGCGAAAATATTACATCTCGGTTCGCCGCTCGATGCGACAACGTTATGGCATTATGCCGAATACGGGATTGAGGGTCCGGTGAAGCCGTTCGAATGTGCGTTAGTGGAGAACGGTCAACGGGTGTGGAAGACGTTCGAGCATACCGACGTCAACAGTGCCCCGTTCGGTGCCATTGGCGAGAATATCGTCAAACGTGCGGACGTCAAGACGTTCACGATTCACGAAGCGACATGTTACGTCATCCCGTCTGAGACGTGGGAGCCGGTACAACATGCGCTCGTCGCCTTACGGAGCTGGCTCCGGTGAGACGGCTGATGCGAACTATACTTAGGAGAGGGGCACTGCGATGAATCGCTGGGTCAAATATATGGGAATCGCCGTCGGGGTGTTGGTTCTCGTCGCGTTTCTTGCCGTCGTGGGCATCTCGGCCCACATTGGAGATCAATTGACGTCACCTGAACGGGAGACGTTGACGTTCACCCCGAAGACGCTAGGCGTCAAGTATGAGAACATCACGATCGAATCAGAGGATCAACAGGATTTATACGGCTGGTGGATCCCGCACCCGACGCCGCGTGCGACGATTGTCTTTGCGCATGGCTACGGGAAGAACCGTGAACAATCCGATTTGCCGCTCAAAGAATTGATTCCGGAATTCCATGAGCAAGGGTATCAGTTTTTGACGTTCGACTTTCGCGGCTCCGGAATTTCAGAAGGGGATCGCGTGACGGTCGGGGCGAAGGAGCAATCTGACCTTGCTGCCGCCATCGCGTACGCGAAAGAGCGCTCGGACGGGCCCATCGTCTTATATGGGGTTTCGATGGGTGCCGCGACGGCACTCGCGACGGCTGACGAGACCGATGTCGCCGCCGTCATCGCCGATAGCCCGTTCAGTGACCTCCGCGGCTATCTCGAGACGAATCTGCCGGTATGGAGCGATTTACCGAACTTCCCGTTCACACCGGTCATCATGACGGTGACGCCTTGGTTCACGGGGCTCGACGCGGATGTGGTCAAACCGATTGACGATATGGCTCAAATCGAGGCACCGGTGTTATTGATTCATAGTCAAGGTGACGATGCCATTCCCGTAAGCGAGAGCGAGCAATTGGCCAAAGCCGGCGAGGATGTCGAACTGTGGGTGACCGAGAATGATGGGCACGTGCAGTCGCATCGCTCGTTCCAAACCGAATATCGCCGGACGGTATTCGAATTTTTAGAGCGTGTGTTGTAAGTGAGGGGCGCAACATGCGCTCCTTTTTTGTTATGATTAGTTATGAAAAGGAAAGAAAGAAGGTTTGTTCATGGACGTCACAGCATTACTATCGTTTCTTTTGCTCGGAACGCTCATCGGAATTTTGAGCGGATTCTTCGGCATCGGGGGCGGGATTTTACTCACACCGCTCTTGCTCGTCTTCGGATACGAGGCGAGCGCGGCCATCGCCCTCAGTCTCATGCTCACGCTCGGGTCAACGACGGCCGGTACGATCTCCCACATCAAATTAAAGAACGTCAATCCGAAACACGCCCTCTTGATTGGCGCGTTCGGGGTCGTCGGGACGTGGGTGGCGACGCCGCTCGTATTTTATCTAGAGACACTCGACGGCGCGAAGCCGGTCATCTCGCTCGCCTATATCGCACTGTTGACGTATTTCGCCGTCTCGTTCTTCCGGTCGAAACAGCACGAAGAGGGTAGCGTCGGTTCGGAGTCGGTCCCACGCCTCGGGTTCATCGGGTTGTTCGGTGGATTCATCTCGTCACTTATGGGTGTTAGCGGTGGGTTCGTATTGACGCCACTTCAAGTTAAGTTACTCAACACCGAGATGAAACGGGCCGTCGGGACGAGTATCGCCGCGGCGTTCCTCATCGTCGTCTCGGGCGTGATCAACTATGCCGTCGCCGGAGCCGATGCGAACTATTGGCACGGCTTGGCGCTCATCGCCGGTGCGATGATTGGTTCACCGATTGGGGCGAAACAGTTGCAGCGGTTCAGTTCGCAACTCGTCAAAAAGGCGCTCGGTGGCTTCTATGTCGCCGTCGCCATCAGTGTCGCCCTCAATTTGCTCGGTTATAACGATCTCTCGCTCGGACTGCTCGTCGTGCTCGCGCTCTCGTTCATCGTCGCGCTGTTCATCCGACCGCGTTCGAAGTGATCCCAAACCCTCGTCTACGGACGGGGGTTTGTTTGTGGGGATATACTAAGGCTATTCGATCGATGCGACGTACCAAGCATTCTTAACCAGTTCAGCACAGTAAAAAACCCCATCCGAGGACGAGGTTTTAACGTCTGGCAATATGGTCAATGTTTTCTTGAATCTCTCCGACTTTACTTTTCGCTTCCCGCAGACGTCGTTCGAACGCCTCGATATCGCGCTTCTCGTGCCGCGTCTCGTCTTTCCCGCGTCGTTGTCCTTTCGGAAAGCGATGGGTCGCTTTAGCCAAACGTTTTTTAAACGTCGAATCGCTCATAAGGACACCCCCTTCCATACTATATACGTTCCACCTATACTTTCCGCTGAAACGTTTGAACCTTCAAGAGGCGAGGGTTTTGCGCATTTGAGGGTTGGTGGACACTTTATAAGCGATAGCTGCCGCCAACACTGCTTTGATTAAGTCGCCGATGATGAACGGAATGTTCACTTTGAGCGCATCGATGAACGTCATGCCAAACACGGCTTGCAACCCAAGACTGCCGAGCAAATAGACAAGACCGAGTCCAAATAAGACGTTGTAGCCGATGAGGGCAGGGAACGAACGATGCCGTTCCGATGACCAGCCAATCAAAAAGGCCGCGATTGGGAAGGCGAGCAAGTATCCGACCGTCGGACCGACGAACGGGGCAAGTCCGCCCGAACCGCTGAGTACTGGAAGGCCGATTAAGCCGAGCAAGAGATAGACGACGACGGCGAGCCCGCCTTTTTTGGCACCTAGGACGGAAGCGACCGTCATGATACCGAGCATTTGTAGGGTAATTGGAACCGGACCGATTGGGATGGCAATCGAACCGATGCTAGCGAGCAGCGCGGCACCGATAGCAATTTGTGTCATATCATGAATTTTCACTATGTAAACTCCTTTTCTGTTAACGTTGACTAAAGTTAGGTTAACATCATCGTGAGAAGTTGGCAAGTACTAAACTAAGTACCTGGTCGTATACAGCTTGAGGCTACAAATTCAGCTTGAGGCTACAAATTCAGCTTTAGGCAGACACTCCAAACCTCGGCGTATTGAGGATGTTTTTACGCCTACGGACACTTTTAACGTTGAGCGTGAAACTAATTCCATATGTTGGAGATTCAAATTCACATCGTTGGCATGTGCTCGTGTTGCTTGAATTGTTTGGGAGTCGTGCCCGTGTAGGTTTTAAAGACTTTTGTGAAATGGCTCTGGTCGTGGAAATTAAGCCATGTGTAAATTTCAGAAAGAGAGGAATCGGTGTACTTTAACAGTTTTTTGGCTTCCGCTATTTTTTCTCGCAACACATACTCTGTGAACGAAAGCCCGACTTCTTTCTTAAACAGGGACGACAAATAGTTGGGATGAAGATTCACGAATCGAGCAACGTCTTGTAAGGTGATGGCGTCATACAGATGTTTAAAGACGTACGACTGGCATTTGATGATTGGGGCGCTATGTCGAAGCTGTTTTGATTTGTTGACTTGATCCGTGAATTCACATAACGCCTCCTTGGTGTAACGTTGTACAGCTTCAATCGTTCGAAGTTCTTCGGCCCCTTGGATATAGTGATCGCTCATCGTATATGCCGTTTCCGGATGAAGTCCTCCTTCAATCGCATAACGTGTCGCTAACGTGATGGTAGAAATATGGAGGTTTTTTTCATTTCGCAAAGTGCTCTGTTTGGAGAGCACCCCGATTCGTCCATCTCGGTCGGGTGATGCCAGTCGCTGAAGTAACTCTTCCTTCTGACCTTCCTTGACACACCGTAACGTCATCCGTTCCGATTGATACGTCGCGTGGAATGCAATGTCTTGTCTGTTTTTAAACAGCTCTCGTTCATAGGTTTTCGTATCCTCGGTTGTCGTGCGACGCTTGGACGAATCCTCGTCTAGGACGACATCGGACGTAGAGAGTCGTCTCGTAGTCAAAATCGAGGTCGCGAGCACGGCTACATGCAGTAGGTCTTGTCGCGAAAAAACAGGCAAGCCATTCGTAAAACTGTTCGGTTCCACTTCTGCCGAATCCAGACACGGACCGAGAATGAAAAGGCCAATCGGCTGCTCGTTGTCGGTGATGACCAACGTCACGACCTGTTCGTTCGAATTGAGACGACGCCAAACCGGTATGTTAGAAGGCTCATTTAAGAGAGTTAACCGCTCTAGAAGTTGACGTAAAGAAGGGGGAATGAATGATGTTTCTGGATACGCCATCTGTAACGATAATCGGTCATTGTAAAATAACACGGACAAATGGGTAGTCTGATGCAACAACCGGCACCAATACGTGTAATCCTGATTCGTGTCTCTCTGATTCACATCCATCAAATCATCTCTCCTATCGATTAGGTGTATCTGCAAATTGTATTATAAATCTACTAAAAATGATAAATAAGTACAAAAAAATCCGAATGGGAATGAGTACACTACAAGCAAGCAGAAATGCAAACGGTTACAGGTTCGAACATGGACTGCTAGACCGTATTTAAAAAGTGTTCAATGAAGAGAGGAGTATTACATATGAGTACACATCGATTTCCAGAAGGCTTTTTATGGGGTGGCGCAACGGCGGCCAATCAATTAGAAGGAGCTTACAAAGAAGGAGGGAAAGGTCTATCCATTTTCGATATGGTGACATTCGTCCCTAAAGAAGCGCGTACAGCTGAAATCGAGATGGACGTGAAGAGTGAAGCCGAACTCGAGCGACTGTTAGCGGCTGACGATGGGGCGAATTTCCCAAAACGTCGCGGAATCGATTTTTATCATCGCTATGAAGAAGACATCGCTCTCTTCGCCGAGATGGGTTTTAAGACGTTCCGGATGTCGATTTCATGGCCTCGGATTTTCCCGAACGGGGATGAGCTCGAACCAAACGAAGAAGGGCTAGCGTTTTATGATCGTGTCTTTGATGAACTGCTCAAGTACGGGATCGAGCCGCTTGTGACATTGTCGCATTATGAATTGCCGCTCACACTCGTCAAAAAATATAACGGCTGGGCGGACCGTCGGCTCGTTGACTTGTTTGTCCATTACGCAGAGACCGTCTTCACTCGTTACAAGGATAAAGTAAAGTATTGGCTGACGTTCAATGAGATTAACGTCTCGACGATGTCAGCATACATCGGGAGTGGGATTTTAGTCGATCGCGTTGAGAATGTGGAGGCGACTGTGTACCAAGCGCTTCATCATCAATTCGTGGCGAGTGCTCGTGCCGTGCGCGCATGTCATGAGATCATTCCAAATTCTCAAATCGGCTGTATGCTCGCCCGAATGGAAGTGTACCCGGAAACGAGTAATCCAGACGATGTGTTAGCTGCGCTCGAAGAAGATCAAAAGAACTTGTTCTTTACCGACGTGCAAGCGCGCGGATATTATCCGAGCTTCATGTTAAGCTATTTCGACAAACATGATATCTCGATTGAAGTGCTGCCAGGAGATGAAGAGATTTTGTCACAGCACACCGTCGACTTCATCTCCTTCAGCTATTATATGTCGATGGTCGCCAGCGGTGCCCCTGAGAAGGCGAAACAAAAAGGAAACTTCTTCAGTGGCATCAAGAATCCTTATTTGGAGGCGTCCGATTGGGGATGGCAGATTGATCCGAAAGGGTTACGCATCACCTTGAAGAAGATGTATGACCGTTATCAGATGCCGTTGTTCATCGTCGAGAATGGATTGGGCGCATACGATGTCGTCGAAGCAGACGGTACAATCAACGATGACTACCGGATCGAATATTTGCGGGCCCATATCGAGCAAATGGGACAAGCGATTGAAGAAGGTGTCGACTTGATCGGGTATACGAGCTGGGGATGCATCGATCTCATCAGCGCAAGTACGTCGGAGATGTCAAAACGTTACGGCTTTATCTATGTCGATCAAGACGACTATGGCAACGGCACGCTCGAGCGAAAGAAGAAAAAGTCATTTGATTGGTATAAGCAAGTGATTGCATCGAATGGTGAACAATTGTAATCAACGGAGTCATCAACATGAACAAGCGTCCATTCCTCGCGGAACGGACGCTTGTTTTGATTTATTCGTTACACGTTGGTCGGTAACTTGGCTTTTGCTTCGCTCAATTGCGTACGGACGGAGTCGAACCCTGTTCCGCCGTAGCTGTTGCGACGTTTGACGGCCGTCACCGGTGAGAGTGCCTCGTACACGTCCTGTTCAATCAATCCAGAGTGGGCATGATACGTCTCAATCGGCAGCTCCGCCAAATACAGACGATGATCGATACAGTAGCGGACGAGTGTCCCCGTCACTTCATGCGCCTCCCGGAACGGCATACCTTTTGCCGTCAAATAGTCGGCGAGCTCGGTTGCGTTCGAAAAATCGCGCTCGGTCGCTTGTTTCATCGTGTCCGTGTGGAACGTCATGTCTTGAATCATGCCGGCCATGATGCTGAGGCTCCCTTGAAGCGTCTTGACGGTGTCAAACATGCCTTCCTTGTCTTCTTGCAGGTCTTTGTTATAGGCGAGCGGCAAGCCTTTCATGATGGTTAGCAGCCCCATCAGATTGCCGACGACCCGTCCCGACTTCCCGCGGACGAGTTCGGCCATGTCCGGGTTCTTCTTCTGAGGCATCATGCTAGATCCCGTTGAGAATACGTCAGAGATCGTGATGAACCGATACTCTTCACTGCTCCAAAGAATCAACTCCTCGCAGAACCGTGACAAGTGCATCATGAGGAGCGACGCGTTCGATAAAAATTCCAAGATGAAATCACGGTCGCTGACGGCGTCCAGGCTGTTCGGATACACGTTGACGAAGCCAAGCAACTCGGCCGAACGATGGCGGTCGATCGGGAACGTCGTCCCGGCGAGAGCCCCGGCACCGAGCGGGCTCATGTCGATCCGTTTCAAGCTGTCACTGAAACGTTCCTTGTCGCGCTCGAGCATCCAGAAGTAAGCGAGCAAGTGATGGGCGAGCGACACCGGCTGGGCCCGTTGCAAGTGCGTATAGCCCGGCATAATCGACTCAACGTTTTGAGCGGCGTGGTCATAGAGTGCCGTCTGCACGGCTTCAATCCCTTCGATTGTCTCGAGGACGCGGCGCTTCAAATAGAGGTGCATATCGGTCGCGACCTGGTCGTTCCGGCTACGGGCCGTGTGCATCTTTCCAGCGACGGGCCCGATCTCTTCATGCAACAACGCCTCGAGGTTCATATGAATATCTTCATGGAAGACGTTGAACGTCAATTCGCTCGCTTGTGCCTTCTTGGCTAGCGTCTTCAGACCAGCGACGATTTGCGCGACTTCATCTGCTGTCAAAATATGTTGCTCCCCGAGCATCGTCACGTGGGCGATGCTCCCTTCGATATCTTCTAACACGAGCTGGGCGTCGAAATGAATCGAGGCACCGAACTCGTCGACCCATTCACTGGCCGTCTGTTCGAACCGGCCGCCCCATAGTTTACTCATGCACCATCGTTCCTTTCTCTGCGAGCACTTCCGCTTGCACTTTCGTCGGCAGCCCCCAAAGTTTGATGAAGCCGACGGCCGCTTGCTGGTCGAACGTGTCGGCTGACGTGTATGTTGCGAGGTGCTCGTCATAGAGCGAGATCGGTGACTTCCGTCCGTCGACGATGGCCTGTCCTTTGAATAGTTTCATCCGGACCGTACCGGTCACCGTCTGTTGCGTCTCATCGATGAAGGCGAGGAGTGCTTTCGTCAATGGTGAGTACCAGAGACCGTTATAAATCGTCTCTGTCAACTTCTGTTCGACGATCGGTTTAAAATGGGCGACTTCCCGGACGAGTGTGAGCGCCTCGAGCGCCTGGTGTGCGGTGATGAGCGTCATCGCGCCCGGTGCCTCGTACACTTCCCGCGATTTGATGCCGACGACCCGGTTCTCGATATGGTCGATTTTCCCGATGCCGTGGGCCCCGGCGACGATGTTCAACTGCTCAAGAATGGCTGTGAACGTCGCCGCTTGTCCATTGATGGCGACCGGTACACCGGCGTTGAATTCGATTTCGACATAGGTCGGTTCGTTCGGTGTGTCTTCGAGTTGCGCCGTCAATTCATAGGCGCTCGCTGGTGGAGCGGCCCAAGGGTCTTCGAGGATGCCGCATTCGACAGCCCGGCCCCAAATGTTTTGGTCGATCGAGAACGGTTCTTCTTGGACGATCGGGATTGGGATACCGTGCTCGGCCGCATAGGCGATTTCTTCTTCCCGCGACCATTTCCACTCCCGGACCGGGGCGATGATTTCAAGCGACGGGTCGAGCGCATGGATCGACACTTCGAACCGGACTTGGTCGTTCCCTTTCCCCGTGCATCCGTGAGCGACGGCGATGGCACCTTCGGCTTGTGCGACCTCGACTAGCTTCTTCGAGATGAGCGGGCGCGATAGGGCAGAGACGAGCGGATAGACGCCTTCATACATCGTATGTGCCTGCATCGAGTAACGGGCGAAATCGTTGACGAATTCATCGACCGCATCGATGACGACCGATTTGACGGCCCCGACTTTAAGTGCCTTCTGTTGAATGCGTTCCAAGTCTTTTCCTTCGCCGACGTTCAAACAGCAGGCGATGACGTCATACCCTTGTTCATCCAACCATTTGATTGCGACCGAAGTATCAAGTCCACCTGAATAAGCTAATACGAGTTTTTGTTTCATTTCCTTACACCCCTTATACATAATTATTCATCTGTATTTATAAATATACGAATTACTCTAACGTATGCTTCGCCGTAAAGCAACCTTTTTGGCGAAAAAAAAAGAATCACTTGTGAAAGTGATCCTTCATTGGACGATTTCGAGCTCTGGCATCCACTGCGACATATGTTGGCTCGTGGCCTCGAACAGCTCCGGCTTGGCCGACTGTAACGGGACGACCTCGAACGGACCGTCGGCACTTGTGCGGCGGGTGAACGTCGGATAGAACATCGGGTTGGCGAGTTCGAACGTCGTCTCATCCGCCTCGACCGTCTTGACGACATCGATGCCGACGATGCCACCTGTATTCCGGTCGTCCCCTTGTTGGCCGGACAGGAAGTTGCCGAGCGAGTAGGCGACGAACGTCCGATTGCCTTCGGCGCCATCCACCCAGGCGACCGGTTGGAGGACGTGTGGATGGTGGCCGATGATGAGATCGACCCCGAGGTCGGACAGTTGTTGGACGAGCGTCTGTTGCGCCTCGTTCGGGACCGTCTCGTATTCGTTCCCGAAATGAAGCGAGACGACCGTGATATCGGCCGCTTGCTCGGCCGCTTCGATTTCAGGGGTCATCGCCTCGAGATCAATGTAATTGACGTGATACGGTTGTTTCGGAACGACTCCATTCGTCCCGTACGTATAGGCGAGAAAGGCAAATGAGATGTCATTCTCGGTCAGCGTCCGAAGCTCGGACTTGTCCGCCTCCGATAAGAATGAACCGGTGTACGGCATGCCGATCTCGTTCCAGTGCGCGATTGAATTCTCGATGGCCGTGACACCCCGGTCGAGCGTATGGTTGTTCGCCGTCGTTACCAAGTCGACGCCAGCGTCTTGGAGCGCATCGCCGACCTCATACGGACTGTTGAAGGCGGGATAACTCGATAAACCGATTTCACTGCCCCCAATCATGCTCTCTTGGTTGGCGATGGCGATGTCGGCCTCGGTCAAAATCGGAGCGATTGGTTCGAAGGCGGCGGTGAAATCATAGCCGTCTCCGCGCTTGGCGGCATTATACACGCTGTCGTGCAACAAGATATCGCCAATCGCATAGAGCGACGTCGTCGTCACGACGGGTTCTGGCTCTTCAGGAACAGGAGCCGGGGCTTCCGCCTCCGCCTCTGGTGCCGGTGTCTCCGTTTGCTCCGTAGACGTCTCGACGTCAGCGGTCGCACAGCCGAACAGAAAGAGGAGGGGCAAGGTCAACATGGCTTGTTTATACGGGATTACTCGTTTCAACGGACGAGTCACTTCCTTTCGTGTGATCCAAACTGGTCTACTCAAGTCATTCGCCATGGAAGAAGAATGTCCTTGTCAGGGCACAAGAAAAAAGTGCCAGGCTATAGTAGCATGGCACTCCGAGTGTTAAATCCGTTCTGACTTCAAGATGTGTTCCATTTCCTCGAACTCGTTCGTGATCGTCGTGCTCGGTGGCGGTGTCAGCAAACTGACGACATAAATGGCGAGGCTCGACAAGAAGAACGCTGGAATCATCTCATATAGCTCGCCGAAGGTCCCGAACCAATCGGCAGCAACGTTTTTCCAGACGATGACGACGAACGCACCGGTCAACATCCCGGCCAGCGCGCCTTGACGCGTCGTCCGTTTCCAGAACAGGCTGAACAGGATGAGTGGACCGAACGATGAGCCGAATCCGGCCCAGGCATATCCGACCAAGTTCAAAATCGTGTCATCCGCCCCGAACGCGAGCCAAATCGAAATGAGCGAGACGAGGATGACGGTAATCCGTCCGACCATGACGAGTTCGCGGTCGCCGGCGTCTTTGCGGAAGAACTTCTGATAGAAATCGGTCGTCGCCGCACTCGATGAGACGAGGAGCTGTGACGAGATCGTCGACATGATGGCTGCAAGCAAGGCTGCGAGCAACACACCGGTGATGAGATCGACGAACAACAAATCAGATAGATTGATGAATATATTTTCCGGGTTGTCGATTTCTAGCCCGCGCTGAGTATAGTAGGCGAGTCCGAACAATCCGGTCGCCATGGCCCCGACGACGGTGAACAACATCCACGAGATGCCGATGCGTCGTGCCTTCTTGATGTCTTGCAACTTCTCGATGGCCATAAAACGGACGATGATGTGTGGTTGCCCGAAATAACCGAGACCCCAAGCGAAGAGCGAGACGATGCCGATAAGCGACTGTCCTGTCAATGGATCAAGTAGCGCCTCATCGATATCACCGATTGTTTGGAACGCGGCGCTCACCCCGTCAGTCGCCGTGATGGCGATAGCCGGTACAAGGATGAGGGCGAACAACATGATGAGTCCTTGGACAAAGTCGGTCCAACTGACGGCTAAGAAGCCGCCAATGAACGTATACAAAATGATAATCGAAGCCAAAATCAAGACACCGGTCCCGAAATTGATATCAAAGACCGCTTCAAACAAGCGACCGCCGGCCACGAACCCGCTCGTGGCGTAGAGCGTGAAGAAGACGAGTGTGACGGCCGCAGAGAATGTCCGCAGCGTCCCACGCGAATCCTTAAAACGTTTCTCAAAGAAATCTGGTATCGTGATGGCATCCTCTGACAAATAAGAATAAGTCCGTAAACGAGGTGCGACGAGCAACCAGTTCAAGTAAGCACCGATCGTCAACCCGATGACGATCCATCCGCTCGAGAGTCCGGTCGCGAACATCGCCCCCGGCAAGCCCATCAATAGCCAACCACTCATATCGGAAGCACCGGCCGACAAAGCCGCTACGGCCGGACCAAGGCCGCGTCCTCCGAGCATATAGTCGCCGATGCTCTCAGTCCGCCGATAGGCGATGACACCGAGTAACACCATGAGCGCCATATACACTGTAATCGAAATCAATACACCGTTCATACAACATCCCCCTCGTTCATAATGAAAACGCTTTCAAAATCTATGGATTGCACCATGACAAAATTTTGTCACAAAAATGAATGAAGTGCACGATTTTGTTTAGGGATTGACCAAATAATCAAATTATTTGGCGAAGCAAGAGGTGAGATGGTCGTTGATGAGGCCCGTCGCTTGCAGGTGGGCATAGACGGTCGTCGGTCCCAAAAATTTGAAACCGCGGCGCTTCAGGTCTTTGCTCACTTGGTGGGACAGTTCGGTCGTGGCTGGGATGTCGTCGGTCGATGCCCACTCGTTGTGAATCACCGTGTTGTCGACGAATGACCAAATGTAGGCATCGAACGACCCGAACTCTTGTTGAATCTCGATGAATCGCTTGGCGTTGTTGATGGATGCCTCGATTTTACGACGGTTTCGGACGAGACCAGGATTGGTCATCAATCGTTCCACATCCGTCTCGTCGAACGAGGCGACGGTCACGACATCAAAATTGGCATAGGCGTCCCGATAATTTTCGCGTTTCCGTAAGATGGTGATCCAGCTGAGTCCAGCCTGGGCGCTCTCGAGCGTCAAACATTCGAAATGCTTTACATCATCATGGACGGGCTTGCCCCATTCTTCATCGTGATAACGAACGTACAACGGGTCGGTGCCGCACCATGGGCAACGCGTTATTTCAGTCATGTCATGTCCTCACTTTCCTTCTAATGCTTCATTTTAACATGTTGCGACGGTTTTTGACCGGACGTGACGGGTATAGTAGGAACTATTGGAGGGTGAAGCAAATGAGAGACTGGATGATCCAGGTCATTGAACAGTTCGGTTATTTTGGCATCGCGTTCATGATTTTCATTGAGAACGTGTTCCCGCCGATTCCTTCGGAGGTCGTGCTCTTATTCGGCGGTTTTTTCGCCGTGAAGACCGATTTGATCGTCCCGCTCGTCATCTTCGCAGCGACGGCAGGCGCCATCCTAGGAGCGGTCCTATTGTACGGCATCGGACTGTATCTAGACGTCGAGCAGATTGAGAAGTGGACGAAACGGTACGGAAAATGGATTCGACTCGACATCGCCGACGTGCACCGTGCCGACGCCTGGTTCGATAAATACGGGGGATGGATGGTGTTCTTCGGCCGCTTGATGCCCGTCGTCAGGAGTTTGATTTCCATCCCGGCCGGTATGTCGAATATGCCGTTCTTGAAATTTTTGTTGCTCAGTACAGCGGGGACGGTGATTTGGAATACGATCCTCATCTATATCGGCATCCGCGTCGGCGAGAATTGGGAGTCGATTTTGAGCTATTTAGATGTATATTCGTATGTCATTTACGGTATTTTGCTAATCGGAGTCATCGCCTTTTTCATCTGGCGCAAAAAGCGGAAGAAGAAACAAGCCAAACAAGCCTCTTCATTTTAAACGGCAAGGACCGATCTTCGTGTGAAGATCGGTCCTGTGTATCTTATATTATTTGTTTGAATCATCCTTCTTCTCATCAGGTAAAACTTTTTCCAGTTTTTCTTCCGTCTTAGCGGCTAAAATTTCAGAGAAGCGGAACAAGACGATTCCGATGATGGCCGAGACGAAAATATATAGTCCGACGAACAAGTTGATCGCCCCGTTTGATAAGGCGGTGAAGAGAATCGAGAACTCCCCGCGTGGAGCTAGCGAGAAGCCGGCCTCGTTGGCCTGAACTCTTGTCAGGCCGTACATGCGGCCGCCGACGCGGCCGACAATCCATTTCGATAATACGCCCCAGACGATCAATACGAAGAAGAGCGTGTTGACGATGACGCCTTGTTCCAGGTTGATCGAAATCCCGAACGAGATGAAGAAGATTGGCAAAAACAAGTCGCGGACGGGGACCGTCAACCGTTTCAACGGACGGACGTCGTGAATGCCTGCGAGCATGATGCCGGCGATGAACGCCCCGAGAATCTCGGACAGTCCGAACACCATCCCGATTCCGGCGAAAAAGAGAATCAAGCCAATCAGGCCAATGCTCGCATCGTCTTGCCGCAGCAGATGTTTGGCGATTTTCGGTTGTTTCTTGACGAAACGCGATCCGATAAAGAGTAACACACCGAAGATGAGGAAGCCGGCGAACACTTTCCCGATATCAGACACCTCGATCGGCTCATCCTGAATGATGAACGGGGCGACGGTCAAGATGAGCGGGGCGAAGATATCTTCAAAGATGAGAAGCGTCAAGACGAACTCTTTCACATCTTCATGTTTATCTGCATGCCGCTCAAGCATACGCGCGGAAATCGACGAGCTCGTCGCAAACAAGACGGCACCGATTAAAAAAGACTGGGAAAAATCGAGTCCGAACAGCAGGGCAATCCCAATCGTGACCCCAAAAGCGAGCACGATGTCCAGGACACCTGCCTTCCACACCAGCTTGAGACGCTTCATCAACTCTCCGAGCGGAAACTTCAAACCGAGTAAAAAGAATAACAGGATAATCCCGATTTCGCCGGCGATTTTAAAGACCTCGTTTCCGCCCCAGAAGAAGCCGACGGCGACGCCGATGGCGATAAAGGCAAGAATACTTGGAAAGAACAATCGTTCGATGATCAGACTGAGTACGGAGATGACGGCTAGCGCTAGACCGAGCAGGACGATCATATTCAGTTCCATACGTCACCTCCTATATAGGGAACGCGTACCCGTCGACGAATCATTCTCGATTCCATTGGTATTCCATCCCGACCGATTCCGGGCGCGAATAGTCAAAGCCGAATTGACGGTACAGTCCGTCGGCCGGGATATCCGCAATCAGGCTGATGATGGCCGTCTCGTCGGCTTCCTGTAAAATCCAGTCCATTAACTGCTCCACGATCAATTTTCCGAGCCCGAGCCCCTGACAATCCGGGTCGACGACGATATCGACAAGGTGGAACACCATTCCGCCGTCGCCGACGACGCGGCCCATCCCGACCATGTGATCATCTTTATATAGACAGACGCCATATAACGTATTGGCCAGTCCTTTCACCGTCCCCGAGTCGGAACGTTTCGGCATCCCGGCGATGACGCGAAGGCGCTGATGTTCCTCCGGTGTCGGTGTCTCGATTCGTACTTCCACTTCATTGACCATATCGCTACTTCCTCTCTGTGCATAAGTTAAAATTATTTTCCCGCTATATTGAATCGGTAAACCTTGATTTCCACTTCATGTTATTCAGATAATGAAGACATGATTGACAGAAAGGGACGTGTCCATATGATAGAAGGTCAAACCATTTTACCCGCCTTACGCGATATGCGGGACCTCGAGAAGTTCGTGACGGGACCGTTCCGTGTCGGTGTGTTGCTAGAAGTGCACGTCGCCCGGCTCGATGCCGTGTTTCAATTATTGGAGGCCCACGACAAACACGTCTTCGTTCATCTTGACTTGATTCAAGGCTTGAAGGCAGATGAATATGCGACCGAGTATATTTGTCAGACGTATCGTCCGTACGGTATCATCTCGACGAAAGGCAGCGTCATTTTAAAAGCGAAGCAAAAACAAGTCAAAACGGTCCAACGCCTGTTTTTAATCGATTCGAGCTCGCTTGAGCGGAGCTATCGCCTCATTAAACGGACGCAACCGGACTATATTGAAGTGTTGCCGGGCCTCGTCCCGAAATATATTAGGGCCGTGAAAGCGGAGACGGGAATCCCAGTCTTCGCCGGTGGATTGATTTCGTCGACTGAAGAAGTCGAGGCCGCCCTCGAAGCTGGTGCGACGGTCGTGACGACGTCTGACCAACGACTCTGGACGAACGGGTAGGACTCGTTTCTATCGAATCCGGGTATGTGAGTCTCCAGGAGGGATGTATATGAAACAGATTATGATTATCACTGGCGTCAGCCAAGGCATCGGCTATGAATTGGCACGTCATTTCCGCGACACGTATCACGTCATCGGACTCGATAAAGGGGACGACCCACAGTTGGATGGCGTGACATTCCATGAGATGGATTTGGGTGACCATGAGGCGATCGCTCGCGTGTTCGCCGACATTCAGCGCCAAGTCGGTGTTGCCCATGTACTCATCAACAATGGTGGCGTCTCATCACTCGTCAAACCGATGACCGAACTTGACGTCGAGACGTTCAAACAAGTGATTGATGTCAACCTGGTCGGAACGTTCGCTTGTGCCAAAGCGTTCTTGACGTTGAACGAGGGAGCCGGATACGGGCGCATCATCAATCTGGCCTCGACGCGCTCGCTTCAAAACGAAGCCGATTGGGAAGCGTATGGCGCGTCAAAAGGTGGCATCGTGTCATTGACCCAATCGATGGCGGTCTCGCTCGCGGAGCGTCCGATTACGGTGAATGCGATCAGTCCCGGCTGGATTCACACCTCGGACGAGTCGCTCCGTGACATCGATCATGCGCAACATCCGTCGGGCCGGGTCGGCAAACCGGACGATATCGTCCGCGCAGTCGCTTATTTGATTGATGAACAGAACGATTTCGTCAACGGGCAAAACCTCGTCGTCGACGGCGGGATGACGAAGAAGATGATTTATGAGCCGTAAACGAAAAAAACGGGACCATTACCCTATGTTTTAACACGCGAAATGAGTAGATGGGACTAGGCATGGGTAAAGGATGGGGACGCTCTATGAACCCATCGAAGGAGGAATCGCCGTGCACCAGTTGATTGAAGAGGCGCTCCGATTCGCGGCCGTCCGGCACGACGGACAGTTTCGAAAAGGAACGAATATTCCCTACTTAACCCATCCCGTCGCCGTGTCCATGTTGCTCGTCGAAGACCGGCAACCGGTCCCGGTCGTGGCCGCCGGCTTGCTCCATGATTTGCTTGAAGACACGTTGACGACCCCCGAAGAGATCGAAGAACGGTTCGGAAGTGAAGTGAGACGACTCGTTGAAGCGGTGTCCGAACCCGGGAAGCACCTTTCATGGGAAGAACGGAAACGGATGACGATTCAGCACGTGCAGACGATGCAGTACGATGAAGTGGCGCTCTTGGCGGCGGACAAGATACATAATCTTCGTTCGATTCGACTCGACGTTGAGTCTGCCGGTAAACAAGTATGGGATCGCTTCAGACGTCCGCTCCGCGACCAGTCGTGGTATTATCACGAATTGCTCCAAGCGTTCAAACCGTTCAGTCAGACGACGACGCTCATCGAATCGTTCGAGACAGAGCTGAACCTATTGTTTTATGGCGTCGCCGACGAGCGGTTCGACAAACTCGGAAAACTGTTTGACGTCATTCAGCGAGGATTCCATGAAGAGGACTGGCTCCAAGAGACGTCGACGCTCTGTCAGACCGCCTATGAGTTGAATGAGACGATGCGCGAAGGCTATCGACACGGCACGGACGTCAATCAACCGGAGCTTGACGGCCTGTCCGCTCAATTGAAAGAAGGAGGACTCTGGGAACCGTTACCGCTCCCGATGCTTCAAGCGATTGAAGAACTGTCTTACCGGACGGCGATGCCAGTCGATGACGTCATTTCACATTTAAAGGTCAAATGATTGTCAAATGAGATGTAACGTGATATATTCGTCGTGAACATAAGAGGGGGAGTAGCGACCACACCTGTGGTCGATGGGTCGTCATTACGGTGCAATGCACTCGGTCCATCGAGCTTCTTACCAAGTCCGCAAGACCTTTTTATGGATGCTTTTTCGGCGTCCATAAAAATGTCTTTTTGAATTCACGAAAAGGGGAGATTTATTCAAATGGTATTTATTTATTTCATCTTGGCCGCTGCCATCACCGTGTATGCCGCCATGAAACTCTCGACTTACGCTGACGTCATCAGTGAGAAGTCGACGATGAGCGGGATGCTCGTCGGGACAGTGCTGCTGGCGGGTGCGACATCGTTGCCGGAAGTGACGACGAGTGTCTCGGCTGTCTTGATTGACAACCCGGATATCGCCATCGGTAACATGCTCGGGTCGAACTTGTTCAACATCTTCATCTTGGCGATGTTCGACCTCTTCTATCGTCAGAAGCGCATGTTCAATGAGGCGAGTCGAGATCATCTCTATACAGCTGGTCTAGGTCTCATGTTGACGCTCGTCACGATGATTGCCCTGATCGTGCGCATCGATTTCACGATTCTCGGCATCGGAATTGACGCCTTGTTGATCGCGGTATTGTACGGGATCGGGATTTACTATATCGGCAAGCGCCCGCAACAACCTGCCGTCGAGCGGGAAGCTGCACATGAGGCCGTACAAGAAATCGGCGCGAGTGCGACGAGTTCGATCACGGTCAAACGTGCGGTCATCGGCTTCATCATCGCCGCACTCGTCATCATGGGGGCGGGGACAGCACTATCGGTATTGGGCGATCAGATCGCCGTCGTCACGGGTCTCGGTTCGAGCTTCGTCGGTAGCTTCTTGATTGCCGCGACGACCTCGCTCCCGGAGGCTGTATCGGTATTTGTCGCCTTGAAACTTCGTAACGTCAACTTGGCGTTCGGTTCGATTTTGGGAAGTAACATCTTCAACATGCTCATCATCGCCATGTCGGACGCGTTTTACCAAGACGGTTCGATTCTGGCCGACGTGGCTGCGTCTCACTTAGTGACGGCGATCGGCATCACGATTTTGTCGGTGTTGGTCATGTATACGCTCCTTCGTAAAGACGTGACGTCGAAGTTCCGCTATGTCTTGCCGTCAGTGCTCGTCGTACTCGTCTACTTCGCTTCGTCTTACTTCATCTTCATCGGTTAATCTGGCACGGTGTCCTCCGAGGCACCGTGTTTTTTATTTGCCGCGGACCGAGGAATCACTTTTCATCGTCTTGGGTATAGAAGGAGGGAAGGAGGGGTGGCGATGCAAATGCATTCCGTGGAACGTCTAGATAAGTATGTCGTCGTGATTCCGGCCTATAATCCGGATCAAGCGCTTCTCACACTTGTCCGCGAGCTGAAAGAGACAGGGTTTGTCCATGTCATCGTCGTGAACGATGGAAGTGCCGAGACGTCCCAAACTGTCTTCGATGAGGTCGGGAAGTGGGTGACGACTGTTCTCGTCCATGAACGGAATCAAGGCAAGGGTGCGGCGTTGAAGACGGGGATTCGTCACGTCGTCGAACGATTCCCCGGTACGCATGGTGTCATCACCGTCGATGCGGACGGACAACATCTGCCGGAAGATGTAAGACATGTATATGAGGCGGGTATTCAGCGGCCGCATCATCTGGTCATGGGTTGCCGTGATTTCTCGGGCGCACACATTCCGTTCCGGAGCCGATTCGGGAACCAGATGACCCGTGGTGTCATGCTCGTCGGCAGCGGACTTCGGCTGAAAGATACCCAAACCGGTCTACGGGCGGTTCCATTGCGCTATGCGGAACAGTTGCTGGATGTGCCTGGGAATCGCTATGAGTTCGAGATGAACATGTTGACGTTCACGAAACGTTGGCAAGTCCCGATTCAACAGATTCCGATTCAAACCGTGTATGTGGCCGAGAACGCTTCGTCCCATTTTCGCCCGGTCATCGACTCGATTCTGATTTATCGCATGTTTTTAGCCTATTCGTTATCCTCGGTCGCCTCATTTTTATTAGATATCGGCGCCTATGCCTTGTTCATTTTTTTATTGAATCCGTGGTTTGAGACGACCCATGTCTTGATTGCGACGGTATTGGCCCGCATCATCTCGTCCTTATTCAATTACGTGGTGAATCGAAAAGTCGTATTCGACTCGAAAGCGAGACGGGCGATGCCGAAATACTTCGGTCTCGTCGGCGTGCAGATGGCGTTGTCGGCCGGTCTCGTCTATGTATTGTTCCTGTTGTTTCGGGACGGGGAAGTGTGGATTAAAGTGCTCGTCGACAGCCTTTTGTTCGTCGTCAGTTATTACGTCCAAAAAAGATGGATCTTTAAACGGTGACAGGCCAAGACGATTGTCTTGGCCTGTCTGGCATGCTTATGGGTCAATAGGCGAGCTTCCCGAGCTTGACCGATGTATAGCGGTGCAGTTCACGCGGGTCATGAATCCCGGTCTTCTGCATCATATCGCGCATAAGCAACGCGCAGACGCGGGCATCTTCAGCCGCATCGTGATGGATGAACGGGACGTTCAAATATTCCGCCATCGTGTTCAGCTTGTGATTCGGCAGTCGAGGATACAGTTTTCGCGACAGCTTGACGGTACAGCCGTACTCGATCGTCGGAAACGTATATAAATCATATTTGGCGATCGCTTTCTTGAAAGCGCCCATATCGAATGAGGCGTTGTGCGCCATGACGAGGTCGACATCCCGCAGCGTCGGATAGAGCTGTTCAAGCACCTCGGGTAAGGCTGGGGCGTCCCAGACGTCGCTCGGCCGGATGCCGTGGACGCGGATATTGCCTGCGTCAAAGTCTTCTTCTGGATTGACGAGTAGTTGGTTCGTCTCGATGATTTCACCGTCGACGAGTAGGCTCCAGCCGACAGAGCAGATGCTGCGACTATCGCGGTTGGCCGTCTCGACGTCGATGGCAAGAATTGAATGTGACATAATCGGTCCCTTTCTCATAAAACAAGTATAAAAAAAGTCTAACATATCGTTAGACTAAAAAGCGATTATGCGGCCACGAGGTTGCGACACGCCTCGGCACAGCGGAGACACGCTTCGGAACAACGTTGGCAATGGTCATGCAAATGGCGGCCACATTCGACGGCGCACGTGTCGCACACCTGGGCGCAGAGTGCAGCAATCGGTTTGGTGAAAGCCGAATCGGTCTCGAGCGCGTTCAAGGCGAGCGCACACACTTCCGAACATTCTTTCGTCAGCCGGATACACTCGGCGACCATCAATAAATCCTCTTCTTGTAAACATTTTGAGAAACAGTGATTGCTTGCCCGCATACAGTCGATGACGGCTAAAATGGTCTCTTCGACAGAGGCACGATCCATAGTAAGTCCCCCTTAGAATAATGATGTCTTACAATCATTACCCGCTACCAGGTGACTTAAACCGGGCGGAGACGCAAAAAAGTCACCCCTCAAATGAGTGGTGACTTCCATAATGGAGCATAGCGGGCTCGAACCGCTGACCTCCACGCTGCCAGCGTGGCGCTCTCCCAGCTGAGCTAATGCCCCGTTCGAAAATTATTATATCATCCTAGTAAAACATTTGGCAATGGGTATTTTTAAATTTTTTTGAACAAAGTTTAATCGGGCGTAAACGTGGGAAAATTATGGGTAATGTTATTCTACGAAAGCAGGTGTTATCTATGGAAATGATTTTACTCGCACTCTTACCTGCCTTGATGTGGGGGAGTATCCCACTCATCGTCTCGAAAGTCGGCGGCAAGCCGATTCAACAGTTAATCGGGACGACGATTGGGGCGATGGTGATGGCGGTCATCATCGCACTCGTCTTCAATCCGGAGTTCACGACGCTCGCAATCGTGACCGGCTTCATATCTGGTGTGTTCTGGGCACTCGGGCAATATTTACAGTTCCAGTCGTTCCAAATTTTAAGTGTATCGAAAGCGATGCCGATCAGCACCGGGATGCAACTCGTCGGGACGTCGTTGTTCGGGGTCATCGTGCTCGGCGATTGGAAGACGACGACCGAGTTGTGGCTCGGCTTTTCTGCGCTCGTGTTGATTATCATCGGGGCGGCACTGACGTCATACCAACAACAAAAAGATGGCGATAGCAGCGGCGCCTTGAAGAAAGGTTTGCTCGTCCTGCTCGTGTCGAGTATCGGTTATGTGACGTATGCCGTCTTGACGAACTATTTCGAGGTCGACGGCATCACGGCCATCTTGCCGCAGTCGGTCGGGATGTTCGTCGCGGCGCTCTTGTTCAGCCTGCGTGAGAAAGATGTGAAGAAGTTCGACCCGAAGACGTTCAAAAACATTTTGGCCGGTCTCGCTTGGGGGATCGGGAACTTCGGGCTGTTCGTGTCAAGCGGTGAGGTCGGCATCGCGACGTCATTCGCCTTGTCCCAATTGAACGTCGTCGTGGCGACGCTCGGCGGGATTTATCTATTGAAAGAAGAGAAGACGACGAAAGAACGGGTCTTCGTCTTTATGGGAATCGGGCTCATCGTCGTGGCCGGATTCATGCTCGGGATTGCCAAGAGCTAAAAAGACGGGTCAGACGACCCGTCTTTTGTTTACCAGGCTTGCTCGATGAATGCGTCGCGCCCAGATTTCTTCCGGTCCTCTTTATAGTGGGCCGGATTTTTTTTATGGAAGTCTTGATGATATTCCTCGGCCGGATAGAACGTGTCGGCCGGTAGAATCTTCGTGACAATCGGCTGTTTGAAGCGTCCGCTCGCCGCGAGCGCGTCGCGACTCTGTTCTGCTTTCACGCGTTGGTCTTCCGTATGATAGAAGATGGCCGGCGCATATTGGCTGCCGCGGTCTTGGAACTGGCCGCCGTCATCGGTCGGGTCGGTCTGAATCCAATATAGTTCGAGCAGTCGTTCATAAGCGAACAGCGTCGGGTCGAACGTGATCTCGACGACCTCATAGTGTCCCGTCGTCCCTGTCTTCACTTGTTCATACGTCGGGTCATTGACGTGACCTCCCGTATAACCGGATACGATTGACTCGATGCCAGGTTGTTCCTCGAACGGCGTCACCATGCACCAAAAACAGCCGCCTGCGAATGTTGCTTTTTCCATTAATAAGTCCCCCTCATGTTCATTTCCAAAAAAAAGCGCCCATGTCATCGACATGAGCGCTCTGTCATATCGGCCAAGGCAAACTGCCTTGCTGGAAGTAGCACCTTGCCGAAGCAGGTTGCTGTGAAGTCATAGAGCCAGGTCTCTCGTTCACTCGAGATATCGATATGTAGTTGGTGAGAGCATCATACCATCAGATTTGAAGCGGCGTCAACGGTTTGGTTTGCGTCGAAGTTGGACCAAGGTGGCGCCGAGAATCAAGATGACGAGGACGATGGAGAGCGGTAGCGTATACGGAGCGTCCCCGGCATATAGCTGTAAGAAGAACAAGGCAAAGACGGACAATAAGACGAGAACGTACGAACGGTTCATAGTAACCTCCCTTTTCTTTCAGTGTACCAAGTTACATATTCGTTGGCGAACGAAAACAGGAAATCATGTGGCGATAGCGAATACCATCGAGTGACCAAAGGAGGAATCTATATGACTGAACCAAACACATGTTTCGAACTCGATATCGAGACCGCCCATCGCGGATATAAAGAAGGAACGTTCACGGCGCGTGACGTGACGGCCTATTATTTGACTCGAATCGCCCAGTTGAACGATAAGCTGAGAGCGGTCATTCAAGTGAACCCGGACGCCTTGTTCGAGGCCGAGGCGGCCGACCGGGCGTTTCGACGAGGTGACCGCTTGCCGTTGCTCGGCATCCCGGTGTTGATTAAAGACAATGTCGAGACGGCCGGATTGATGAAGACGACGGCCGGGGCCGTCGCCCTCGCGCATCACTTCGCCGGCCGGGACGCCCATCTCGTCCAAAGCCTGCGCGCGAGCGGGGCCATCATCCTCGGGAAAGCGAACTTGTCCGAATGGGCCAACTTTTTGACCGAGGGCATGCCAAACGGCTGGAGTGGGGTCGGTGGCCAGACGCTCAATCCATATGGGGACAAGCTCGATGTCGGAGGGTCGAGTTCAGGTTCGGCGTCAGCGGTCGCGGCCAACTTGACGTTGCTCGCCGTCGGCAGCGAGACGAGCGGCTCGATTATCCACCCGAGCGTCCATAACGGAATCGTTGGTATCAAACCGACCGTCGGGTTGATTAGCCGCAGCGGCATCATCCCGATCTCCCGGTCGCAAGACACGGCCGGCCCGATGGCACGGACACTCCGGGATGCGGTGCTCGCCCTTGAGGCGATGGTCGGGGAAGATCCCGCTGACCCAGCGACGGCGCATCTTCCGGCCGGTCCGCCTTACCGGACTTGTCTCGATGAGCGGCAAGCAGTCGGGATGCGTGTCGGCGTCGTCAAGACCGATTTGTCGGAAGAAGAGCAGGTGCTCTACGACGAAGCAATCGCATTGCTGAAACAGAGCGGCATCGAGGTCGTCACCGTCGAACTGCCGTCGAAAGCAGGGCTCGACCAAGGGGATATCCTGTATCATGAGTTCAAGCTCGGAATCGAGGCGTATCTCGCCTCGACGAAGCTCCCGTATGAGACGTTGTCGGATTTGATTAACTGGAACAACAGTCATCCGGAGACGATTCCGCACGGACAGAAGACGTTCGAGAAAGCGAACGAACAATCGGGTCGCTTGATTGAGGACGCCTATTTGATGCGCCGCCTCGACGACGTCTATCACGCCAAGACGGACGGCATCGACCGATTGTTGGCCGAGCAGGAACTTCATGCGCTCGTCTTGCCGCATGACCACAATTATGACATGGCGGCGAAAGCCGGCCATCCGACCGTCACGATCCCGTATCGCTTGAAGGCGAGCGGGGCCCCGTTCGGTCTATCATTCACCGGGACGAGCTATGCCGAACGCGACTTGATTCGTCTCGCCTATGCGTTCGAGCGTCACGTGACACGTCCCGTCCCACCGTTATAAGAACGTTGCACCGGTCGTCCACGTCCGCTACAATGGTACGTATGCGGATTGAAGAAAGGACAGATAGCAATGAAACCATCTATATACGGGCTGACATTCGATCAGCTGACGGAAGCGTGCGTCTCTTGGGGATACAGCGCCTTCCACGCTAGACAAATCTGGGACTCGCTCTATATCGACCGAGTCAAGCACATCGAGGACATCTCGGTACGGGCCGAGGTACGTGAGGCGCTCGCCGCCGAATACGTCATCTCGACGCAAGACCTGTTCGTCAAACAAGAAGCGGGCGACGGGACGGTCAAATTTTTACTTAAACTGCATGACGGACACTATATCGAGACGGTGCTCATGCGTCACAAATACGGACGTTCGGTCTGTGTGACGACGCAAGTCGGCTGCAACATCGGCTGTAGCTTCTGTGCGAGCGGTCTCTTGAAGAAGACGCGCGATTTGACGGCCGGCGAAGTCGTCGAACAGATCATGACCGTGCAACATTATTTGGACGAGGTCGGGGAAGGTGCCCGCGTCAGTCATATCGTCGTCATGGGAATCGGGGAACCGTTCGATAACTTCGATAACTTGGTCGATTTCCTCCGTGTCGTCAAAGACGAACGCGGACTCGCCATCGCACCGCGTAAAATCAACGTGTCGACGAGCGGTCTCGCCGACAAGATTTACAAATTCGCGGACCTCGATCTTCGCATCAATTTGGCGCTGTCACTCCACGCCCCGAACGATGCGTTGCGGACGCAAATCATGAAAATCAACCGGGCGTTCCCGCTCGACAAGCTCATGCCGGCCATCCGTTATTACGTCGAGAAGACGAACAAACGCATCACGTTCGAATATATTCTCTTATCGAAAGTGAACGATTTGCCGGAGCACGCCGAGGAACTCGCCGACTTGATTGACGATATTAAAGACAAGTCATACGTCAACTTGATTCCGTACAATCCGGTCAACGAGCATATTCAGTATGAGCGGAGCACGTCTGAGGACATCATGGCGTTTTATGACGTCTTGAAGAAGCGGGGCATCAATACCGGTGTCCGTCTCGAGCACGGGACTGATATCGATGCGGCCTGTGGCCAGTTGCGCAGCAAGCATATGAATGTCGAAGGCGCAAAATGACAGGGACTCCTTGAATCTCATGATTCAAGGAGTTTTTTTGTCTTCTGCCCTAGAAGGATGCCGGCCCGGTTCAATATTTTTCTTCCGAGCGGTTGCTATTTTGGGAAATGTTGAATAGAGATTGCCCCCTCAGGGAATAGTCACTTGAAATCAATGTAGAGAGTGGAGGCAATTCAATGGAGACAGTAAACGCTGCGTTATGGATTCGAGTTCGAAATACGCTTGGGGAAGGCCCGTGTTGGGATGCGGAACTGAAACGCTTCTATTGGGTCGATATCGAGGGACATACACTTTGGTGGTACGATGAGAAGGAAGATGAATTGTCGTCGTTCGATATGGGACAACAGATCGGGTTCGCGGTCCCGAAAGTGACGGACGGCGTCGTCGTCGGCTTGAAAGACGGGATTTATGAGTGGGACGAGACGTCAAAAGAGCTCGATAAAATCGTCGAACTCGACGACCCGGAAGGAAAGCTCCGCTTCAATGACGGTAAAGCCGACCCGTACGGACGCATCTTCGCCGGCACGCTCCATCTTGAAGACGAGGCGGAACAAGCGACGCTATACCGCCTGAATCGCGACGGCACGACCGAGGTCATGTTGAGCGAGTTGACATTATCGAACGGACTGACATGGTCACCCGACCATTCGACGTTCTATCATATCGATACACCGACCGAGACGGTCCGTAAATACGCCTTTGACTTGAAGACGGGTACGCTCGGCGAAGGGGAGGCCATCATCGATTTCACCGTCGAGGAAGGATTCCCGGACGGCATGACGTCCGATGAGGAAGGGTTCTTATGGATTGCACACTTCGCCGGCGGCCGCGTCTCGCGCTGGAACCCGGAGACGGGTGAAAAAGTGCTCGAGGTGCTCGTGCCGGCCCCGAACGTCACATCGTGCTGTTTCGTCGGTGACGACTTGAACCAACTCGCCATCACGACGGCTCGTGAAGGAATGGATGACGAGGCACTCAAAGCCCATCCGGACGCGGGGTCGGTCTTTAAAATCGATACAGACGTGAAAGGGATGCCGCTCTATCGGTTTGGACGATAAGGAGGTAAAGAGATGGTGAAGCGATTGCTCGTTCGTGCAGGCATCGGTTTGGCACTCGCGGCAGTGGCCCGGGTCGGGATTCAAAAACTATTGGATTCGAACCAGGAAGACGACCACACGTATTTGAATCCGCGCTGGGATGAGGCCCCGAGTGTCGATGCCGATAAGGATGAGGATGAGGTCGGTCTGACGCAGCTCGATTCGATTTATCGGGCCGAGTGGCAAGCGAACACGTATCCCCGCTCCGAGGCGGAACGCAAGGCGTTGGAAGAATAGGGAAAGGAACACGTCCGGGAACGGGCGTGTTTTTTCTTGACAAGACAAAGGTGACCCGTCATTATCTAAAGAGTAATGATTACGATTTATGAGTGAAGATACATGAAACGAATTCCAATCACGGTGCTGTCCGGTTATTTAGGGAGCGGCAAGACGACATTGATGAATCATCTGTTGAACAATCGGTCCGGCAAGAAATATGCGGTCATCGTCAACGACATGAGCGAGTTGAACATCGACGAACGATTGATCGAGCAGAACGGTTTCTCGCGGACGGACGAAAAATTGGTCGAGCTATCGAACGGCTGCATCTGTTGCACGCTCCGTGAGGACCTGCTCGAAGCGGTACAGGAGATCACGAACGACCGTGAGCTCGACGGGATTATCATCGAGTCATCTGGCATCTCAGAACCGATTCCGGTCGCTCAAACGTTTACATACGCCGATGACGCCCTTGGCATCGACTTGACGAGCCGTGTCTATATCGATGCGATGGTGACGGTCGTCGATGCGTATCGGTTCTTGAAAGATTTCAACTCGGGCGAGTCGCTTCATGAACGGAAGCAGGCCATCGATGAGACGGACGTCCGCGAAGTCGTCGACCTGCTTGTCGACCAAATCGAGTTCGCGGACATCATCGTCTTGAACAAGGCGGACCGCGTGACCGAGACAGAACTCGGTGAGATGGCCGGGCTGTTGAAGGCGCTCAATCCAACCGCCAAACTGTTGACGTCAGTTTACGCGAACGTGGAGTTGACGGAGCTGTTGGACGTCAATCTTTTCGATTTCGAGCAGGCGATGCACGCCGCCGGCTGGATTCAAGAACTAGAGGCCGAGACACACACACCAGAGACGGAGGAATACGGCATCAGTTCGTTCGTCTATCGCCGCCGCCGTCCGTTTCATCCGGAGCGGCTCCACGCCTGGATCGAGGCGTTCCCGGATCAAGTCGTCCGCGCCAAAGGTTTCTTATGGATCGCCTCCCGGAACGACATCGCCTGCCTGTTCTCGCAAGCGGGGTACGCATCGACGCTCGAACACGCGGGACGTTGGCTCGCGACGCTGCCGGAGGAAGAGCGGAGTCTCATGTTCACGGCAGAACCTGAGCTCGCCGCCGACTACGTCGAGCCGTACGGGGACCGTCAGACGGAGCTCGTCTTGATCGGGCAGCGGATGGAGCGTGCGGTCATCGAGGCCGGACTCGACGCGTGTCTGTTGACGGATGAGGAGATGGCGCTCGATTGGACGACGTTGCAGGACACGCTTCCGGGGAACGGTATCGTGACTTTCACATAAACCGTTTACAAATTCGGAGCGGTCGTCTATACTTCTCGTTGCATAGATAACCGCATACATTGGACTACACTAGGGGTGCTTCGGCTGAGATGTGAGCATGGCTCCAATCCCTTATGACTCGATCCGGGTAATACCGGCGTGAGGAAGTGTGGCACTTTTTCTAATGGATTATTACATTGGACGAGTGGCCGCATTCTCATGGATGCGGCTTTTTTGTGTACATACAATAAGGGGGAATAGAACATGAACAACCAATGTGGTACGAGTCCGATCGTCGGATTCCGCTTTACGCTGAGCCCAATGACATCTGATTTTGTGAGTGTCATCAAAGGGGCATTGAAAGAGACGAACTTGCAAAACGTTTGGCGGCATACCGATGACGTCTCGACGGTCATCCGGGGACGCAGTGAGCATGTGTTCGACGTGGCCAAAGCCGTCTTGTCACATGCGTCGAAGAACGGGGAACATATGTCGATGAGCGGGACGTTCTCGGTCGGCTGCCCAGGCGACACGGCAGGAGACAACCTGCTCGACGTGACGACTGATCCTGTGAACGGTCCGGTATCGACCCAGTACGTCTCTTCCCAGTTCGCCCTCTATCCGCTCGGGGACGCGAAGTATATGGACATCATCTACGAAGAAATTGCCTTTGCGAAAGAGCGTGGCGTCTTCAATGACTCGATGCATTACGCCTCGGGCATTCACGGCGACATCGAACCGGTGTTTTCATTTTACGAGGCGACGTTCGACCGGGTCCGTGCGAAGACGAGCCACGTCGTCATGACGGTGACGTTCAGCGTGAACAGCCCGTCACACGAGGGACAACAGCATGCTTAAGTCGTGGAAGTTAAAAGAAATCGTCTTGTTGGCCATTTTATCGGTCGTGTTCGCTGTCGTCTATTTGGCGTTCGTCCATGTCGGGAATCTATGGGCTGGCTTGATTGGACCGATCGCGTACGAATGGATTTTTGGGATTTGGTTCATCGTCTCGATTATTGCGGCTTATATCATCCGCCGACCTGGCGCCGCATTCTTGTCCGAAGTGCTTGCGGCGACGATTGAGATGATGATTGGTAACGCGATTGGACCTCGTATTATTTTAGTCGGGATCATTCAAGGACTTGGTGCTGAAGCAGCGTTTGCGGTCACGAGCTACAAGCGATATGACCTTTGGGTGCTCATGCTGGCCGGATTTGGTGCAGCTGCGACTAGTTTCGCGTATACGTACGTCATGGGTGGACTCGCTGCCCTCAGTCCGACATACGTGGCGACGATGTTCGCGTTACGAGCGACGAGCGGGATGCTCATTGCCGGTCTGGGAGGTAAGATTTTAAGCGACTTGTTGCTTCGGACGGGTGCGCTCGAAGGGTATGCCATCGCGCGTCAGGGACGTGTGCATGGTTGAGGCAGAACAGCTGTCATTCCGCTATCCGGAAAAACAGAGCGAAGTATTGACGGACATCACGCTTCAATTAACTGCTGGGAGGACACTCATCACGGGGGCGAGCGGGTCGGGAAAATCGACGTTGTTCTCTTTGTTGAATCGTCTGTATCCAGAGAACTGCGATGGCATCGTGACGGGAAAACTATATTTGTTTGACCGCTCTTACGACACGTATGCAGCTGGTGAGGTGAATCGTCGTGTTGGAACGGTGTTTCAAGATCCTGACAGTCAGTTCGTCATGCAAACGGTCGAGGAGGAATTGATTTTCACACTCGAAAATTTTGCCGTGGCGAGGGACGAGATGATGGCGCGTGTGGCCAAGATTTTAGCGGAATTGCAGTTGACCGATTATCGTGACCGAGTCATTCATGACCTGTCAGGTGGTGAAAAGCAACAAATCGCTGTCGCCTGTGCTTTGATCGGGAAGCCGGAATGGCTACTACTCGATGAGCCGCTCGCGCACCTTGATCCCGAAACCTCAACCCGTTTCGTTCAGTGGCTCGACAACGTCGCACAGACGGTAAACGTTGTCGTCATCGAGCATCGACCCTTCCTATGGGGCGGATTCTTCGACAGAGAAGTGGAACTCGTGAACGGACGCATCAACTATGACGGACCGTTCGTTGCCCGCCCGGATTATACGTTCTCTCCGGTTGAAGTGATACAAGGAAATACTATTTTATTTCACGTACCGCAATTGAAACGAAAAACATTCAACCTAGCAACGAGCGAGCTGACCGTCGCCGAGGGTGATCTCATTGCCGTACTTGGTCGAAACGGCAGTGGCAAATCGACTTGGCTCAAGAGCCTTGCCCGCGAACATCAAGAAGTCGGACTCGTCCCACAATCTCCGGCTCATCTGTTTATCACGAGTGATGTGTCACGTGAGCTCGCATATGGCCATAATCGTCCGATTGGGGACATCATGAACCGGCTCGGGCTTGGACCGTTTCGTAACGACCACCCACTCTCGCTTAGTCACGGGCAAAAACGAAGGCTCGCCATCGGCGTGATGATGCTCTCGAATAAACGGCTCATCGCGTTCGATGAACCGACTGCTGGACAAGATGAGGTATCGCTTCGTGCGCTTTATGAATTGATGGTTGAACGAATCCGCGCCGGCCAGACGGTTCTGTTTGTGACACACGACCTTAATTTCGCCCGAATCGCGAACACCTATTACTTGATGCATGAAGGTTACTTGAGTGGGCCATATGATGCATCGCTCTGGAATGAGACGGAGCTACTACAAGCTCACGGTTTATTGCTGGAGGAATCGTGATGACGTTTCATGAGATGAACCCGACGATTAAATTTATGACCGTCACGTTGCTCATGTTCGGTCTCGCCTTTATGTACAATCCATGGACGCCGCTTGCGGTATTCATCGGAACGCTTATACTTCAAATTCTTTTTTCTAACGTGAACTGGAAGCGGTGGGGGCTATTCATGGTTCCGTTTTTATTCACCGCGCTCGGGACATTGTGGACGACGCTCGTCTTTGGAAAAGAGACGAGCGGGGAGGTCATGTTCACGCTGTTCGGCAACGACGTCACCGTCGAGAATGTGATACTAGCAGCGACGCTCTCCTTACGGGTATTAGCATTCACCGCGTTATCACTCCTATTCACACTGACGACGGACCCCAAACGGTTCGTCTACAGCTTGATGCAACAAGGGAAGTTGTCGCCTAAAATCGCTTACAGTGTCTTCGTCGGCTTTCGTTTCTTTCCGATTTTGAAGCATGAACTGATGCAGCTGTATGAAACGCATGCTTTGCGAGGCGTTCGTTTAGAGACGCGACTCGATCACATTCGGCACGTTCCGAATTTAATCATCCCGCTTCTGGCCGGATCGATCCGACAAGCGGAACGCATCGCGTTCTCGATGGAGGCACGCGGGTTCACGGGCGAACCACGAGCGACGTATGAAGTCGTCGCCATCACTCGGTACGACTTTCTGTTGGCGTCGCTCTTGATTGTATTGTTCGGAGTGAGCGTGTGGATTGGCATATAAACGAAACAAGACGACTCACTCGGAGTCGTCTTGTTTCGTTTCTTTCACGATTCTAAACTTCGGTTTGACCGATTCGTTATTGAACGCCTCGAGCACAGTGTTCTCGTTGGCCATACGAATCTGTTGCGGCTCGCCTTTGGACGTCGTACCGATACAGAACATATGAGCCTCGTGGTCGGCGAACAGCGTCTTATACGGAGTCGCATGGTGCATCAAGCGGCCTGGAGAGCCCCAGCCGACGATCACCATCCCGCCGGTCGCCTCGACCTCGTCGAGCGTTTCCTCCACGTAATGAAAGTTGACCTCGTCAAGCTGTGACTCGACGTAAGGCAGATTGTCATTGATGGCGAGTGTCGGGACGAGACTGATGACGCGCATCTCACGGATCGGTTGATCGAGATGGTTACGCATGAGCATATACGCCCGCTGTGTGGTCGTGCCAGACAAGAAGGCATCGCTCATCCGGGGTGAGTAGATGATGACGGCACAGATGACGCCGTCGACGACATCTGTGAATTCGTACGTTCGCATATATCGTTTCGTCTTGTCCTCATTGAAGACCGACTTGACGCGAATCGTCACTTCCTCGATATGGGTGTTCATAATGTTTCCTCACTTTTGCTCAAATAGTGCCAGGTCAGACCCAGCCGGCGAACCATTCCAAATAGCGAATCGTATAGCGGGCGACTTGTTGCGTCGCCGACGCCTTGTCATCTGGTAAATAAGACACGTCAGTTTGATATGACTCATAAAACGACATCACATCGTTGACATACTGCTCACTTCGGTTGTACTCGAAGATGGCGTTCCGAATCGAATCCGTCGAGTCTGCCGTCGTCCCACCGTGCTCACTCAAATAATATGCGGCCGTATGGGCCGAATCTACGAGACTGTGCGGGTCGGCCTGACCGTCGTTGTTGCCGTCCCGTCCGAGACCGCCATACTGTTCGATGAGGGCGAGGTCTGTCAAATCGACTTCATCCTCGGGGACATCTCCTTTTTGGTCGTCGGTGTCGTACTGCCAACCGAGCCACGTCCGCGGCATGAATTGGAACGGACCGATCGCCCCGACCGATGAACGCATCGATGAGCTATGGGAGAAAATCGTCTCGACGCGATGTACCGCGGCGAGGAGTCGCCAATCGACGTCATAGGTCGCCGCCGCATCCTCATAAACGTCACGATGGACGGCGGGGATGCCATGATCCCCGTAATAGGCCCGGTAAAGGGCGTTGTTCACTTTATCATGTTGACCAAACCAGCCGATTGCGCCGAGGCACAGCACGATCACAAGCAAGAGACCGGTCAGTCGCAAAATCAATCGTTTCAAGATTCCGCCTCCTAGCTTTCTAGACAATACCCGAATAGTGTAGCATATAGCTAACAGGAAGGACAGGAGTGGATATCCATGCTCGAACAGGCCGTCTTTACCATCATTCTCGTGTATTTATTGATTGTCCAATTGTTCAACGCCCGGTTGATGAAACCGATGATTGAAACGCTCGGACGAAGCCGCGTGTACGATCAGACCATCAAATCGGCGTGGGGGCTCTGTTTGCTGTTGCTCGCCCTCGTCTTTTTGTTCCAGGTCCCGCCTGAAGCGGTCGGGCTCGGCTTCGCCCCGGCCGAGGGGGATTTGCGCGCCTGGCAGTTCTTCTTTTTGACGAGCGTCCTCATCTCCGCATTGATCGCGTTCTATCTGCTCGTGAAAACGTCTCCGGGTTTGCGGCGCCGGTTACGGCCATATTATGAGCTCGAGATTGAACGGCTACTGTTGCCTCAGACGATTCAGGAGGCGAGAGCGTGGGGCGCCGTGTCTTGGACGGCTGGAGTGACCGAAGAGTTCATCTTCCGTGGCGTTCTGCTCTACACGGTCACATTGTGGATGGACGTCTCGCCCCCGATGCTCGCCTTGATCGGCGGAGCGTTATTCGGGTTGGCCCACGCTTATCAAGGTGTCCGAGGCATCCTCGCGACCAGTCTCGTCGGGTGGGGGCTCGGTTATTTATATGTGGCGATGGGTATCCTCTGGCCGGTGATGGTCGTTCATGCCTTGCTCGATCTTATTGCTGGACCGATTCACGTCGTCGATTCAGAAACTGACTGACGGCCGCCTCATACGCGGGCTGGTCTTTCAAAATACAGTTCGTATGTTCCGCGCCGTGGATGAGGGCGATCTCATTTTTGCGGTTGAGCGCATTCATCTCGACGGACATCCAGGTCGGGACGTAATCGTCCTCTGTCCCATGGATGAACAAGACCGGCACATCGATTGCCGCGAGCGCTCGTTTCGGTCGGACTTGGTGCATCCGGAATCCGGCTCGCGTCCAAAGGAAGTAATTGATTCCCGGCAACAACAAATCACCAGGCAGTCGGTGTAAGACGTTCAACTGATGGCGCATGAGTTGTCTCATGTCATCGAACGGGCACTCGGCAATCAAAAAATCGACATCTGTCAATGGACCGGCCTGTAAAATCGAGGCGGCGCCCATCGACACGCCATGTAGCCCGACCTCGGAGACGGACTCATTAACCCGCAACCAGTCGACCCAATCCACGATGTCATGTTTCTCATGATAGCCGTACGAGGCGTACACGCCCTCGGATTCGCCGTGGGACCGCAAATCGACGGCGAGCAGATTGTAGCCGAGGCGATGGAACATCGCCAAATGCGGGGCCATGAAGCTGTGGGACGCCGTATAGCCGTGCACGAAGACGATCCACTTCGATGAGCCTTCGTTTCGGTAGACACGCCCATAGAGGCGATATCCGTCTTGCGAGCGGAGCGAGACGTGCTCAAACGGCACGTCGTGATAAAAGGATTGATCTTCCTTCGTGTAGGGGGCCAACAGCATCTCGGGCGTCTTGCGTTTCCCTCGTGTCATGCGTTTGAACGCATAGTAGCTGATGGCATAATAGCCAGTGAATAATGTTGCGAGTCCAACCTTCCATCTCTTCTGCATATGAACCGCTCCTTTCCCCATTATTGTACCCGAAAACGCGTTCCCAATTCACGCGCCATATGGGTCATGGTGTGTTTTCAATGACGGAACGCCAAGGCTTATATGTGATAAGGCGAATTGTGCCGAATAGAGTTGCCACATATGATAGTAGCGAATAGTCACCAAGTGGGAGGATATGAACCGATGGAGCGACAGGCGATGTATCAATTTTTACAGGCATGTTTGATGGGACAGACGGATTATACGACGACTGAGGGAGTGACGTTCTATCGCGCTCCGACGAGCGGGGAACGGCAACATGGAATCGTCTTGGACGTGTTAATTGACCGCTACTTATGTCAGCCTGGGCAGGCAATCGAATTATCGGTCCCGGACATCGCCGTTTCCATTGACGTGTCGGCCGATGAAATCGTCCGGTCCGTACTCGCACTCGCCCGCATCACTCTCGTCTCGCAACATATCGAGGAGAGATTGATTCGTGTCGTCTCGGCGGGCATCAATGAAGCGGGTCGATTGACGCTCGTCATCGGTTTCAACGCTTGGCTGACGCATCATTTGGGCCATCTATCGGGCGAGTGGGTCGAGCTGCCGGCTCGCGTGCACGCCATGTGACAAACCTTGAACAACAAAAAGGGAAGGCCGCGATGGACGCGGTCTTCCCTTTTTTTAATGTCGGGGCGAGGGTTGAAGCTGACCGTCCTGAAGCAATAGGACCCGGTCGCAGACGTCTAGCATGCGTTCATCGTGAGTGATGACAAGGACTCGACGTCCGTGATTACGCGCCTCAGCGACGAGCAACTCCATGACCCGGCGCCCGTTCTCGAAATCGAGGCTCGCCGTCGGTTCATCGGCCAACAAGAGTCGAGGCCGATTGATGAGGGCTCGGGCAACGGCGACGCGCTGCCGTTCGCCGCCCGACAAGTGCTTCGGCAGTTGATTGAGGCGATGACTCAGACCGAGGACGTCGAGCAGGTGGAGCGGGTCTTGTTTAGATTCGCTTTCGGCCTGGACGAGCTCGAGTTGTTCTCGAACCGTCAAATATGGAACGAGGTGGGCTTGCTGAAATACGAAGCCGATTTCATTCAAGCGAAGCAAGCGTCGTTCTTCTTCACTCGCAGCGAGCAACTCCCGTCCCTCGAGCTCGATGAGCCCAACGTCAGGTCGTTTCAATAAACCAAGAATTTGGAGCAGCGTGCTCTTCCCGCTACCGCTCGGTCCGATGATGCCGATACATTCCCCGGGCTCGACCTGTAAATCGATGCCACGCAAAATGGGTTGTCCGTCATACGTATGGCAAATATTCGTCAATTTCATTGTCCAATTCCTCCTAGCGCGTCGGCGGCGTCAAGCCGGCGCAATTTCCAAAGCGGCAACAATGTCCCGATGAGTGAGAGGGCGGCCATGACCGCACCATATGCGAGCACGTTGCCCAAGTCGAACCGGAACGGGATGGCGTCTGGGACGAACGTGCCGGTGAACCCTGTCAGCACCGTGGCTAGCAGGCTCGCCGTGAGCACCGTGGCCATGACCTGGATGACGAGAGCCGTGCCGATCACACGGGGACGAATCCCGATTGCTTTCAAAATCCCGAGCTCCGGGAGCTTTTGGAGTGTCAACATATAAAAGAAAGCGGTCAAGATGAATGCGCCGATGAACAGCAAGAAGCCGCGCATCATCGTGAATGTGCCTTGTTCTGCCGTATACCCAGGGACGGCCTTAACGACGTCTTGTTTCGTCATCGTAGCGAGTGAGGTGTCAGCCTTCCCGAGCCAGGCCGAGACGTAGGCGGGCTGACCGCTAGCCGTCTGGAACGCTTCCCACGTATCCTGTGTTGCCCAGATGACCGGGGCGTGGCTATAGCGACCGTCCGTCGTCCCGACGATGGTGAATGCATACCCGGACGCAAAATCGCGAACCGTGTCTCCGATTTCGACGTCACCGAGAAAACTTGGGTCGACGAGCACGTCCCCGACAGCGAGGTCAAGCTCGGGCCCGATTGTGGAATCTTTCGGCAGTGTGAATAATGTGGCATCCTGTTTTTTCGTCCCATGGACGAGCGTCATCGATTTGACGCCGAGCGGGGTGAGCGCATCGGGTGTCGGCAGTTCGATGAATGAGCGGGTCAATTGCCCGTCGGCATCATCGGCCAGTTGAAACGACTCGACATCGAGTTCACGCAAGGTGGCCCCGTTATCATAAGCCAGACCGTCCGCGAGTCCGGTGATCAATGTCGACAACAAGACGATAAGTAGCGTGATTACGAAAATGAGCGAAAATTTTCGTTTTTGCCGCCACATCTCTTTTAATCCTAAGTTCATAAAAAAAGCCTCCTTCATAGCGATGAAGGAAGCATAACCGACCAAGATGAACGGAATATGAACATGACTACAACGTGACGTAAAAGACGGTACCCGCCCCGAGCTGAGATTCGACCGTCAACGTGCCGCCGTGAAGGTGGACGATATCTCGGGCGATGGCGAGGCCGAGCCCGGTGCCTCGTCCGGATCGTGAGGCGTCGCCTTTATAGAAACGCTCGAACAGCCGTGCCTTCGTCGCTTCATCCATGCCGACACCAACGTCTTGAATCAAGACGGTCGGGCGTTCGCCTTGATACGCCTTGATGGTGATGAGGCCACCGTCTGCAGAAGCGTGAATCGCGTTCGTCAGCAAGTTGGACCACACTTGTGCCAGCAATAGCGGGTCACCGGTCACGAAGAGCGTCGAATCGAGTTCTGTGGCAACGGCGATCCCTTTCTCGTCGAGTTGGAACGTGTGCCGCCGGATAACATCCTCGATGGACGCACGCACATCGACCGGTGTCGTTAACGACACGTTGGCCTCGTCGAGCCGGGCGAGGAGCAGTAACTGTCTCGTCAGATCGGACAGGCGCGAAGCCTCGTCTCGAATGATGGCGGCATGCGCTTTCGCGTCACCGTCGGTCGTCGCGACGAGTTCCGAGGCGTAGCCTTTGATGGAAGTGAGCGGGGTCTGGAACTCATGGGAGACGCTCGAGACAAACCGTCTGCGCTCGCCTTCCGATTTTTCAAGCGAGTCGACCATATCGTTGAAGCGACGGGAGAGCGTGCCAATCTCATCGTTGCGCTCGAGCGGGAGGTCGCTCGGCCGACCCCCGGATGCGACCGAATCGGTCGCAGCGGTCAACGTCCGCAACGGGCGGACGAGTTGACTCGTCGACAAGGCAATCAAGATGAAGGCGAGCCCGGTCAACAAGGCGAAGAACAACCCGACGAATAAATGCAGCTCGCGGATTTGGGCACTCAGATCGGGACGGATGAAGACGGCATCCTCACCATCGATGCTAAACCCATACGTATTGACGACCTCGTTGTCGAACAGTCCGAGCAAAAACAAGTGGAACGGATAGGTGTGCATCCCGTCGTAGGTTTCACCGGACCGGACGGAGGCGATGACGTCGGTGTCGAGCCGCTCATCCCGGAACGCTCCGCCATAGCGTTCAATCGTATCGTCCGGTCGTACGACGAACAACTGATAGCCGGTCTGAGCGAGCAGTGTATAAAATGTGGACGTCTCACCATCGGTATGGGCCTCGAAGTACACTTTCGCGGCCTCAGCCGTCTGTTCGGTCTTGTCGCTATAGGACGGTTGCCACCACACGTAGTAGGCGACGTTGCTGACGAGCAGGGCGATAGCACCCGACAACAATAAAATCATAAACACGGTCAAGACGATTCGCGTGTATAACGTCTTCATGGCGTCACCTCGAGCGTATACCCGACGCCTCGCACCGTCCGAATCATGTTGCCTTCGTCACGGAGGCGACCGCGTAATCGCTTGATGTGGACGTCGATCGTCCGGTCGTCGCCTTCGAACTCGAGGCCCCATACTTGCTCAATCAATTCATCACGGGTGAACACACGACTTGGAAACGCAGCCAACTGATAGAGCAGCTCGAACTCTTTTTTCGGCAAGTGGATCGTCTCCTCATGAAGTTCGAGCCGATAATCACGCAAGTCGAGTTTGAGCGGTCCGGCAGTGACGACCGTGGCCGCATTCTTGGCGTAACGTTTCGCGACGGCTTGGAGCCGGAAGAGCAGTTCTTCTGGAATGAACGGTTTCGTCATGTAATCGTCGGCCCCGTGCTCGAAACCGCTCCGTTTCTCCTCCCATTCCCCGAGGGCGGTCAATAGGATGACCGGAATATCCGTCAATCGTTTCAGCCGGGAACAGAGCGTTCGCCCGTCTTGGCCCGGCAACAGGATGTCAATCACGGCAGCATCTGCAGGTCGCTCTAAAAACAGTCGCTCGGCGACGTTTCCGTCCATGGCCGTGGTGACGGTGTGACCGGCCCGCTGTAACGTCGTTTCAATCAGATGCAGGATGGCCAGGTCGTCTTCAACAATCAGTACGTGCATGACTCTCTTCCTTTCTCATGAAGGACATCGAAAACAGGTGACCCATGTCAGGTCACCTGGCCGTTATGTCGCTTTGGTCAGTTCTTTGTGTAGCGCCCGGAGCGCCCGCAGGAAGGCATCTTTGAAGTACTTGTCTTCTTGGGCCTCGAGCGTCTCGAGCGCGGTCGTATCGCCCGCGCTCGCTTTGACGAGCAGGTTGACGACCGTTCCCCAGCGCTTGACATGCTCGGGCTTCGGATGGTTCATCGCAACGGTCAACGTGAACCAATACGGTTGGTCCCGACGCTGCAACGTGGCAATCATCTGCTTGGCCGTCTGTGCCTCCGCCTCGGACGGTAACGTGGCCGTCGCGAACCAGCCGAGCAGTCCGGCACTCATTGCCTCGAGTCGCGCCTTGGCTTCTGACTCGATCGGCTCACGTCCGAATTCGGAGATATTGACGAAGACGAGACGGTCCTTGCGGTCGAGGTGGGTGATCCATCCTTTGACCGTCTTGAGCTTGTCTTTGTCTTTCGACTGGGCTTTGACCGTGTAACCGTTCAGTTTGCCGATGTAAATTCGGAACTGGCCACGGTCGAGTTGCTTATCGACTTTGAACTCGATGTCCTGACCGACCGTGAACGGTTGGTTCTGTTTGTTGAGCGTCTCGCCTTTTTTCAGTTCCGGACGTCGGACGATGTAGCGGAGCGCTTCTTGTTCGGTCTTGTCGTCGAGCGTCCACAGATTGTTCGGTGTGACATTTTTAAAGCGATGCCGGCGGACGAAGATGTATTGATCGAGCGCCTCGACGGCGTCGGTGACGGAATTTTTTCCACTCAAATAATCATCGGCGATATCTCTTAGCGTGATTGATTCGAGCCGGTCGATATGCCCGACGTATGGGACGTGTCCGACGACGAACAGGGCGGTGGCAATCAATTCACTCTCGCGAGGGGTCAGAGGACGTTTGGCCATGTTGCACTTCCTTTCTTGCATTCATATCATTTAGTATACCAAAAACAAATTTCGACATGTTGTATGAATCAACCAGATGGAAAATTTTACAGGCATACAGGATTTCGTGGATTGATTGCGAATACTTGAATATGATAGAGCTATGCGGATGTTGAGATGAGGTGATGAGATGAAGCTATCGATAGAACCGGGGGATTATGTCGTGTTGATTGAAATCAACAAGGAAGTATTGAAATGTACGTCCCTCGATCAGGCCGACTATGTCGACCGAGACCGCTATGAACTGGTCGGCCGGATGAGTGAACGGCTCCCGGCCGAGGTGATCGTCCCTTCTATCATCGACTATATTCGGTTCGGTAGTGGATATATCGGCGACAATATCGTCTGGGACACAGAGACGGAATCGTTTTTCTGTCAACAGTTCGAGACGATTGATGGATCTCCGCTCGGTGAGGACCTCGACGGATTTACACCCGATCCGTATCGGACGGAACTGGCGCGTTATTATACGTATTTGACCATCGGAAAGATTGTCGACTATGAGATGGATGAGCCTGACGAACCGAACTATTGGTGAGCGTCGAAAAAATGTCACAATCTATTTTTCGAAAAAAAGGGAAATTGATTCCGTAACTTGAGATAATGGGGGCATCTTAGGAAGTTTGGAATGGAGCGGTAGGCGATGAAAAAAATGATGCTTGTGGCGGCGCTCGCGCTGCTCATGCCTGCATCGGTGGACGCGGCGAAACCGGTTGTATTGGAGAAACACGGTTACATCGTGGCCGAGCCGAGGGTCGGGAACCAATACTATATCAAGCAAACAGGCACCGATTTGGCGTGGAACACGACGCGCGGCGCTTCAGACATCGTGATCGCTTTAATCGATTCGTCGGCCGATCGTCGGCATAAAGAACTATACAAGGTCCCTCGTGTCGTCAATTCGATGAAAGGGCCTTACAGCGTCGATTATCATGGGACGCATACGGCCGGCATCATGTCTGGCCGTCACAACAAGTTCGGGATGGCCGGACTTGCTCCGAACGTACGCTATCATTTTTATAACGTCTTCTACGGTAAAAACTCGGAGTACACGGATTCTTGGACCGTCGCCAAAGCGGTCGATACGGCGGTGGCGAAAGGGGCGAACATCATCAACCTGTCGCTCGGCGGGCAAGATTACGATCAAGTCCTCGCCGATTCGATTCGCCGGGCCCGGGCCAAAGGGGTCATCATCGTCGCCTCGGCAGGAAACGACGGGGAGAAGACCGTCTCGTTCCCGGCCAATATGAAAGAAGTCATCGCGGTCGGGGCGATTGACGCGAACCGTCGCGTCGCCGGTTTCAGCAATATGGCCGCTCAAGTCAAAATCGTCGCCCCCGGGGTGAACATTTTGTCGCTCGGCCTGAATAACGGCTTCGTCTATATGGACGGGACGTCGATGGCCGCGCCGATGGTGTCGTCGGGTCTCGCGCTCGTCAAATCGGTCAATCCGTTTTTGACACCGGCCGATGTGGACGCCTTGATTCAAAAGATGCCACGGGCGAGCGGCAAGATTTATACGGAGCTGAACACGAAGCGGCTCCTCGATGCGACACCGCGTCCCGTGACGCTCTCGGTGCCGTCGACGCTCAAGAGCCGTTACGTCAAAGAAGCGAAACTGACGGTCATGAAAAAACCGAATTTGAAAACGACGTATACGTTATATCAAGGTACCCGTAAAGTGAAGACGCTGTCGGCAGGGAATTCGATGTTCACGATGTATGCCGGCGGCGATTGGCTACCGAGTGGCTCGTACAAACTCCAAGCCGTCGTCACGGATGGGAAACATAAACGTACGGCCAGTCGGTCCTTCAAATACGTGAATCCCGTCAAGCCGGCGGTTGCGGTCAAAGCGTCCGACGGAGGCACGTTCGAATTGGCGACGACGCGAAAAGGGGTCGTCACCGTACTCGATGCGAACAAAAAAATCGTCTATGAGGCGCTTCACGTACCGGGCAAGTTCCCGGTCCGGAGCGACACGGGAGCTGCGTACACGGTCGTCTTGAAACCGACCGACGTCTCTGAGAAAGTGGTGACGGTCAAGTATGCGCCGCAACCGGTCCAAGCCGAGACGGACAAATCGGCGGAATCGACATGAAAAACACCCGGAGCCAGCGCTTGGCTCCGGGTGTTGATTTATGCTTTCGTGATGGCTTCACCGCTCCAACGAATGTTCGCTTCTAAGACGTTGCCGTTGTCGTCGATATGTTCAAAACTCAGTTTCCCGTCGACAATAATCTCACAGAGACCGACACGGACATCCTCGCTCCATGCGCGACGTGTCTGAGTCGACGCGTCGAACGTCGGAATCGATTCAGGAAAACGTTCCTGTAAGTGGGCCAAGTTATGATGGTCGAAGTGATACGGACGTTTGGACAGTTCATTCGGTGCTTTAATGTCAAACGGCTCGAATCCTCGGACGAGTCGATTATTCCGGTAGAAGGCGAACACGCCGTTGTTTGGGTGGAGCGCTTTAATGTCATCGATTTCAATCACATAGGTCAGTCGTTGAATCCAACCGTTTTTTGCATCTTGACGCATCAAAATCCCTCCTTGTTCAATGGAACACGCCTTATTTTAGCGCTGACGCCGGTGAAAATCAAGTTCAGGTTCTCGGTTGTCATTTCACGGGTTATCCGCTACAATGGGTAAAGTGACTATGAGGTCTGGGCAATCGCGGGACGCAAGTCTTGAGGAAAGTCCATGCTCGCACAGCCTGTGATGGCTGTAGTGATCGTGCTACACGAAAAGATAAGTGTAGGCAACGCAAGTTGACGGCAGAAGAAGCACCTAAGTCCTCGGATATGGTGCAAGCTTCTTGAAAGTGCCACAGTGACGGAGTCTGATCGGAAACGTTCAGAGTGGAACGAGGTAAACCCCACGAGCGAGAAACCCAAACTATGGTAGGGGAACTTCCTGACTGGAACCGAACGGGACGGAAGGCGCCAATCGGCGCAGATAGATGATTGTCACTCCATCGTGCCAGGGAGACCGTTATGAGCACCGGAGTACAGAACATGGCTTACAGGGCAGCATAGTCTCTCATTTAACATTGACCAGGAGTTCAAGCAATCCTACTTGAGCTCCTTTTTACATGACCATTTTAGGAGTAACACTTATAGAAAGTAGGGATAGTATGGCAAAACGAAAACTGATTGCCACCGCAGCGATGGGCATCGAAGCACTCGTCGCCAAAGAAGTGCGCGACCTCGGCTACACGTGTGAGGTCGAGAACGGACGCGTCTATATCGACGCAGAAATGGAAGACATTCCGCGATTGAACCTATGGCTCCGGACGGCAGACCGCGTCAAGCTCGTCGTCGCCGAGTTCAAAGCGACGACGTTCACGGAACTGTTTGACGGTGTCGTCGAACTGCCTTGGACGGATCTCATGCCGTGGGACGCTCGATTCATCGTCGACGGCCGCTCGGTCAAGTCGAAGTTGTTCTCGATCCGCGACTGTCAGAAAATCACGGAGAAGGCGATTGTCGACGCGATGCAACGCGGATACGATAAGCCGGGCGAGTGGCTGCCGAAGACGGGCGCCTACTATCCGATTGAAGTCGCCTTGTTGAAAGATGTGGCGACGATCACAATCGACACGTCAGGTGACGCGCTTCACCGTCGTGGTTACCGTGAGCTCCACTCACAGGCACCGCTCAAAGAGACGATGGCTGCGGCAATGATTCAGCTGACGAACTGGAAGCCGGACATGCCGTTCTACGACGTTTTCACCGGCTCAGGGACGCTCGCCATCGAGGCGGCGCTCATCGGTCGTAACATCGCGCCTGGTCTCAACCGTGAGTTCTGTTCACAAGACTGGCCGTGCGTACCGAAGAAAGCCTGGTATGATGCGATCAATGAAGCGAACGAGAAAGCGGAATGGGACAAACCGCTCAAAATCTACGGCATCGACCTCGACCCACGCATGGTCAAGCTCGCCAAGGATAACGCCGAGCTTGCCGACGTCCGTGACGCCATCACGTTCGTCCATAGTGACGCGGCTGCCTTGAAGCCGAAAGAAGAGTACGGTGTCATCATCGGCAACCCGCCATACGGCGAACGGTTGCAGACCGAAGAAGAGATTATCGACCTGTACGAGCGGATCGGCCAGCAGTTCGCCAAATATCCGGGCTATAGCGTCTATATGTTGACGAGCTATGAGGATTTCGAGAAAGCGTATGGCCGTCCGGCGACGAAACGCCGTAAGCTGTACAACGGGAATATCGAGACGCAATACTACCAGTTCTTCGGTAAACGTCCGCCGAGACGTTCAGCTGAGCCGACTTCTGATACGAAATAAGTCTTCATTGCACACACATTGCACACTTTTTGTTTGTGATACTGAAGACAAGCGAAAACTGCTCCTAGGAGCAGTTTTTTTGCTTGCCGTGGTTTTTTTCGCCCTTGTAGGTGACGGAATGAATGTATGTGCAAGATAGTCGGACCAGTCCTCATAAATGGGCATGGCCCGTCCTAAGTCCGTCTGTTCAAGAATCGATTGCGCGTTCTTCTTGTCTTTCTAATACGTGACGACGAGACGTTCGAATAGCCTCCCTGGAGTCGGACGGCAGTGAAGGGCCATACAAGTTTTTAAACATTGCGTAATCGCATCCTGTAACACATTACATCACTCACTTTCCTATACATCGCTCTACCGTTCAACATTCAAGCTATTATAACTTACATTTCCATATATAAGGATTATACTCATAATATGGCAAAGATAGGGAGATGAAGAATGGATGATAAGAGGTATATATGAGGCACACTTGCCGGTAAGTGATTTGACGGTGTCGATTCCGTTTTATGAAAAACTCGGAATGAAGCTGGCCTTCCAAAACGAGTCCTGGGCGTTTCTATGGATCATCGAAGGAGAGAGTTGGCTCGGTTTGTGGGAGAGCGATCGCGTCGAGGTGCCGTACCATCCATCGATTCGTCATGTGGCGTTTCGAATCGACCCCGAAAGCCTTGAAACGGTGAAGAAGTGGCTCAATGAACGGGATATCGAAGTACGGACCGCATTCAAGATGACGCCTGCAGAACAGCCGTTAGTCCTGCCGAACTTCCCGCACGCACATGCCGCTATCTATTTCGACGATCCGGACGGGAATTCGCTCGAACTGATCACGTTTCTTGAGACGGACCCGACCGCTGCGTTTCAAATGATGTCTTTAGCTAACTGGTCAGAAGAGAAGCGGATGCAAGGGTCACAACATACTGAATGAGACAAGGCAGGGGGTAGGGCGATGTATGGGTATACGTTATGTCTATTGAAATCAGAAAATGAAGTCTTACTGTTGAATCGTGAGAAGTCGCCAGCGATGGGACTATGGAACGGCGTAGGTGGGAAAATCGAGTCGGGCGAGACGGTTGAAGCGTCGGTCTGTCGAGAAGTATTCGAAGAGACCGGATATAAGATTGAGCATCCTCTGTATAAAGGGGAGGTCATCCTGCACGGAGAACAGCAGGTCGGGATGCATCTGTTCGTCGTGGAAGTCACGAAACATGAAGCCGCTGACAAGGTACAGAGGACACGTGAAGGGATTTTGGAATGGAAGCGAATCGACTGGGTGCTTCATCCTGACAATATGGGAATCATCAGCAACTTGAAGCAGTATTTACAGCCGATGCTAGACCATCCTATGCCTCGGCGCCATACGTTCCGTTATAACGGGCATGAGTTGTTGACGTACACGCACGACCAACTGGATGAAGCTTCAAGCATTGTACATAAAACGAGATGATTGGCCCCATCGGCCAACCATCTCGTTTTTGATTCAGATATTGGATCACTCGCCAACCATCCCGTCGCCATCGTTATCGCGCATGTGCGGATAGAGCCAATGGTCGCTCGTGATCGGCATGGTGAAGCCGGCGTCCTTTGCCTCTTGAATCGTCACTTGGCCGTTGCCGTTCGTATCGACGCGCGTGAGGTCACCGCTTGCTTCGGTGGCCGATGGTGCGCTCTCCGTCAATCCAAGTTCTTCATTCACCTCATCCGGGTTGACGTTGTCGAACGAGTCGGTAACGACATTCCCTTTGACAGTGTATGTGTACTCATAGTGTGAAGGGATATGAGTATTCGTATCCGGATATGTGATGAGCGCCTCGAAGTCGGTCGCGCCGCCTGCGCTCCGGATCACGCTCTCCATATACGCCTGGTCGCCGTGGCGATTGAGCGTGCTGTTTTGGGGCGTGATGTTGAAGGCGTTCGAGACGCCGCCGAGCGAATCGGCGATGACGTGCCCTTCGTCGAGGTCGCGGTGTTCGACCCCAGACACTTTCGCCTCGTCAGCGTAGTATCGCCCATCCGACGTCACGTCTTCTCGGTCGTCATCCTGCAGCACAATCTCGTCCGCAATCACTTTCACGAGTTGACCGTGCTCGTTCGTGAACGCCCAATATTCGCGGTCGCCGTATCCGATATCGACGACGACATTACTCTCGCGTTCACCTGACAAATCTCCACCCTCGACTTCGATCATGTCATAACCGGTGAAGCGGTCCTCTGTCTGCGGTTCGGGTGGCGCCGTCGTCTCGACGGCGGACTGTTCTGGGGTGTCCGTCACCGTGGTGGTCCCGGCTTCTTCGCTCGTACAACCTGCCAATAGCAGAATCGAGAGCGGGAATGCTAAATAAGTAATGTTTAATTTCATTTCAAGTCTCCTATGTGTGAGGCATACTTGTTCATTCTAGGAATCTTCGACACGATTGACAAGCAATCGGATTGGGACGTGTTTCGGTCGTGCTTGTCATAAACGAGCCAGAAATTGTCACGATTCGATGACGCGCCTCCGTTGGGACTAGTGGTACAATGGATGGGAACGGTCCGGCGGTCGAGCGGGTTATGGCGTTTCAATCGTTTCGTTTCAGGCTATACATACGTATACATCGCTTGAGAGGAGACGTATCATGCAGACATATACCATCGAATATGCGTTCCAGGACAAAGAGCAGACGACGCGGACGTGTGAGGTCGTTCTCGACCGGACGCCCGATTTACATGATAACGAGCAATTGGCCGACTTGTATCAAATCGTGTCAGATGCGATTCGTAAACCGATTACCAGTTTTGAAATTGTAGCGGTCCATTAAACGAACCTTTGACCCCGGGCACACGCCTTGGGGTTTTGTTCAGTCTTAGGAAGAGGAGAGATGTACACATGAAGATTGTCGTTGTTGGGTTAGGGGACGTCGCGAAGAAGGCGTATTTGCCGGTCTATGCCGGTTTAGAAGGGGTCGACGTTTATCTCGTCTCGAGAGACGCGGCGAAAGCGGGTCAACTCGTCGAGAAGTATCGTTTTGCCGGTCAGTATGCATCACTCGAAGACGTCCCGTTCGAGATGATGGACGGTGCGTTGATTCACTCGACGACATCGGTCCATGCCGACCAGGTCGGTTACGTGCTCGCGCAAGGTGTGCCCGTCTTCATCGATAAGCCGGTCACGTTCATGCTCGAGGACACGGAGCGGCTCGTACGCCTCGCTGCCGAGCAGGGCGTCGAGCTCATCACCGGGTTCAACCGCCGTTTCGCGACGGCGACGGCTGCCTTAAAAGAAGTGTCCGACCCGAATCTGATTTTGATTCAAAAGAATCGGACGTATCAACCGGCGACGCTGCGTGAGTTCATCATCGAAGACTTCGTCCACGTCGTCGATACGCTCCGCTATTTGACAGGGCTCGCCCCTGTCGAGAATTTGGCCGTGCGGACGCGCCATGAGGCCGGGACGTTGAAACAGCTCCAGATTCAATTCACGGCCGGAGGGGTCGAAGCGATCGGCATCATGAACCGGGACAACGGCTGTACGGAAGAAGTGATGGAAGTGATGTCGCCTCGTCTGAAGCGGGTGTCGCGCGACGTTGAGCGTGTGTATGATTTCACCCGTGACGGCATGCTCGAGCGGGCACTGAATCCGTGGGAGTCGAATTTGACGCGTCGCGGCTTCACGACCATGCTCGACGAGTTCCTGAAGCTCCTCGCAGGTGAACCGAATGACTCGGTGCGGGCAGAGGACAGTTTGACGACGCACGCGCTCTGTGAGCGCATACTAGAGGAGGCTTCGCGTTGACCGTGTCGTTTCTGTGGCCCATCGGGCGGGTATTAACTCCGTAAAAGGAGGGGATGCGCATGGATATTCGTGAGCTCGTCATGCAGGTGAACGACCTGTTATGGACGTACGTACTCATTTTCGTTTTGATTGCCGGAGGGTTGTATTTCACCATCCGGATGGGATTCGTCCAGTTCCGCATGTTGCCGGAGATGTTCAAGTTGCTGTTCGTCAAAGGAATCAAACACGAGAAAGGGCAAGTTTCATCGTTCCAGGCGTTCGCCATCGGAACGGCCGCACGGGTTGGGACAGGGAATATCGCTGGCGTCTCGACGGCCATCGCACTCGGTGGACCGGGCGCCGTTTTCTGGATGTGGCTCATCGCCTTGATCGGTTCGGCTTCTGCCTTCGTCGAGAGCACGCTCGCCCAAGTGTATAAAGTGCACGACGGGAAGGCGTGGCGCGGTGGACCCGCCTACTATATCGAGCGGGCACTCGGTCAACGGTGGCTCGGCATCGTGTTTGCGATTTTAATCACGTTCGCGTTTGGCTTCGCGTTCAACTCGGTACAGGCCAATACGATTGCTTTATCAATCAATAACGTCTTCGAAGTCGATACGCTCTGGGTCGGCATCGTCTTGGCTCTCGTGACGGCCGTCGTCATCTTCGGCGGGATTCGCTCGATTTCAACGTTGTCGGGGATTATCGTCCCGATTATGGCCGGCGGCTATATCCTGCTCGCCCTCTGGGTCGTGTTCACAAACCTAGAGGCCATCCCGGCCGTAATTTCAGCCATCTTCTCAGAAGGGATTCTCGGCTTCCGACAACTGCTCGGCGGTGCAGTCGGTGCGGCCGTCCTGCAAGGGATTCGCCGCGGCTTGTTCTCGAACGAGGCGGGGATGGGGTCGGCACCGAATGCGGCCGCGACCGCGGAGGTCAGCCACCCGGTCAAACAAGGCTTGATTCAATCGCTCAGCGTCTTCGTCGATACGCTCTTTATCTGTACGGCGACGGCGATGATTGTCCTCATCTCGGGAGTTCCGGGTTCAGAGGACTTCCAAGGCATCGAGTTGGCGCAAGAGGCGCTCTTGACAGAGATTGGGCCGCTCGCGACGACACTCATGACGATTGCCATCCTATTGTTCGCGTTCAGTTCGATTTTGGCGAATTACTATTATGGGGAAACGAACATCGAGTTCATCTCCGAACGAAAAGTGTATCTGGTCATCTACCGGATTGCGGTCGTCGGGATGGTCTTGTTCGGCTCGGTTCGATCGGCGGGGTTGGTCTGGTCGATCGCCGATATCTTTATGGGCTTGATGGCGCTCGTCAATATGTATGCCATCTTCCGACTCAGTAAGGTCGCCAAAGCTTTGCTCGACGATTATGTGGCGCAGAAGCGAGCCGGACGTGATCCGGTGTTCAATCGTGATGATGTGGATTTACCTGGTAAAGAACATGTCGAGGCGTGGGAAGAGAAACGAGAGAACATCAGTTAAGATCGGGGCAAGAATCGGACGCGTCGCGCCATTCTTGCCTTTCCTTTATCGTATTTCTTATTTCAAATACCGCATTTATTTAATAAATTATAGAAAAGAGTGCACGAAATGATACAACCATTCCTTCATACATTCAAACGATTTTTTGCCGAACGATTTTTCGACCAAGCCGCCATGTTGGCCTATTATTTCATCTTATCGACGTTCCCGTTCTTACTGTTCGTCCTCGGGATCGTCGGGTGGCTGCCGTTCTCGAGCGGGGACGTGATTTCCGCGCTCGCCCTGGTCATGCCTGAAGCCAGTTATCGGTTGCTGGAAGGGAACATCGAGGCGATTTTTGATGATTCACGGTTGCGGATTGCCTCACTCAGCATCTTGCCGGCGCTCTGGATCTCATCGATGGCGGTCCAATCGCTCGTCCGGTCGCTCAATGACGCCTATCGCCTGATTCGGAACAAGGCGTTCTGGCGGGGCGTGTTGCAAGACATCGCCGTGACGCTCGCGCTTATGTTCGTCTTGCCGTTCTCGCTACTGATCCCGGTCATCGAGACCGCGCTTCGGGAGTTGGCGACGCATATCATCTTTATCGACGACATCGTCGAGCGCTATGCGCAAATCTGGTTCTATTTCCGCTGGATCGTGGGTACGCTCGTCCTGTTCAGCGTTTTCTTGCTCGTCTATAAGTGGTTGCCGAGCCATCGCGGCACGTTCCGCGACAGTTGGGCCGGGGCGGCGTTTGCTACCATCGGCATCTTGACAGTTTCGAACGTGTTCAGCTACTATTCACAGTATGCAAACTATGAACAGTTTTACGGTCAACTCGGTGCTTTCATCATCTTGCTGATCTGGTTCTATTTGGCGGCCTCGGTCATCCTTCTCGGGGGGCTGTTGAACGCCACGCTTATCGAACGAAAAGAAATATCCGGTTGACGTGTAAATGCTTGTTATCATTCTTTGATTCAGGGAATGATACGGTTAAGGTCACATCTTTTAATCGGAGGTGGGAAACATGGATATGCAACGGCTCGTACACAATCGTCGTTTCATCGATCAAACATTGTTTTACCTCGCCTTACAATTATGGAAGTGGGTTATGTTACTACCGGTCTTGTTCTATCTAGACGTTTCGATGAGCAGTGCCCCGTTTTCCCAGTATGTGGCGGTCAGTCTGTTGCTGTATGTGGCGTTTCGTGTCATGCAGTACGTGATTGCCAGCCGGGCTTCGTTGATGGAGTTACTCGAATTCGGCTATGCGGTGCTATCGCTCGTCCTCGTTTTCTCCTTACTGCTTGAACTCTCAGCATCGCCAGGAGCCATTGCCTTTGTGCTCGGTGTGTTCTTGGTCCATCCATCGCTCGCCTTGCACCATTACCGTGACTTCACAGAACGGAAGTGGTTGAACAAGCAGTTCCAATTGTTCAGTCCGATGCTTCGAAAAGGTGAGATTCCGGTTCACGTGCTCGTGTTGACAGAGGATGAGATTATCATCACGGCAGAGAGTGGAAAAGAGTACACGTATCGGCATATCTACTGGGGCGGATTCTATATCGAAAATGTCTCATGAAGGTGGTCTAATCATTGAATAGTGTGATTGTAATGGTATTTTGGATAGTAACATTTATTGTGTTCTTCAAAGGGGCGTTCGATATGTGGCGAGAATGGCGTGCCACGAGACAGCGCTCGGTTCTATATTTCTTTATCGTCTTGTTGCTCACTTGGTTCTGGTTCAACCCTTACCAGCTGACGGCGCTCCATCCGTTCGTCTTGATGGCGTATTATTGGAACCGGAACCGTCGGATGCGCAACGCGATGCTCGTGCTCGTCCTCGTGCCATTCTTCATTCAACTTTGGTTCATGGCGAGAGCGATGTAATTTATTCAGACCACAGACAAGATGTCTGTGGTTTTTTCTTTAATCCTTTGTCACGGCCATTTATAAAACAAGCCGCGTTAGAGTAAGGATACGCGACCGTGCGCAACAAAAAAACGCGAGCCGTTCGGCCCGCGTTTTTGATTAATGTTATTCTTTTTTCGCAACGGCGAGTTCAGCTTCCATTTCACTGAATTCACGGTTGATCCGTTTCTGCTCACGTTGGCTCGTGAACGTGCTGACGAGCACGATAGCAAGCATACTGAGGAAGAAGCCTGGTACCATCTCATAGATGACGGCCGAGAGTCCAGTCACGATCCAAAGGATGACCGTGATGGCACCGACGAGGATACCGGCAAGTGCACCTTGGCGCGTCATCTTGTTCCAGTAAAGCGACAAGAGAATCGCTGGACCGAACGCTGAACCGAATCCGGCCCACGCATAACCGACGAGCGTCAAAATCGTGTTCGACGGGCTGAGCGACATGAGTGTCGCGACAAGTCCGACCGTTAGGACACCGATTCGACCGGCGAGGACCATTGTTTTCTCACTGGCATCTTTATTGAAGAACTTACGATAGAAGTCTTCTGTCAATGCCGACGATGTCACGAGAAGCTGTGACGAAACTGTCGACATGACCGCTGCCAAAATCGCAGCAAGCAAGAATCCAGTGATGAACGGGTGGAACAACACTTCTGAGAAGCGGATGAACACTGTCTCCGGGTCAGCGAGAGGATTCCCTTGACCACGGAAATAGGCGATTCCGACAAGTCCCGTCATGACAGCACCGATGATTGAGACTGTCATCCAGCCCATACCGATGCGACGTGCCGTTTTCAATGATTTCACATCACGAATCGCCATAAAGCGGACGATGATGTGTGGCTGACCGAAGTACCCAAGTCCCCAAGCGAGGAGACCGATAATTCCGAGCGTCGACGTTCCTTCAAACAGGTCGAACAATTCGGTATTGATTGTGGTAGCCGTATCGACGGCGTTTGATACACCACCGACGTCCGTCAAGGCGACGACTGGGACAAGGACGAGAGCGAGGAACATGATGACACCTTGCGCAAAGTCCGTCCAACTGACGGCTGTGAAACCGCCGAACAGTGTATATAGTGCGACGACGCTAATCGTCACGATGACACCTGTCTGATAGTCGAGCCCGAATGAGCTTTCAAACAACTTCCCGCCAGAGACAAGTCCGGCTGACGTATAGAACGTGAAGAAGATGATGATGACGGATGCAGACAGGATCCGTAGCCAGTTCGAGTGATCTCGGAACCGATTCTCTAAAAAGTCAGGAATCGTGATCGAGTCATTTGCCATCTCTGTGAAGACACGTAGACGGGGAGCGACTAACAAGTAGTTCAAGTAAGCTCCGATGACCAATCCAACGGCTAACCAAATCGCTGATAATCCCGTGGCATACATTGCACCCGGAAGTCCCATTAACATCCAACCACTCATATCCGAAGCTCCGGCTGACATGGCGGTAACACCTGGCCCCATCTTGCGGCCACCTAACATATAATCTGATGAATCGGTTGTCCGTTTATAAGCGACGTATCCGATGAGGAGCATCATCACGAGGTAAAGCGCGATGGATACCCATTCTTGCCATAACATTTGATTACCTCCTGTTTGCCTTCAATTGTGTCGATTCAATCAATCACGGTTCAATCATGTGTGTGTCTCACACAAATGAGTCAAACTTGAATGACTAGGCGAACTTGTGACTAACCATAACGGACCACGGAAATCATTGCAAACTGTCATCTTTTCATGAAAACGGCTCTAAAGCGCATAGTATCAACGGGTGAGCGCAACATTTTTCATGATTAAAGTTTAAATGTTCTGACAATTAGTTATGCGTGTGACACTTTTGTGTCATCTGTTTGTCATATAATTCGTCATATTTTATGTCTTTAAACGCAAACGACGGCTTCTCCCTTTACAGAGAGAAACCGTCGTTTGATTGCTTAAATCACTCGGTGGTGAGATTGAACGCGATTTTTTCGACAGAACGCATCGTCGGGAACGTCTGCCCGGATTTGGCTTGCATCGTCACCAAGGCATATTGTTTCCCATCCCGCTCCATCAAGAACACCATCGTATAGCCCGATTCGTCGGTATAGCCGGTCTTGGTCGCTGTGACGAGTTTCGAGTAATGGATACTCCGTTCATTGACGGCAGATCCGAGATGATACCACCAGCGTCGCTTTTGATTTCCAGCAGCGTCTTTAAACTTTGCCTCATATTCATACGTCCCGGCAATCTCGACGAGTTCAGGATAAGTGCCGAACGCATACGTGATGCGAGCCATGTCGAGCGCGGTCGTATAATGATTCGGGTCGGAGTAGCCATGGGCATTCCGGAACTGGGTCCCGGTCAGTCCGAGCACTTGGGCGCGTGCGTTCATCAGTTCGACGAACTCATTCGTCGAGCCGCTCACGTATTCGGCTAGACTATTGGCCGCGTCATTTCCTGATTCGAGCAATGTCGCGTACAAGGCCTGGCGAACGGTCAAGCGGTCACCGACCGCGAGGTGGACGATATGGCTGTCCCATGGGATATCTAAAGTAGATTTTTTGACGATGACCACGTTTTGATCGAGTTCTTTCTCGGCGACGGCCTTCTCATAAGCGAGAAGTGCGGTCATCAGTTTGGTCGTACTGGCCGGGAAGACGCGGTCCGCACCATTCTTGTCAATCAGCACCTGGCCATCTGTTAAATTGACGAAAGCCATCGATCCGACGAGAAGTTCGGCCGTGTCGGGCGACACGAGCGGTTGCGTCGTCCATGGTTTGATTGGAATCTCGGGGAACGACGGTCCTTGTTTGACCGGTACGGCGGCCGCGGCCGGCGCAACAGGTTTCGGTTCTACTTCTTGTTTAAAGCCGATCAATGCAGGGATGATGGCAAGTAATCCAATCATGGCGAGGCCGACAAAGAGTCGCCTCATGATGAACGTGTTTCTTCGATGTCTGCGGTTTCGTTTCACTAGATAATCGCTCCTTCATTGTTTACTTTTCTACCATAATGGATGAGGCCTCCTGAAATCGTCTTCAAAATCAAGAATCAGGTCAATAATTGAGGCGTATGAAATGAATCGGAAGGGGTATACACAGTAACAGACACTTATCTTATTAGAGGAGGTACGTTTATGCATCGTCATCCGTTCACCAATTCACTCTGGCGTCAGCACAATGCGGCAACACCTTATCCGCGACTTGAGAGCTCTGTTTCGTGTGATATCGTCGTCATCGGGGCAGGAATCGCCGGGCTCGTCACGGCATATGAGTTGCAACAGCGCGGCAAGCAAGTCGTCTTGCTCGAAGCGGCTGAGATCGGCCGGGGGACGACCGGCCACACGACCGCGAAATGTTCTGTTCAGCATGGGACCGTCTATTCCAAATTGATTCGGACGTTCAATCAAGAGACGGCGCGCCTCTATTACGAGTTCAACGAGCAGGGACTCGCCTATTTGCGGCAACAGGTCGAGGCCGGATTCGACATCGATTTCGAGACAAAAGATTCATACTTATATTCAATCGATGGGTCGAGTCAACTCGTCGCCGAGCGCGAGGCGTATGCACAACTTGAGCTGCCCGGGGGAGATGCGACCGAGGAAGTGAAGGCGGTCCTCCCGTTCGAGGTCAAACAAGCGATCGTTATTCGCGACCAGGCCCAGATGCATCCGGTCAAATACTTACACGAGCTCGCCAACCGTTTCGTCGAGGCCGGCGGGAGACTCTACGAGAAGACACGGGCGACCGAAATCAGTTCGGGACCTCGCCCGATCGTCACGACGTCGACAGGGCGACGGGTCCAGGCGAATCAGGTCGTGGTCGCCACCCATTACCCGTTCAACGACATCCGGGGGCTGTACTTCTCGAAGTTTGAGGTCGAGCGTTCCTATATCGTCGCTTGTGAGACGGAACAGAGCGTCCCGGACGGTATGTATTTGAGTGTCGATCAACCGAGCCGGTCGTTCCGTACGTTCAAGGAGGGCGACAAGACGTATATGCTCGTCGGAGGCGAAGGGCACTTGAGTGGACACGTCACCGAGACCCGCTCGCGCTATGACCGCTTGGACCGCTTCGCCCATGATTCGTTCGGGGCCAAGAAAGCAAGTTTCCGCTGGTCATCCCAGGATCTGATCACGTTGGACCACCTCCCGTACATCGGGCAAATGTTCAGCCGTGAGCCGGACGTGTTCGTCGCCACCGGGTTCGCCAAGTGGGGGATGACGAATGGGATTGCCGGCGGACTGTTGCTGGCCGATCGACTGACCGGGCGCCCGAATCGGTTCAACGACTTATTGGACCCACAACGCTCGAAATTGAAACCGGCCGACGTCGGGCAATTCTTAAAGACGAACCTCGACACGGCCGTTCAATTCGTCAAAGGGTCACTGGAAAGACCGGGTACTCTCGACGACCTGCAACTTGATGAAGGCGGGATCGTCCAAGTCGACGGCAAGAAGGTCGGCGCGTACCGTGATCTCGACAACGAATGCCATCTCGTCTCGACCCGATGCACCCATATGGGATGTACCATCAATTGGAACGATGCGGAACGCTCATGGGATTGTCCGTGCCACGGTTCACGGTTCGACACGAAAGGAAACGTGTTGGAAGGACCGGCGACACAACCGCTCTCCTATGAGCGGAAAACCGATGTGCCGAAACAATAGGCAACGCGGGTCGTCTATATTAAAGTAAAGAAGTAACGATATAACTGTCATAGGGGTGGAATCAGAATGGAACTAACAAAGCAGTGGCGTGACCATTTCAAACAATTGCGTGCCTTCGACGAGGCGATTTCTTTACTGTATTGGGACATGCGTACCCAGATGCCGGAACAGTCGGCACCGCTACGGGCCGAGACGATTGGTTATCTGTCGACCGAGGCGTTCAAACGCCAGACGAGCGAATCGTTCAAGGCGCTGTTGGCCGAGATGACCGAGACGGAGAACTTGACACCGATCGAGTTGCGTTCGGTCGCGGTCGCCAAAACCCAATATGAACGGAATGCTAAAATTCCGTCCTCAGAATATCAGGCGTATGTGACGCTCGTCTCTGAGGCTGAGACGGCGTGGGAGAAAGCGAAGGATCAGAATGACTGGCACATGTTCGCTCCATATCTTGAGAAAATCATCGGATTTCAGCGGAAGTTCGCCGACTATTTCGGCTACGAATCGCATCCGTATGACGCCCTCCTTTACGATTATGAGCCAGGGATGACCGTCGACCAGCTCGATGAATTGTTCCGGACGCTTCGCGACGAGCTCGTCCCGCTGATCCGTCAGCTGCCTGAACCGGTCCAAGGGCTCGACTGGTCGATGGACAAGGCCGTTCAGCAACGACTGTGTGAGGACTGGATGCGTGTCGTCGACTATGATTTGACGCGCGGCCGTCTCGATGCCACGGTGCATCCGTTCGAGATCACGATCAACCGTCGCGATGTGCGCATCACGACGAAATATGATGAGACCGATTTCCGTAACGCCTTGTTCGGTACGATGCACGAGGCCGGGCACGCGACGTACGAACAGCAAATCGACTCGGAACTCGACGAACTCGGTCTCGGGGGCGGTGCCTCGATGGGCATCCATGAGTCACAGTCCCTCTTCTTTGAAAACTTTGTCGGACGAAGCGAGGCGTTTTTGAAAAGCGTCTATCCGCGCCTTCAATCCGAGCATCCACAGTTGCAGAACATAGATTTTGATACGTTCTATGCCGGCGTGAACGAGGCGAAACCGTCTCTCATCCGGATTGAGGCGGACGAACTGACATACAGCCTGCATATCATCATCCGCTATGAGCTTGAAAAGCAACTCATCCAAGGCGATTTGTCGGTCGAGGATTTGCCAGCGGCATGGAACGCGCTCTATAAGGAATATCTAGGTGTCGATGTGCCGAGTGATGCGAAAGGCGTCCTACAAGACGTTCACTGGGCCGGCGGGTCGTTCGGCTACTTCCCGAGTTACGCCCTCGGTTTGATATACGCCGCTCAATTGACGGAATCACTCAAGAATGAGCATCCTGACTTCGAGTCGCTCGTCAGCACGGGCACGTTCGGTCCAATCAAACAATGGCTTGAGGACAATGTCCACCGCCATGGTAAAGCGCTGACACCGAACGAACTCATCAAGCAAGTGACCGGAGAGGACATCTCGGTCCGCCCGCTCATCCGCTATTTGACGAACAAATACAAAACGAACTGAGGCGAAAACGAATGAAACTTTTCGCGCACCGAGGGGTGATGGCCCATCATCCGGAGAATACGATGACGGCGTTCCGGGCCGCACTCGAAGCACAAAGCGATGGGATTGAGGCGGACGTGCACATGACAAAGGACGGAAAGCTCGTCCTTATCCACGATGAGACGATCAATCGGACGACAGATGGGCGTGGACGTGTCGCCGATATGACTCTATCGGAGCTGCGAGGCTATAATGCCGGTGTCACGTTCGCTATCCAAGAACAGATTCCGACGTTAGACGAACTGATCGATCTGTGCCGAGGGACATCGATGGTCCTCAATCTCGAGGTCAAGACGGATATCGAGCGGTATCCTGGTATTGAACAACTCTTGCTTGACACCATTCGAAACCAGCGTCTTCCAGTTGGACAAGTCATGTTCTCTTCTTTTAACCATTCGACGCTCCAGCGTTTGAATCAATTGGCGCCAGAAATTGAGTGTGCCGTATTGTTGGCACAACCGCTCTATGACCTCGTCGCATATTGCAAGAAAGTGGGCGCGACCGCCGTTCATCCGAATGTCCTGACGATGACCGATGAAGAGATTCTTCATCTTCAGGACGAAGGTCTCTCCGTACGTCCCTATACCGTGAAAACAGTCCCCGACCTAGAGCGGTTCAGTCAACTCGGCGTCGATGCGGTGTTCGTAAATGACATCGACTGGGCAAAAGCACATTCAACCCCGTAACGTTACGCGTTACGGGGTTTTTAAACAATAGGGAAGGGTAAGTGTGGTTAATGTAAAGAAAGCGGTTTCTTTCAAATGTGCTGAGCGGCATATTGAGAGCACACCGTCACCTTTACGCCGTTGCTCCGTTGTCTTAAATTTAAGATGTCACCAGCTACATAGCAATCAGATGTAGCACACATTGCAGCACCGCATCAAACTTGTTGTATACAGTCAATCGGTCAACCCAAGCAGAAAAAGGAGGAAATTTCACATGAAGAAATTGATGTCTTTACTTGGTACACTCGCCTTGGCGTTCGCACTCATCGTGCCGGTCAGTGCAGATGGACACGAGAACGCGATGGTACGTGTACTCCACGCTTCACCTGACGCACCTGCAGTAGATGTGTACGTCAACGGTGAAGTCGCGGTCGAAGGCGCAGAGTTCAAAGCGCTCACAGACTACTTGACTCTCCCGGCTGGAGATTACAACGTGGAAATCAAGCCAGCTGGTGATGCAGAGACGGTCGTCGTTGCGGCAGACCTCTCAATCGAAGCAGGAAAATTCTACACAGCGGCAGCAATTGGTCAACTTGAAAACATCGAGATCGCAGCAATGGAAGACGATGCGAACTTCGAAGATGGAAAATCGAAAGTCCGCGTCGCTCACTTCGCACCTGACGCACCGGCAGTCGATGTCGCTCCTAAAGGCGGCGACCCACTCTTCTCGAACCTCGAGTTCAAAGCAGTAAGTGACTACGGTACACTCGACGCTGGCACGTATGACCTTGAAGTTCGTCCGGCCGGCGCGACTGACGTCGTGAAGGCACTTGACGGTGTCGCTCTCGAAGGCGGTAAAAACTACACGGCATTCGCCATCGGACTCCTTGAAGGCGAACCAGCGTTTGAAGTCCTTCTCGCAGCAGACGGTGGGGAAATGGCTGGAGCACCTGACACAGGTCAAGGTGGTCTCGCTCAGACAGCATCGATGAACTGGTTGCTCGCAGCAGCGGTTCTTGGTGCAGCAGCAGCTGGCTTCTACGTCTTTCGTCGTCAGAAGCAAGACGCTTAAACTACTCTTCATCGGAACGTTATCGTTCCTTATGATTGCACCGGGCGCAGACGCACCGGATGCGGACGCGAAATTGACGACGGTCGGCTTTGCCGAACCGCTCGTCCTAGCAACGACCGAAATTGATCGGCAGTCATTCCGTACCGACACATTTATCCCAAAACGACTGAAGATTCCGTCAATTGATGTCAACGCGGTCATCCAACCGGTCGGGAAAGACCGACTCGACCGGATGGATACCCCGACGGAGACAGATGAGGTCGGCTGGTATCGGTACGGGGCGAAAGCAGGGGCGACCGGAAACGTGGTCCTATCTGGTCATCTCGATGACCTCAGTGGTCCGGCCATCTTCGCGAACCTTGGCGACTTACGCCTCGGAGAATCGGTGACGCTCCAGCGTGGCAAAAAGGCAATCGCGTATGAAGTCGTTTCCGTCGAACGGTATCGGCTCGAAGACGTCCCGCTCGCCTCGATCTTTGCGGCGACCCAGGCGGAACGGCTCCAGCTGATCACTTGTGCGGGTCCTTATGACCCAGAGTACGGATACCGGGACCGAATCGTCGTCACGGCGATCGCCAAGTCTTAAATCAAGAATGAACCCGAGTGTGGTCCAACCACACTCGGGTTTTTTGTTGTAGCGTGGCGAAACAAAAACGACCAGGCCGAGATAATCGGCCCAGTCGTTCTTATGCGTCCATTCGGTCAAGCAGTCTTGACAGAAGAATCAATTCGTCATCTGAGAAATCGGTGAACACGTCCATCAAATACTCGATTTTCATGTCTTCCAGTGTCTCGAACAAGGCACGGCCTTCTTCAGTCGCTTGCAATTCGACGACACGACGATCACGTTCGCTGCGTTCACGGGAGATCAACCCTTTTTTCGTGAGTTCATCCGCGAGAGCGGTAATCATCGAAGCCGAGAATTGGAACTCGTTCGATAGAGCCGAGGCGATTTGAGGACTGTTTTGACAAAGCGAGCGGAGAATGAAAAATTCGTTTCGCGTCAAGTATTGTGAGAACATCGACCGGAGGTTCTTTTTCACTCCGCGATAGTTCATGCGAATCCCTCGCTCAGCATCGGCGACGAGCTGACGGCGGGATGCTGTTTGTACAGGTGTTGTCATCCTCAAGAGTACCTCCTACATAAAATATCATTATTTGCATATATTTCAGAACATAAAAACATTCTACAACAAAAACATGAAGTCTGTAAAGTTATGATGGCTCTTCGCGGGTACGAAGTTCTTGGATGACCTCGTCGTAATGTTTCAAATCCGGATAGAAGCGTCGGAAGAAGAACTCGATTTGCTGGTCATCCCCTTCTGCGAGCAATTTCGCGAGGACGGCATAGACGACACCCATTCCTTGACGGGGCAGGAGAGACGATGGCAACAGCGTCGCACATTGAATAGCCCGATTGAAGTAGAGGTCGAGCGTGTCGCTCAAGTCCTGGAACGTGCGAATCTCCGCGTAATGGAACATACGCGTCAGTTCAATGATCGTCGACAAGTCGGTGTCGAGTAACCAATCGCTCTGGAAGATGGCGTTGTCAAGCTTCTCGACGGTGACGTCATTGGCGATATAGTAATTCAAATTATCTCGCGTGATGCTCACCTTATCGGGCGATTCGACGATCCGTTCGACGGTCTCTTGTTCGAACGTCCGCAACTGTTTGCGGATATTGACGAACTCGGAGTCGGCAATCTCGAGGAGCCCCGCGACACGGCTGAAGCTGCGCTTGATTTCCGGTGGCACGGCGTTCGGTTTCTTATAACCGAGGTCATGCTCGATCTCGGCCCACGCGTGCTGCAAGATGGACCGGACTTGAATCTCGGCTTCTTTGTCTTCATAGCGACGGTACTCCCCGAGGGCGAGCCGCGTGTCGCTCAAGCCGACGACGTAATGGACCGACAAATAGCCGAACTCATTCGGGTCGAGCAACGTGGATTTATCGATCGACTGTTCGCGGTCAATCCGGAACTCATCCTCGAGGATTTGGGCCACGGCACGGACATCGTCGTGGAAATAGGTCACGATCCGAATCCCCGCCAAATCCTGGACGTCGCGCAACGACCGGTATTGATACGGTTTGCGGGACAACTTAGCATACAGGCTCTCGGCTTCCTTCGCCCGGGCGACGATCGAGTGGAACTGGATGCCGGCGTCGTTCAACAGCTCGCTGAGGAGTAACTTCAGCTTGGCTGCGAATGCCTCGTAATCTTCTTTCTCATTCATATAGTCGAGCATGATCGTGTTCATATCCTGTCTCGGCATCAACATCACTCCTTGTCTCATTATATGTAGTATAGCATCAAAGAAATCGGTGTCGCATCTGTTGTCCGTCCCTATGATACAATACGGTTTGGAACGGGAAGGAGTGTCACGCGTGAGAGTGAGCCATACGTTGAAATCGAACGAGCGCGAGAAGCTCGAGATCGTTGCCGGGTTGTTGCAACAAGCAGGTTATCGGTCTGGAAAGATCGACTGGCAGACCGGGATCAATATCGTTCGGGTCAGTCGCGAAGATGTGTCGTCTGAATCGGACGAACGGACCCGCATCCAAGGCATCGTCGACCATTTCGGGATCGAGGACTGGAGCGCCACGTTTTCTTGAACCCCTCTTTTTCAAATCGCTGGACGAAATGGGTTTTGTGACTCATTTTTCGGGAATAGTATATTATTCGATTATAGATCAGCGGACGTTTAGGAGGATGAATATGTTAGAAACAAGAATCGTGCGGGATATGACCTCGGTCGACCATGAAGTGAACGGGATGGTGTCAGGGGGATGTGTCAACGAGCACATTTACTTATTTGCGAGAGATGAAGAATTGACGGTGCGGCTCGCTGCAGAAGCGGGTGTGCAACCATACCGCATCACTGAAAAAGGGCTGTGGGAGTCGCTCATGTCGAAGTTTACAAAAAATTCGGATGACCGGATCGAGCAGCTCGAGAGCCTCGGTCTGACGAAAGAGATGGTCGAATCGCTCGAAGGAGAGATTCAGGCCGGGAAAATCGTCCTCGTCTGCGACAAGTCATAAAAAGAGCCGGAACTGACTCTCGTCAGTTTCGGCTCTTTTCGTCATTTCGTCTCGTAATAGGCGTTCACGATCCGGCGCAGCGACCGCTCGTTCAAATCGAGCGGTTTGAACCCAGCGTCCTGCAACAGACGTTTCGTATTGGCGTCGTCGAACGCGATATCGCGATTCAAGTAAGGATTGAACACCTTCACCATCTCGTTGAACGTCTGCTCGGCTTGGCTGAGCGAAGACGTCGCCGTCTCCGTGATCTTCAAGTGCGGGAACGCAAGCGCTTGCTTCATATAGTCGAGCATGGTCACGTTGCGCGGCGGGGCATCGTTCGTCACGTTATAAATCGTGTCCGGTTTAGCGTGTTCGATGGCAGCGAGGAGTACATCAGCCACATAATCGACCGGGACGAGGTTCGACGTGCCGGTCTCAGAGCCGAGGAGACGGATCGGTCCATCCGGTGCCCCACGGCGCTCGAGGCGGCGCTTGAACACCTCGAGAGCGCGCATATAGCCGTACATCGTGAACTTCGAGTCGGCCTCACCGGTCTTCGAGTCACCGACGATGATGGCGGGACGGAAAATCGAGACGTCGAGGTGGTCCCGTTCCGCCCAGACGGCCTGTTCGGCGTGCGCCTTGCTCTCCTCGTACGGATTATGGAACGTCTGGTCGGTCGCATACAACGTCTCATCGCCGACCTCGCGTGCTCCGAGCGTGTACGCCGTGCTGACGTGGAAGAAGCGAGGGCAATGTAGCGCCTTTGCGAGCGCGAGCGCTTGTCTCGTCCCGGTCAAATTCGTCTCGAACAGTTCCTCACGGAGCTCCTCATCGAATTTGACGAGGGCCGCCATGTGGAGCACCAAGTCGAATGAAAGGTCATGATCGGTGATGAACCGCTCGTCTGCTCCGAGGAACGGGGCCGTCAAATCCCCGGCCAGGACAGTGATGGAGCGACGTTCGTCCCGTGAGAACATCGCCTCCACTTTCTCAGGTGTACGGGCGAGGACGCACAGCGTATGCCCACGATGAATCAGCTCGCGGGCGAGCCGTCCTCCCAAAAATCCGGTCGCACCGGTCATAAAAATATTCACAGCGTTCTTCCTCTCTTTTCAGTCTCTCCCCATCATAACAAGTGGCAACGGAATGAGCCACTTTCAACCTAAAGAATAAAATTAGGGGTTTAATAATTTTTAAAGTCGGTTATGACTTAAGGAGAAGCGTACGCAAGGTACGTCATGACAGTGTTGATATGTCAAATAACTTAAGTGAGGTTTTTTAGAATCATGGCTAATCTATTCGGAACAGACAAGGATGGCAACAGGAAGAAGCAAGAAGAGATTGAAAAAACGGTTCAGGAGAAAGGGATCACACAAATCCACATGTACTTCTCCGACGTGCTTGGAGACTTGAAGCTACTGACTCTCTCTGCAAAATTGTTGCCGGAAGTCTTTGAAGGGAAGACGATGTTTGACGGTTCATCCATCGCCGGTTTTTCTTCCATCAAAAACTCAGACCTATTCTTGAGACCGGATTTAGATCGTCCACGCTACGAGCAGGATGGGGACGAGAGCATTCTCGCCTTTTTCTGTGACGTCTGCACACCGGACGGCGAACGTTACGAGTTCGACCCGCGCAACGTCTTGAAGGATGCCCTCGAGCGGGCTGCACGTGACGGCTACTCGATTTTCGTCGGCGCTGAGCCGGAATTCTTCATCTTCGACGAGAATGGTGAATTTTACGATGAGGCGGGTTACTTCTCGACACGTTCGGAAGACAAAGGGTATGAGGTCCGCCAACATATCGCCAACCGCTTGAGCGAAGTCGGTTTCAACATCGAGGCGGTCCACCACGAAGTCGCACCGGCCCAGCACGAAATCGGCATCAAATATGATGACGCGCTCCACACGGCCGACAACATCCAGTTCTTCAAAGAAATCGTTCAATTGGCAGCCCAAGAGAAAGGTGCAAAAGTATCGTTCTTGCCGAAACCGCTCCGTGACGTGAATGGTTCGGGGATGCACCTCAACATCTCGGTATGGAAGAACGACAAGGACGGCAACCCGACGGTGAACGCATTCGAAGAGCCGGAGTCAGACTACGGTCTATCGCTCACGGCCCGTCACTTCATCGAAGGGATTCTGAAGCATGCCCGCGCAACGGCTATCTTCACGAACCCGCTCCCAGAGTCGTATGAACGTCTCGTGCCAGGTTTCGAGGCACCGGTCAACATCTGTTGGAGCCCATCGAACCGCAGTTCGATGATTCGGATTCCGGCGTCACGTGGAAGCGCGACGCGCGTCGAAGTCCGTAACCCAGACCCGAGTGCGAACCCGTACTTCGCGCTTGCGGCATTGATTTATGCCGGACTCGAGGGCATCGAGCAACAGCTCGAGCCGTCGGCACCGAACGAGGACGACTTGTTCGAGTACTCGGCGAAGCAGATTGAAAGCCAAGGCATCTCGTCACTCCCGGCGACGTTCCATGAGTCGATTCAATCGCTCAAGTCGGACCGGTTCCATGATTACTTCAACCATGACTTGATCGACCGCTACTTGTCGCTCATCCAAGTCCGTAAATAAGCAACGTATACAAAAGCCCATTCCTCGGCCGAGGAATGGGCTTTTACGCTTAATGAATCCCGCGCATATACTTTTTGATGACCGGGGCGAGAGCGAACAAAATCATACTGAGTACAATCGCTGCTCCACCGATAATCCCGAAGTAGAGCATCTCGTTCTCTGGTGAATAGAAACGAACGAGCTGGGCGTTAATCCCTTGTGCCGCCGCGTTCGACAAGAACCAGAGTGACATCGTTTGGGCCGAGAAGGCAGCCGGGGCGAGTTTCGTCGTCGCCGACAGACCGACCGGCGACAGGCTGAGCTCACCAAGCACGACGATGAAGTAACTGAGGACGAGCCAGAGCGGATTGACGAGCGTGTCCGGGCCACCGAAGTAGGCCGGGAGCAAGATCACCAAGAAACTTAACCCTGCGAACAAAATCCCGAAGGCGAACTTCGTCGGGATGCTCGGCTCACGGTCACCGAGTCGGACCCAAAGCCATGCGAACACCGGAGCGAGCATGATGATGAACAACGGGTTGAGCGACTGGAACCAGGCCGGTGACAGCGTGAACCCTAAAAATTCAAGGTCGGTCCGCTTATCCGCATAACTGGCCAAAATCGTTGCGCCTTGCTCTTGAATCGCCCAGAACATGACCGAGGCGATGAACAGCGGGATATAGGCGATAATCCGTGACCGCTCGACTTCCGTCGTTTTCGGGCTACGATACATGACGATGAAATAAATCGTCGGAATCGCGATCCCGAACACACCGACGAGACCGATGAACGTGTTAATCGTGAACAACCCTTGTGGAATCAACACGGCCAACAGACCACCGATGAGGACGACTGCAATCGTCGTATACTTGATTGCGTTTTTCTTTTCAGACGGTGTCAACGGGTTCGGTACGTATGAACCGGCGAGACCAAGGTTCTTTTTCTTCGTGACCATGAAGACGACGAGACCGATGAACATCCCGACCGCGGCGAGCGCGAAGCCCCAATGGAAGCCATAACTCTTTTGAACCCCTCCGACGATCAAAGGCGAGATGAAGGCACCGAGGTTGATCCCCATATAGAAGATACTGAACCCGGCGTCACGACGACGGTCCGTCTCATTGTATAAATCACCGACGATACTCGAGACGTTCGGTTTCAAGAGACCGGTCCCGATGACGATCAACGCCATTGAGATGAACAAGAACGTCAGGCTACCCGGAATCGACAGTACGATATGACCGAGCATGATGAACACACCGCCGAAGAAGACGGCCCGGGACGTCCCGAACACACGGTCAGCGAGCCATCCCCCGATGACCCCCGACATGTAGACGAGTGCGCCATACACCGACATGATGGACAAGGCGACGTTCTGGTCGAGACCGAGACCGCCATCTGATACCTCGTAATACATGTAGAAGACGAGGATCGCACGCATCCCGTAATACGAGAACCGTTCCCAAAACTCAGTGAAGAATAGCGTGAACAACCCTTTCGGCTGTCCGAAAAAACCTTTTTGTGGCACGCTGTCCACAATTTTCTGTTTATCGATCCTTTCCATGAAAGATCCCTCCTTAACCGTATTATCATAAAAAGAATCATTATGTTTGTAAAGAATAATAGAAGCAAATATTCAAAATTTAACGAATTTGCAACGAATTAAAAAATCACACTAAACGACTAGGTTCAGTGTGATTTATATAGGTCAAGCCGTCTTTTGTTTCGCTTCGGCCGCACTGACGCGACGTCCGAGCTGCCAGTAGATGAGGCCTGACACACAACTGGCCGCCCCGACGAGAATCAAGGCGATATGTCCGGCCCGCTGATCGAAGAATAGGCTCGCCATGATTGGAGCCGTCACCCCGCCGATCAACCATTGGATACTGGCGGCCCCGTTATAGGCCCCACGCATATTCTCCGGAGCGATCAAGGCGATGAACGTCTGTTGGACCGGGGACATGATCATCTCACCGAGCGTATAGAACGCGTATACCGCGAGCAAGACGCTCACGAGGACGAGGTACGGTGTCCCGAGGGAGTAGAGGAGACGCGGCATGACCGCGATCAGGATCATGCCGACCCCGAAGATGGTCGCCCCGGCGAGCATGACGTTGCCGAACGGCTTGCGCCCGAGTTTCGAGGCAATCGGGAACTGGAACAACACGACCATGATGCCGTTCAAGGCGAGCATATAGGCGAACGGATTCTCACGGTCGGTGAACGACGGCATCGACTCGCGCAAGAACAGCGGCAACATGCTCTCGATGAGCGAGAAGCCCATCGAGATGAACACACCGGCGAAGATGAAGACGAGGAACACCTTATCGTTATAGAACACCCGTAGGACGTCCCGGTTAGACGGTGTATCGGCCTCGGTCGTCTCCGGGAGCGACTCCCGGATGAAGCGGCCGAGGACGAGCGCATAAAGGATAAAGACGAATGACGCCGAGAAGAAGATATACTGCCGGTCGATGAACAGGACGGCGCTGCCGAGGAGCGGGCCGAGCGCCGCCCCGATGTTATGGCCCATCCGCAACAGGCCGAACGCCTCGTTCATCTGTTCGGGCTCGGTCACGTCCGCCACCATCGCGCTCGCGGCCGGATGAAACAACGAGTTCGTCAAGCCGAGCATGGCGTTCAAAAGGAGGAGCGGCCAAAACGTCTCGGCGAACGCGAAACCTACGAGCGCGAGCGCGTCGCCGAGGATGGCGATCATCATGATCGGTTTACGGCCATACAAATCTGCGAGCCGTCCGCCGACGACCGAACCGATGAGGGCCATGATCGGACCGGTCGCCATGATGACACCGACCTGGATATAACTGTCGAGCTTGTCGCTGTAATAGAGGACAAGGAACGGCGCGATCATGAACATCATGACGCCGGTGATCGTCTCCCCGAGGAAGCGGATCCAAATATTGCGGTCGAGTCGTTTGAGTGATTGAATCATTAGGTTCACCTGCTTTAATTATTGGAATGTAAAAAGGGACGCAGCATGCACAAAGGCATACGCGTCCCTACGATCTTAGACATGCCTCGGAAGGCGGGCGAACGTCACGGATTCAAATCACGGAGAGGCGCCTGCCGGTCAATATGGACTTGGACGTGCGAGCGTTGAATGACTGACATCGGTACCTCTCCTTTCTGCATTGGACTGTCTTCTCTTCAAGATTATGATATTTCTGTGAAATGTGTCAACCTAAATCGTCAATGTGTCATAACAATTCATTCAAGTTCTTGCGACTGAGCCGGTAGTCGATCAAGCGCGAGAACACGACTTGAATCATCGCCGTGACCGGCACGCTGATGAACATCCCGACGAGGCCGAACAGGCTGCCGCCGATGATGATCGACGTGATGACCCAGAACGGCGTGATGCCGACGCTGTCGCCGAGAATCTTCGGCCCGAGCCAGAGTCCGTCGAATTGTTGCAACAAGAAGATGAACAAGAGGACGATGAGCGCCGTGAACGGGTCATAGAAGTAGGTGATGATGAACGCCGGGATCATCCCGAGCAGCGGCCCGACGTACGGGATGAAGTTCAAGACACCGACGATGACGCCGAGGAGAAGCGCGTATGGCGCCCCGATAATCAACAGACCGGCGACGGCCAGCACCCCGATGATGAGGCAGTCGAGCGACTTCCCGATGATATAGCGTTTAAAGATGTAATCCATCTCTTGGAAGATGTCGATCGTCGTCTTGGCTGACGCGACCGGGAACATCGCATACAACAGCCGCTTGAACATGCGGGCAAAAATCTCTTTGTCTTTTAAAAGATAAATCGAGATGACGATCCCAATCAAGAAGTTAATGAGCGTCATCGTGAAGCTCGACACGTAGCTGACCGACGACAAGACGGCCGTCTCGACCCAGCCCGAGTAGCGCTCCTCGAACCGGCTGAAATCGATGGCCTGGGCGACTGTCGCGTTATACTCTTTCAAATACGTGTTCAACTGTGACAGATACCCGTCGATTTGCCGGATATAGGACGGGAGTTCCTCGATGAGCGAGGCGAGGCTCGAATAAATGCGTGGGAACAGCGTCACCGCAGATATGACGAGAATCCCGATAAAGATGATATAGACGATCAGCAAGCCTTGATATCGTTTTAGTTGAAACCGTTCTTCTATATAGGACAGGACGGTATTCAGGAGCAGCGCGATGGCGATTCCCATAATAATCGGCGTCAGCAACTGGAACGTATAATGCATCATCTGCGAAATCGTATCCGGTTCGCTGATGACTTTCCAGAGCACGAGCAGGATCAGGCCGATCACGCTCAACTTCCAAATCAATTGACGGTTTAATTCCAAAGGTCCATCCCCTCATGTTTTAAATTTTGTAGAATAACGTTCACTTTCACTATGAACGTTTTTTTATCGGGATTCAAGAGGACATGCTCATTTTCAAAAAAGGATTGACAAGATTGGTAACGTTTGGTTAACTAAGTGACATATTACAAAAAGACAAATCGCATATAAAACACTTTCTATCAAGAGAAGCGGAGGGACTGGCCCGATGAAGCTTCAGCAACAGATTGATTCAATACTGTGCTAATTCCAGCAAGGTGACCTTGAGAGATGGAAAGGTGGTTGTTTGAATACGTCCGTATCTCGACACCCCTTTCCGCGGAAAGGGGTGTTTTTTGCATAGGAGGACTATTCATGACTGACAGACGCTCACATCTACTTAAAACGTTACCACCTCAACATTTCGTCGGACTCGCGAACGAGGTGGCCGAACTCGAACAAGCCGGCCGCGACATCATCCGACTCGGACAAGGGACGCCTGACCTGCCTACGCCTGAGCCAATCTGTGACGCGCTTCAGACGGCGCTCCTCGACGCCTCGACCCATCAATACGGTCCGTTCCGCGGTCAGGCCCGCCTGAAGCAAGCAGTGGCGACGTTCTATTTGAATGAGTATGGAGTCGAACTTGATCCCGAGACAGAAGTAGCGATTCTCATCGGCTCAAAATCTGGTCTCATCACGTTGCCGCAATGCGTACTCGAACCTGGCGACGGAATTTTGCTACCGAATCCCGGCTATCCTGATTACATCTCGGGGGCACGCCTCGCCGGTGCCGTCGTCCGTGACCTCGTCCTCCGGGAAGAGAACGGCTTCTTGCCGGACTATGAGACGCTCGATACGCAAGATGCAAGACTCATGTATTTGAACTACCCGAGCAATCCGACCGGAGCCGTCGCCTCACCCGCTTTCTTTGACGATACCGTCCGTTTCGCCCGGGAGCGGGACTTGATGGTCGTCCACGATTTCGCATATGGCAGCATCGGATTCGATGGCCATGTCCCGCCTAGCTTTCTGCAGGCGGAAGGGGCGAAAGAAGTCGGCATCGAGGTATATACGATGTCGAAAGCGTTCAACATGTCCGGTTGGCGCGTCGCCTTCGCCGTCGGGAACGCGGACATCATCGAGGCGATCAACACGTATCAGGACCACGTCCACGTCAGCGTGTTCTCGGCCATCCAGGCGGCGGCTGTCGCTGCGCTCGAGGCGCCCCGTACCATTCGCGATGACTTGGCACGACTGTACGAGGCACGGCGTGATCGCCTGATCGACGGGTTGAACCGGGCCGGCTGGGCCGTCGAACCGCCGGAAGGCTCGTTCTTCGTCTGGGCGAAAGTGCCTGAGGGTGATGCCAAGTCGTTCTCGCGGAAACTGCTGCATGAAGCCGGTGTCGCCGTCACCCCGGGCTATTTCTTCGGTTCGGAAGGGAACGGATACGTCCGCTTCGGCCTCGTCTCACCGGAACCGAAGATTGACGAGGCCGTCGAACGAATCGAGCGGTTGTTTGCCGCCTATGAGGAGGTGCGCGCATGATTCGTCAGGCCGTCCTTGAATATGACCACGCCGATGACGCGCTCGACCGTCTTGATGACTTAGTCGACGGCCGCCGTGCCCACGTCCTGCACGGTCAGAAAGGGTATGACGTCGTCCGAGCCATCTTTCCGGCCATCGCGGACTATCCGGCAACAAGGTTCAGCGGGGAGTGCACGGACTCGGAAGTCAAACGGCTCAAACCGTTGGACGCCGACGTGTTAATCGCCGTCGGAGGTGGCAAGCTCGTCGATACGGCCAAACTCGTCGCCTATCAACGGAACGTCCCGCTCATCGTCGTCCCAACGCTCGCCTCGAACTGTGCGGCGTTCACACCGCTCAGCGTCGTCTATCAGGAGGACGGGAGCTACGACCGCTACGACATGTTCCGCGTCGTCATCGAACGGGTCATCGTTGACTCACGGGTCATCTCGCGCTCACCATATGAATACTTTCGGGCAGGTGTCATCGACACGGTCGCGAAGTTTTACGAGGCCCGTTATTTGAGTGGTGACAGCTCAGCTGACGCCGGCGTCAACACCGGACTCGTCTTGGCCGAGCAGTGCGGGCGTCTCGTCGAACTTGAATTGAGCGAGCACGCTTTTGAGTCGTATAGTGACGACGTCCGCTTCGCGGTCGATCACGTGCTCGCCATCGGCGGCGCCGTCGGTGGATTTGGTGACGCCGGGACACGCGTCGCCGTGGGCCATGCGGTCCATAATGCGCTCAGCCGCTTCGAGTCGACCCACTCATTCTTGCACGGAGACAAGGTCGGCTTCGGCCTGATCATCCAAGAGCGCTTGCGGCGCTCGGCCGATGCTCCGTATTTGGAAGCTTGGTTGAAACGGTTCGGTGCCCCGACGACGCTCGAGACGCTCGGGGTCGGATTTGAGCATATCCCGGTCCTCGTCGACTCCGTCATGACGGAGACCGAGCTGCAACAGTTGCCGGAACCGCTCGATAAAAATTTTCTGAAAATAATTTTTGAAAATTTACAATTATCTATTTACAATTAAAAGAATTAAAAGTAAGATGATAACAACTTAATAGACCGATTGCTTATCAAGAGTGGTGGAGGGACTGGCCCTGTGAAACCCGGCAACCAGATCGTAATGATCATGGTGCTAATTCCAACAGACGAAATCGTCTGGGAGATGAGCGTGTCCGACTTTGACTTGTCGTGCCCGCCACTCTGAATGAGTAGCGGGCTTTCATTTTGGAGGAGGAAAACAAATGAACATCAAACAGAAAACAGTACTTGCAGGAACATCACTACTCGCCGCCATCGCGCTCTCAGCATGCGGACAATCGGACGCGAGCGAGGCGCTCAGCACGGAGTCGCTCACGATCGGCGTCACGGGCGGGCCGCACCAACAGATCGCCGAGAAAGTGAAAGAACTCGCGGCCGAAGACGGCCTCGAACTCGATATCAAAGTGTTCAACGACTATAATACGCCGAACACGGCGCTCGCCGAGGGCAGCCTCGACGTGAACAGTTATCAGACGCTCTCATTCCTAGAACTGCAAAAGTCCGATAAAGGCTATAAAATCGACGACGTGTTCAAGACCGTCGCTTTCCCGATGGGTCTCTACTCAGAGAAATTGACCGACATCGAGGACTTGAAAGAAGGTGACAAGGTCGCCGTCCCGAACGACCCGGCGAACGAGCTACGCGCGCTCCGTCTCTATGAGACAGCGGGACTCATCACGCTCAAAGAAGGATTGACAGACAAGGCGACAAAACGTGACATCGCCGAGAACCCGCTCAACCTTGAATTCATCGAACTCGAGGCGTCGCAGCTCCCGACCCAGCTCCCGGAAGTCGCACTCGCTGCCATCAACACGAACTTCGCGATGGGTGCCGGCCTGTCGATCAACGAGGACGCCTTGTTCCATGAAGACACGGTCGACAACCCGTATCCGAACTACGTCGTCGTCCGTACCGACAACAAGGATGACGAAGTCGTCGCGACGCTCAAATCGTATTATCACTCGGACGAGGTCCGGACGTTCATCGAAGAGACGTTCGACGGCTCAATCGTCCCGGCGTTTTAAGGAGGGCCTATGATCGCACTTAAAGGAATCACGAAGACGTTCACGGTAAATAAAGGTGCTGTCACCGCACTCGACGACGTCTCGCTCACCATCGAGAAAGGCGAGATCTTCGGCATCATCGGCCGAAGCGGGGCAGGAAAGAGCACGCTCATCCGCATGATCAACCTGCTCGAACGCCCGACGTCGGGCCAGGTCGAAATCGAAGGACAGGACGTCACGAAGCTCGACAAACGAGGGCTCTCGAAGCTACGTCATCGCATCGGGATGATCTTCCAACATTACAACCTGCTCAAGACGGCGACCGTCGAAGAGAACGTCGCCATCCCGCTCCGTCTCGAAGGACTCGATAAGCGGATAATCCGCGAACGCGTCGACAAGTACCTCGACATCGTCGGATTGACGGATCATCGGAAACATTATCCGGAGCAACTTTCGGGCGGACAGAAGCAACGTGTCGCCATCGCCCGCGCCCTCGCACATGAGCCGGACATCCTGCTCAGCGACGAGGCGACGAGCGCGCTCGACCCGGAGACGACCGAGTCGATTCTCGACCTGCTTCTCGACATCAATCGCGAGCTCGGGCTGACGATTTTCTTGATCACCCACGAGATGGAAGTCATCGAGCGCATCTGCGACCGGGTCGCGGTCATCGAGGCCGGCCGGATCATCGAAGAAGGGGACGTGCTCGACGTGTTCTCGGACCCGCAGCATGCGACGACGCGCAAGTTCTTGAAGACGAACCTCGATGTCCCGAAAGAGGTCGTCGAAGAATTGAGCACGCACGGGACGCTCGTCAACTTGTCGTTCATCGGCCATCAAAGTGAACAGGCCGTGCTCGCCCAATTGACGAAACGGTTCGGCTTGCTGCCGAACATCATCGGGGGCGGCATCAAAAAGCTTAAAGGAGGTCTCGTCGGTAATCTACTCGTCCATTTGGACGGCGATGAGGGCCAGACCGACCAAGCCGTCCGCTTCTTAGAGGCGAGCGGTGTGAAAGTGAAGGAGGTGACGAACTATGCTTCAGTTTTGGGAAAATTGGGGTGACTTGATTTGGACGGGGACGATTCAGACGCTCACGATGACCGGCATCGCACTCGTCATCTCGACGTTGATCGGACTGCCGCTCGGGACGCTCCTCGTCTTGACGCGACCGAACGGGCGGCTCGCCAACCGTTATTTCTACGGCATCTTGTCGAGCGTCATCAACGTCGTCCGTTCAATCCCATTCATCATTCTCTTATTCTTCATCCTCCCGTTCACCCGTTTCATCATGGGAACAACAATCGGCGTCCAAGGCGTGCTGTTGCCGCTCATCGTGTTCACGGCGCCGTATATCGCGCGGCTCATGGAGTCGGCGCTGCTCGAGGTCGACCGCGGGGTCGTCGAGGCGTATGAAGCGATGGGCATCTCGACCCGGAAAATCATCTGGTACGTGTTGATCCGGGAGGCCCGCTCTTCAATCGTGCTCGGTCTGACGATTGCGACGATCGGTTTGATCGGGGCGACCGCGATGGCAGGACTCGTCGGGGCAGGCGGACTCGGCGATATCGCCTATCAATACGGGCATCTTCGATTCGAGCCGGAGGTCATGTACGTGACCATCTTCGTCTTGATTCTACTCGTCCAATCGATTCAGTCGTTCGGCAACCGCTTGGCGGCCCGACTCAAGAAGGCATAAGAAAAGAGCTCTGCTTCGGCAGGGCTCTTACTTGTTGTCGAGCAATCGTTTCAATTCGGCAATGCGGTCATGGCGCGGGATGAACGTACGAATCTCTTTCTCGCTGAACCCGATTTGAATCCGATTGTCGTCGACGACGATCGGACTCTTCAAAATCTGGGGATGCGACGCCACGAAGCTGTACAGCTCACGGAGCGACATCTCGTCAAGGTGATCCGCCGCTTGTTTGTACACGCTCTTTTGAACGGACAACAGGTCGGTCGTCCCGTTCTCGGTGAGGCGGAGCATGTCTTTGAACTCGGTGAACGACATCCCTTGGTCGGTCAATTTCTTCTCGATGAACGGGATGTTCTGCTCACGTAACCAATCGATCGTCTTACGGGAAGAACTGCAGCTTGTATGTGTGAATACGGTGACCGTCACGGCAACCACTTCTCCTTTACGTAAGTATGGACTTCTTTATTTTCTCTCATACATACGTGACGGACATCGAATATGTTTCAAATCACATATACTTTTTTCGACCGAACAGACGATTTGTCGGTCCTCACTTCGGGTACAAGACGAGAGAGACTACATCTTAGGAGGGGTTCACATGTTTGATTACACGGTCAAGACCGATCAGACGGTCGAAGCGGTCGTCGAGAAGCTGAAAACGACGCTCAAAGAGGAAGAGTTCGGGGTGCTTTGGGACTTCAATTTGAGTGAGACGCTCGAAGAGAAAGGCCAAGCGATTGATGGAGACTACCGCATCCTCGAAGTGTGCAATCCAAAAGAAGCGAAAAAAGTCATCACGGCGCACCGGGAAGGCGGTTATTTCCTCCCATGCAAGCTCGCCGTCTTCACGAAAGACGGGTCGACCCATGTCGGGATGCCAAAGCCGACGAAACTGATCGAACTGATCGAGGATGAGTCGCTCCAAGCTGTGGCACGCGATGTCGAGACGAGATTGACCCGAGCCATCGATAAAACTGTGTAACGGTCATTGAACCCGTCCAGGTCGTCGGACGGTTTTTTTCGTGTTCCCTCCTAAAGTAATATAATGGTAAAATTGGTACAAATAAATGGTGAGGGGCGGATGATTTGAAAAAGTTAGTCGGTTTATTTGTACTATCCACAGGCTTATTGGTTGGTTGCGGTGGGGAAAAGCCGGACGTCGTAAACTTGTCTTACGTCGACGCGCATTGGACCGTCAGTAAGTATGCCAAGGAGGAGTTGATTTCCCTTCATTCAGCCGACGAGACGCTTGAAGCCTGTAGCGGTAAGTTGACGACCGAGCTGGAAGGCGACTTGATTGTGTTCGATACGATCGTGGCGAACCGCTATCCGATGACGGACACGGGTGAGGAGTATGCGTTCAAGGCCGTATCATATATGAAAGGGGATGAGAATTATGTGCTTTGTCGTGACACGGTCTCGAACCGCTTCTCGGCGGAAGTGATCGAGTCGTTCCCTGACGATGTGGACGTATCAACGGGGACACCGATCGGTCGTTATCCAATCGTCGGTCCGGCCGATAAGTCCGCCAAAACCGCCTTACGGGATGCCGATGAATTGAACGAGTCAGGCAACCGGATTGAACCGTTCCTCGAAACGCTCGTCGCCTTTTCCCCGGCTCTGTACGGTGAGATTGAAGTAGAAATCGGGGGAATGCCGAGTCCATATCCGTTGTTCTCGTTCGATCCGTCGATGGCCAGCATGAAAGACATCAAAGTAGCGATCGGTTACGACACGATTACTGAGAAACCGTATTTGCTGCTCATGTTTGCGGACCTTTATTTCTCGGTGACTCCACTCGAGTCGATGATTGACCAAACCGCAGAAGGGCTTACATATGAAGCGTTGAGCGTCGAGCGCCTCCCCCTCGAGACGGAGCTCATCCCGGACCAGACTTATCCATTGTATGAGTTCACCTATACTCGTGACGGAAAAGTCGTCAATGAGACGATGACGTTCACATACCGCACCTCTGACTTATTATCGACAGCGGAACGAAAGCAGCTCGAGACACACCCCGACGAAGACTACATGCCACTTGTGGTCGGTCCACTCGTTTATCTTCATCAACAGCCGTTCAACCCGGAATCTCCGTTGTCATACCCGGTTCTTTTAAAAGCAGCGGGGAACGATATGGATGACCTCGTCCAAGCAATCGATTCCGCTGAACCGACGAAGCGTCAAGGTGATGAAGGCGACTATCCGCTTCTAACAATCGTCGATGGACACAAGGGACAAGAGTTCGAGGTGACGTATAAACAGCGCTCGAAAAAGATGGATATTTACGTGACCGACCGCTCGACCGACGAGACGTACAAACTGACGAGCGAAGGGGCCGAGACGTTCTTGTCCTACTTCCCTGACTTGAAGAAGAAATGAGTGGCTTGAACATGAAGAAACGAGCGTTGATGTCATTGTCACTGTTATGGTTGACGGCAGGCTGCTCGGAAGACGTGGACGTCGTCCGCTATGGCCATATCGAGGAGCACTGGCAAGCCGAACGGGTTACGTTGAACAGTCAAGAGCCTGTAGTGGATGCCGAAACAATTTTGAACCAATGTGAAGACAAGGAACGACTGACCGAACTAGATGGAGAGACGTTTTCAATCCTCGGGATGGCGTATGCGACCCGGGCCCCGCTTATGAATGATGACTATTATGGATATAGTTTTAATGAAGTGACCTATGTCGAGGGGGATACAATCTATGCGCTCTGTAAATCAGACCGGATGGACGGGATGGAAGGGTACGGGGCCGTCGAGCTTGCAGAAAGACCTGCCTACTTGAAAGACGAGGTCGGCACGGAGATTTCGTTCCTTCCGACCGTCCATATCGCGACCGCAAATGAACGGGCTGCGTTACATAAGCCGGACGCCTTCTATGACAATGGACAAGACATGGAACCGTATCCGGTCACACTTATGAGGATTTCGCCTGGATTTAGCGGCACGGTTGAGATTGGGATTGAAGAAGGGGGCTACTTTAACCCATTCTTCCACTTTTTGCCGAACCTTAGACCGTCCGATGTGTTTATCGCATTAGGACGAGATAAGGCCACGAACATGCCTCATCTGCTCCAGTCTTATGGTGGAGACAAGGCTCGCTATTCCTCCTCCATTTTACAAGATGCCGATTTGCTCAACGGGGCTGACAGTTTAACCTTCCGTCGAATCCATAACGGTGGCACGATGGAACCGATGACACCTTATCCGCTATATGACCTCACGATTGACGTGGACGGACAAAACGTAACAAAAACCGTGTCGATGCGCTATCGAACGAGCCCTCTCCTTACAGATCCTGCAGATCTAGACGAGATAGCGGTCGCTTACCTCCATCAGTATCCGTATCACCGCGAAGTCCCGCTCCCTTACCCTGATGCGGTGAATGTTAGAGGCGAGGCGTATGATCGATTGATCGAAGCCATCGAGACCGCGCGCCCGTCGACGAAGAGTGGTGAGACGGAAGACTATAAGTATTTGACGCTGTTGCACGGGAATCTCGGTCAACAGTTCGATGTCAGTTACCAGCAACGGTCGAAGAAAGTCGATGTCTTCGTGAAAGACGTGAAGTCCGGGGAAGTGTTCAAACTGTCGAGCGCTGGGGCGGAGACGTTCCAAGAGTTATTCCCACAGGCTTTCGAATGAACGGATTGGTTGTAAATCGAGGAGGAATGTTCTGTTGAAACGCATGTTAGTTGGATATGTCATCTGCGCGGGACTGTTGCTTGGAGGTTGTGCGAGTAGCGAGGAAGACGTGGATCCGTCTCGTATCGAGTACCATACGATACATACTGATGGGGAATACGGGCCGACACGCACCATTACCGACGCTGAGACGAATGCCGAGCTTGATCGAACGACGGAGGAAGTCGAGTGGGAAGACCAGCCCGTCCCGATCGAGCGGGAACCGGATGTGAAAGCGACGTTCGTGTTCACGCCGAACGATGCGCCAGAACGTTCACTCGACTTCGGGATTTGGTACGAAGAACAGATAATCGGCGGCATCGATCCAAAGGACAGCCGGGGTGAACTCACGGCCGACCAAGTCACGCTGTTCAAATCAATATTCGATGACCAGGAATGATAGGGGACCCGTGCATGGCACGGGTCCTTTGTTCATGGACTTAGCAGTGAACCAACTGGAAAACACTTCAAATTCAAGATATTGACTCGATTTCAAAAACCGACGCTATTCAGGAATTTTCGCACAGGGTACACTAGAATTCCGCTACATTCCAGGAATAAAGCACTAAAGGAAATCGAGAAAAGAAGGTAGGAATAATCGGAATGGAACTGACAAAGTTTGCTAGCCTCTCATCCCCTGAGGTGCTCCGTGCCCTCGAGGCCAACGTGGCGATGATCCGATTCGACCGTCAACGACGCGTCGTCGATGTGAACGACCTCTTCTCCAAGGCAATGAAATATAAACGTGACGAAATTATCGGGATGCACCATCACTTGTTCTGCACGCCAAGTTTCGTCAGCAGTCCGGACTATCAAGCGTTTTGGAACAAGCTGTTCGACGGCTTCAGTTCGGCCGACAAAATCGAGCGCATCGACGCCCGCGGTGATTCAATTTGGCTCGAAGCGACCTATATGCCAATCTATGAACAGGATGAAGTCGTCGGCGTCGTCAAAATGCCGCCCAGACGAACTTGTTGTCGCTCAACGCCGCCATCGAGGCCGCACGGGCAGGTGAGCACGGTCTCGGCTTCAACGTCGTCGCGACCGAGGTCCGGAACCTGTCACGTCTCGTCGAACGCGCCGTCATCGAAGTGCGCGCGAACACGGACGGGATGAACAAAGAGCTCGTCTCAATCGTCGACGGCGTATCCCGCTCCAGTACAGACATTCAAGAGAGTGTCCGCATCATGGAACAGACGCTTGAGCGGTTCGAGCATATCGAACAGTCGGCCGAATCGCTGAACGGCACAGCCGAGCGGTTCACTTCCGCCATTTAAAAAACCAATCGGACATGCCTCCTGACAAGGGACACGTTCAATTGGTTTTTTTGATTTGCAGCGTATGGCCATGCTGTTTCAACCAGGCCATCGCGCCGGCGACGTTTGGATACACTGACGCAAGCTTCGACCAGAACGCTTTCGAGTGGTCGAAATGAACGAGATGGACCCATTCGTGGGCGATGACATAATCCATGACGTCCTGCGGGGCGAGCATGAGCCGGACGTTGATCGAGATCGTCCCGGTCGAGCTGCATGACCCCCAGCGCGTCTTTTGGTGGCCGATGCGGATTCGTTCCGCCTTCACACCAAGTTGACGTTCATAGTGGGGGGACCTTTCCATCACATAAGCGAGGGCCCGTTCTCGTAGCCAGACCTCGTACGCTTTCCGAAGCGATGATTCGTCCCACTTCGCAGGACAGTAAAAGTTTTCGCCGTCGAAGCGGAACCTTGTCTCGGTATTGCTTTTCACGAGCGAAAACGTCTCTCCGTGCAAAAGCAGTCTGTCGGCTGGTAAGACGTCACGCTTGGGCAGTGCCGCGAGGCGATCTTCGATCCAGCCGGCATGTTCCGTCAATATTGTCTCGACGACTCGGTTCGGGAGCCTAGCTGGAATCCGCAGCTCGATGCCGTCCGGCGTCACGAAGAAAGCCGCCCGTTTCCGGCGTTTATGGCGGATGACGGTCACGGTCATCGGGTTCACCTCCTTGAAGTATCTCGGTCGATTATAGCCGACGCGTCTCGAATCCGCCATCGTTTTGCGGACTCGAACGCTCGTTTTTTGTTACAGTAGGAGTAGGAGGGATGAACATGAAATCAATCTTACATCAATCGCTTGACCGGACGGGAACGGATTCGGTGAAATGGGACGGGCTCGACCGCTGGTTCCATTTGACAGATGACGTCTTGCCGCTGTGGGTCGCAGACATCGATATCCGCACGGCACCGTCCATCTCGGAGGCGCTGACGGCACGGGCCGCGACAGGAGAGTTCGGGTACACATTGTTCTCGAGAGAGGCGCAAGCAGCCGTGAGTTCTTGGTATGACCGTCGTCACGGGCTCAAGGTCGATGCCGATCACGTCTTGTTCTCGAGTGGCGTCGTACCGGGATTGACGCATATCGTCGAGGCGTTGACGGAGGAAGGGGATGGGGTCGTCATCCAGTCGCCCGTCTATCCGCCATTTCATGAACTGGTCACCGGGTTGAAACGGGAGTTGCTCGACGCTCCGCTCCGTCAAGTCGATGGTCGCTACGAGATGGACTTTGACGCGCTCGAGACACAGATGCAGAAGGCGAAGTTGTTCTTGCTCTGCTCGCCGCACAACCCGGTCGGACGGGTATGGACCGAGTCCGAGCTGAAGCAAGTCGTCGAGCTGGCACGTCGCCATGACGTCATCCTCGTCGCCGATGAAATTCATGCCGACTTGACCTATCCGTCACAACGGCATACCGCCCTCAATCGCCTCGATGACTCGGTCATCACGGTGAGTGCACCGTCGAAGGCGTTCAATATCGCGGGGCTGTTCGCGTCGTACATCATCTGTCCGGACGATGCGATGCGAAAACGGATTATCCAAGTCCAAAACAAACACCATGTGTTACCGACACCGTTCGCGAACACGGCCATCATCGCCGCCTATTCCGACTCACGGGCCGAGCGTTGGCTCGACCAATTGACGGCCGAACTCGAGGAGCAGGCGACGTACCTCGTCGAGCGGTTCCAGGAAGAGCTGCCCCAATTGAAGACGTACATGCCTGAGGCGAGTTATCTCCTCTGGATCGACTTCAAGGCGCTCAATTTCGAAACGGAACCGCGGAAGAAGTGGTTGCACGAGGAAGTCCGTCTGTTCTTGTCGCCAGGTCACCCGTTCGGGGAGTCGGGCGAGACGTTCGAACGCCTCAATTTCGGGACGTCGCGCGCTATCGTTGATGAGGCGCTTCAGCGTCTCACCGAACATGCTGACGGAAAGGCGTTTGTATGAATCAAGAAACGGGAAAAATTTCACAATGAGCCACACGAGAACGATGGCCACGGAAAGCGAGTGAATGCGAATGGAGACGATCAATTGGAAAAAGAAGATGGAGGAACAACTGAGGCGTAGCGGATTCACGTTACAAGTCGAGAACATGGCCAACCTCGGTCTGACGGAGATTCATGCGTCATCATCCCCATTGATCTCGTATCCGCTCCGGATTCGCCTGTACGTCCGCATGGGGTGGCTCATGTGCACGGTCGATGCGACATCGGTCGACCGGAACGAGGACCATCCGCTGTTCGAACGGATGATTGCCGCCGTGTTCGAGCGCATCGTCCGACACTTGTATCACGCCTATGACTTCCATGTCTTGACGTATATCGGCAATACCGGCAACTATATCGCACCGAAAGAATCAGAGACGGGAGAAATCGTGCGCTTGCTCGCGCAACTGTGGACCGACCGCTCCTATCTGCACCTCGAGACGTATGAAGAGTATCCGGCCCTATATGTGACACCACCTTGGGCGCACCAAGCCTACGCGTTCGAAAGCACCGAGGACGAATGGATTATCTATGCGGGCCGGAGCGGCCGTCCGGCGACGGACTATCGCGCCGACGGGACGGAGCTCAAACCGCATCGACTGGCCGAAGGGGACCTGTTCTTCCCGGTGCATCGCATCAAAAAGGACCGCGGCACCCTCGCGCTCGCCGAATGGATACGGCTTGAGCGTCGCGAGGTCGAGGATTTCATGCTCGCCTTCATGAACACGATTCAGAAATTCGATCCCGCCTTCGGCTTTTCCTGGGGTGGGACCGATACGTTCTTTCATGGGGTGCCGGTCGAACCCTATGCGCAAGTGCTTCGGCTCGAGAGCGGGAAACGACGTTACCGGGTCATGAACAACTCGGCTAAGCGACTGTTTGCCGTCGCGGACGACCCGCTCGAATGTTTGAAGGAAGTGGAACAAACGCTCCGGACGGTCCGTTTGCCTGAGCGGCGGGTCTCCTCGCTCGGACAGCTCGTGATGGGCATTTGGCAACAGTTCGAGCTTGATGAATCGACCTATATCCAAGAAGTCGCCTATCGTGGCATTTCCCAGTTCCAAATTGAAGAAAAGATTGGCCACGCCTTGGCGAACCGCCAACGCGTCCGTTGGGTCGAGAAGACCGATCCTCACCAATCCATCATTGAGTTCGCCCATTTGCGGATTTCATTCCCGAAACGACCACCCGGCATCGTCACCGTCGAGCCGGTTGAATCTTCCTATGAGAGAGGTGCCCTATGAGAATCGTTGACGCACGTGCCATGCCAATCAGCCATGAGGATTTGATTGCCGTCACCGAAACGTCCATCTACTATCGAGAGAAGACCGGCGAGACGAGTTTCTCGATCTATCGCTATGATGAAGCGGACGGTACCGTCACGCCGATCAGTCATCGCGCCTATGAAGACTATGGGATCTCGAAGCTGTTCGTCAGTGACGCCCGCGTCTATTTCTTGAATGAGATACCAGACCGGACGGGTGTCGTCCGCACGGAGTTGATTGCGTTCGACTATCGCTCTGGACGAGAAGATGTGCTCGCGACGTTCGAGAAACGTGGTAACAGCACGCTCTATTGGGTTCTCGCGGACCGTTACTTCCTCTTCCTGACGAGTTTCGGAGATACCGATGAGGCATGGCTGTATGATGCGGAGACGTCGTTCCAAGAGCGAATCCGTGACGAGCGACTCGTCGGACATGCCGGTAAGTTCCGTGAGCTCTATCTGTTCTCGACCGAGCTCGATGGCATTCCATATATCGTCTGCAACGCCCGCTTGGACGAGTTTGCCTATTACGAGGCACTCGAGGACGGTCGGGTCTTCCCGGACGATTCGATCGACCATTCGGAGGCGATTCTGATTTGTTCGCTCGACGAGGCGGTCGAGGCAGTTAGGTCCCGTCAAGATGAGATTCCGTTCGAGGACTTAATTCGTCTGCACGGGGAAGGGGACACGGTCCAATACTTGGGTGAACGGAACAAGCGACTTCGGTTCTCGACTTTCGTCGACGAGGCGAACGAGGAGACGATTTATGAGTTGACAGCACCGGACGTGCTCCGCGAGGTGGCGGTGGTCGACTGGGGCGCCTACGAGCCGATTGACTTCACGTATGACGATGTCAGTTCCACTATTTTCATTAAAGTGGAAGAGTCAACGGACCATACCGAATTGATTGACGCGACGACCGGGGCCCGCTTCCTCGACACGGCTCCTTTCGAGCGCGTGCTCGCCTCGAACTATTTCATCCATGAGTCGGCGGCAGATGGAACAGGTGGGGGCGTGACCGTGTTCAATCTCGAAACAAATGAGCGGCAAACGTTCGAAGACGCCTATTACACGGTGCTCGATGAGACGATTGTCATCCTATCGACGAAGCAGTTATAACGAAAACACCTGAACCAATCCATGTGATTGATTCAGGTGTTTTATAATGGTTTACATAATAAGTTATCGTAAACCTATCATAGCTTGTTTTTTCTTCTCGTCGCCGATATGGGCATAGACTTGCGTCGTCGCCACCGATTCGTGACCGAGCAACTGTTGAATCGTCAACACATCGATGCCGCTCATGGCGAGCCGTGAGGCGAATGTATGACGTAGTTTGTGTGGTGTCACCTGTTTATGCGTCAAGAACGGCAAATACGGTTTCAAGCGGTCGATGTGGCCTTTTAACGTGTGTTGCACCGTCCGCACCGAGATGCGCTTGCCTCGCTCCGATTGGAATAGCGGGCCTGACCCGTCACGTCGATAGGCGTCGAGGAGCGGCTCGAGCGGGGAGGCGATCGGAATGACCCGTTCTTTATTGCCTTTCCCGATGACGCGAATCGTCCCGCTCTCGCGGTCGATATCGTTCCAATCGAGGCCGACGAGTTCCGAGACGCGCATCCCGGTCAACCCAAGCAGTTGAATCATCAAAAAATCGCGGTCCCGGTTGCGCTCGTACCAACTCGCCTCGCGGTCGGACATGCCGACGTTGCTGCGGACGAGCGTCGAGAAGTCGAGCCACTCCTGCTCCGTCAAATAGACCGGGTTGCGTTTGGCACGCTTCGGCCGCTCGACCGCCTGGAACGGGTTGTGGGCCGTCACGCCCGTCTCAATCAAATGGTTGAACAGCGATTGCATCGTGGACAATTTACGGTTGATGACGCTCGGCGCGTTATCGAGCTCGAGTGCGAGATACGTCGCGTACGCCTCGGCCCCCGCGTGATCGAACTCGACGAACGAGTCAATCTCGACCGTCGAAGGGTCGACCTCAGATGCGCTGGCGGCCTCGACCCAGCGGAAAAAATCTAGAAAGTCATACAGATAGCGCTGCGCGGTCTGTTCCGAATAATGTTTGGCTGCCAGGTGATTCAAAAAACGCTGGATGAAGCTCGGCATGCGCTCGTAGCCGCTCAAATTGAAACGTTTCGTCGCGACCTTGGTCGGTGCTTGTCCGAGCTGGCGGAATATACTCAAAAGATCTCTCCTTGCTTACTGATGGATTGACGTGACGATTCGGTCTTTGCCTTCTTGTTTACCGGCCCGGAGCCGGTCGTCCGCCTCTTTGACGAGCGTTTCGACGGCCTCGAATCCAGTTCGCGTCGTGACACCGAACGTCATCGTGACGCTGAGACGACGGCCGTCATAAATTGTCTCGAGTGATTTGATGCGTTGCCGCAAGCGGTCAATCGTCTCCGTGGCCTCTGCAGTGGACTGGTCCGCCAAGAAGATGAGGAACTCCTCGCCACCCCAACGGACGGCTATCCCGTCGGTTCGGGCAAGCGCGGAGGCGACTTGCTTGAGTACGAGATCGCCGCAGTCATGACCGTGTTGCTCATTGAACGCCTTGAAATGGTCGATGTCCCCTAGAGCGACGGCGTATGGCCGTCCATTGATGACGGCTTCGCGAATCTCATCTTCGACCAATCGGTAACCGGTCGTCCGATTATACAACCCGGTCAGCCCGTCCCGTGAGGCGAGCGTGTGCAACCGTTCATTCGTCCGTTCGAGCTCGGACGTCACTTCGACGACGGACCCTTCGAAGACAAAAGACAGACCGGCAATCAAGGCGATCGTCGACAAGAGACAAAAGAGGCCCAATATTTGCTCGAAGGACGGCGTGAGCGGTTGCGTCCCTGTCGTCACATTCATATATAGGAAACCGTAGATGGTCATGGCGAGTATCGTCGAGGCGACCCGGATGGACCGACGGACATTCGGCATGAAGAACACGCCATAGGCGACCATGATGATGAAGTAGTGGACGTTCGCACCCCAACCGAGCACGACCGTCGAGATGATCGCGTTATAGACGACCTCAATGAACAGACCGACGAAGAACGCTCGATAATATCGTTTATGTACAAAATAAAAGGATAGCGTGTAATACAGAATGCTGAGTAGATTCGACCAGGCGAGTATCGTGACGCCGAGTTGCCAAAACGTGATCAAGAACACGACGTGGATGAGCCAAGCGAGCGCGTTCCCGTAAAAAGTGATGCGGTAATTATATAGTGTACCGCGACGTTCCTCATAGGCAGTTCCCACGCGAACACCTCCTGAACCTTAGTATACCGAACTGCCATCGATTTGCCCATGGGCGTTCGAGAAACGAGTCAATTTTACTATCTGAAACGCTTTAAATCGGTCCTTATGATTGCGTGAAATAGATATTTCACGCAACGTTCGTTTACACGTCATTTCCACCCGAGACACACATCGACCTACGAACCCGAGAAATAACGTCATATAACCCGGTTTACATAATTAGTTATGGTGAACCAATTGATTTGTTTTAAAAATTTGAAAGAGTTACAGTTGTATGTTAAAAGAAAATAAAGCTTGAAACGGTGATTCAGGTAAAGGTACACTGAGAACGTAAACAAAAGGGGGATTTCAGGATGGACGATCAACGTTTGAAACAATGGCTCACCGAGGCGAAGACGATCGCTGTCGTCGGCGTGTCAACGAACCCGAACAAGACCGCGAACCAAATCGCAGACTATTTGATCTTGCAAGGTTACACAGTCATCCCTGTCAATCCGACGCTCGAGACGTGGAACGGACGCAAAGTCTATCCGACGGTCGAGAGCATCCCGGGGCGCGTCGATATCGTCGACGTCTTCCGACGCAATGAGTATTTGGCCGGCGTGGCCGAAGATGCCGTCCGACATGGGGATGTCGGTCTCGTCTTCAACCAGCTCGGGCTCACCAGCCCGGACGCCGAGCGGATCGCTCGCGATGCCGGACTCGACTACATCGAAAATCGATGCATCTATGTCGAGCACGCCCGCCTTCTCGGTTAAGACCTACCTCCTTGGTAGGTCTCCTTTTTTTCACGAGCCCCGCTCGCGGAGGGAGGCTTGCCAGAATCCAAAAACAGCTATACAATAGGATAGAAAAACGAACGTGTGTTCGAAATTGAGGTGACGAAGATGTCAACAGACTTATTTAATTACAATGAAGACGCCATCCAGGTGCTCGAAGGACTGACTGCTGTCCGGAAACGTCCGGGGATGTATATCGGTTCGACCGACCATCGCGGCTTGCACCATCTCGTCTATGAGATCGTCGATAACGCGATCGATGAGGCGCTCGCCGGATTCGGTGGCCAAATCGACGTGACCATCCATAAAGATGACGCCATCACGGTACGCGATCACGGGCGCGGTATGCCGACGGGGATGCACGCCTCCGGGAAACCGACGCCAGAGGTCATCTTCACGGTCCTCCACGCCGGCGGTAAGTTCGGCCAAGGCGGCTACAAGACGTCAGGTGGACTCCACGGGGTCGGCGCCTCGGTCGTGAACGCACTCTCGAGCAAGGTCCTCGTCACGATTTATCGCGACGGCAAAGTGTTCGAGCAGACGTTTGCCGACGGCGGGATCCCGCAGACGACGCTCCTCGAGACCGGAAAGACGCGTCAGACGGGGACGAGCGTCTACTTCAAACCGGACGCCTCGATCTTCTCGACGACGACATATAACTACGACACGCTCGCTGAACGGCTCCGTGAATCGGCATTCTTGTTAAAAGGATTGACGATCACGTTGACGGACGAGCGTTCGGATAAAGAAGAGACGTTCCATTATGAGGAAGGGATCGCCGAGTTCGTCCAATATTTGAACGACGATAAGGCGACGCTTCATCCGATCGTCTATTTCGAAGGGACAGAGAACGATATCGAGCTAGAGCTCGCCTTCCAGTTCACGGACGCCTATTCTGAGAACGTCCTCTCGTTCGTCAACAACGTCCGGACTCGTGACGGCGGCACGCACGAGGTCGGCGCCAAGACGGCGATGACCCGCATCGTGAACGAGTATGCCCGTAAGAACGGATTGTTGAAAGAAAAAGATAAGAACCTTGACGGCGGTGACGTCCGCGAAGGCTTGACACTCATCGTCTCGGTACGCATCCCGGAAGAGTTCCTCCAGTTCGAGGGGCAGACGAAATCGAAACTCGGTTCGCCCGAGGCCCGTACGAGCGCTGATGGTGTCATGGCCAAACAACTGACGATCTTCCTCGAGGAGAATCCGCAGATGGCGACGATGCTCATCAAGAAGGCGATCCGCGCCGCCCAGGCCCGCGAAGCCGCTCGGAAAGCCCGGGAAGAGGCGCGCAACGGCAAGAAGAAGAAACGTTCGAGCATCTTGAACGGAAAACTGACGCCGGCGACGTCGAAGAACGCCGCCAAGAACGAACTGTTCCTCGTCGAGGGTGACTCGGCCGGCGGTTCGGCTAAACAGGGCCGTGACCGGACGTTCCAGGCCATCCTGCCGCTACGCGGGAAGGTCATCAACTCGGAGAAGTCGAAACTTCAGGACATCATGAAGAATGAGGAAATCAATACGATCATCCACGCGATTGGGGCCGGGGTCGGCCACGACTTCGACCTTGAGGACTGCAATTTCGACAAAATCATCATCATGACCGACGCCGATACGGACGGGGCTCACATCCAAGTGCTCCTGTTGACGTTCTTCTTCCGTTATATGCGCCCACTCGTCGAGGCCGGCAAAGTGTTCGTCGCCTTGCCACCGCTCTATCGGATTTCGAAAGGGAAAGGCAAGTCGGAACAGTTCGAGTACGCTTGGGACGAAGAGGCGCTCGAGAAGCTCGTCAAAGTGTATAAGAAGGGTTATATCCTCCAGCGCTACAAAGGTCTCGGTGAGATGAACGCCGACCAGCTATGGGAGACGACGATGAACCCCGACACACGGACGCTCATCCGCGTCACGGTCGACGACGCTGCCGTCGCCGACAAGCGTGTCTCGGTGCTCATGGGAGACAATGTTGCCCATCGCCGGGAATGGATCGAGGAGAACGTCGCCTTCGGCCTCCAGGAAGATGATTCGATCATCGCCAATGAACACGTGACTAAAGCGATTGAGGAAGTGATGTAACGATGTCGACGATTCAACATATTTTAAACTTGTCGCTCGAACAGGTCGTTGGTGACCGCTTCGGGCGTTACTCGAAATATATCATCCAGGACCGGGCCCTCCCGGACGCGCGCGACGGCCTCAAACCCGTTCAGCGCCGCATCCTGTATGCGATGCACCATGAAGGCAACACGAACGAGAAACCGTACCGCAAATCGGCCAAGACGGTCGGGAACGTCATCGGTAACTATCACCCGCACGGTGACAGTTCCGTCTATGAGGCGATGGTACGCCTATCGCAGGACTGGAAGTTGCGTTACCCGCTCATCGACATGCACGGGAACAACGGCTCGATGGACGGCGACTCGGCCGCCGCGATGCGGTATACCGAGGCCCGTCTGTCGAAGATTGCCGGCGTCATGCTGACGTCGATCTCGAAGAACACGGTCGACTATACGCCGAACTTCGACGATTCGACCGAAGAGCCGCTCGTTTTGCCGTCACTCCTCCCGAACTTGCTCATGAACGGGACGACGGGAATCTCTGCCGGTTACGCGACCGAGATTCCGCCGCACAACTTGACCGAGGTGCTCAACCTCGCCATCGCCCGTCTGAAAGGTGAGGTCGAGACGACGAATGACGCGTTCCGTTATATGCAAGGACCTGACTTCCCGTCTGGCGGGATCGTCATGGGCAAAGACGGCATCTTGAAGGCGTTCGAGACCGGAAAAGGCAAGGTCATCATCCGTGCCAAATCGGTCATCGAGCCACTTAAGGGAGGTCGTGAACAGATTACCATCACCGAGCTCCCGTATGAGGTGAACAAGGCGAACCTCGTCAAGAAGATGGAAGAGCTCCGTCTCGACCGCAAAGTCGAAGGCGTCGCCGAAGTCCGTGACGAGACCGACCGGACCGGTGTCCGCGTCGTCATCGAGTTGAAGAAGGAAGCCGATGCGGAAGGTGTGCTCCATTTCTTCTTGAAGCATACCGATCTGCAGCTCGCCTATAACTACAACATGGTCGCCATCGTCAACCGGACACCGAAACAGATGGGACTCTTGTCGATTATCGACGCATACTTGAAGCACGTCGAAGAGGTCGTCACTCGACGCACGACGTTCGAGCTCGACCAGGCGAAGAAACGCGCCGAGATCGTCGATGCGCTCGAACAGGCCATCTCGGTCCTTGACGAGACGCTCGAACTCATCCGTTCGGCCAAAGACAAGTCCGAGGCGAAGCAGAAGCTCATGGAGCGGTTCTCGTTCTCAGACCGTCAAGCCGAAGCGGTTGTCATGCTCCAATTGTATCGTTTGACGAACACGGATATCGTCGAACTGCAAAAAGAGGCGAAGGCGCTCCAAAAAGAGATCGCTCGCCTCGCTAACATCTTGAACGTCGACGCGACGAAACGGAAGCTCATCTCGAAAGAGTTGACCGCACTCCGTGACGAGTACGGCGACGCACGACGCTCGGTCATCGAGTCCGAGGTCGAAGAGTTGAAACTGAAGACAGAGGTCATGATCGCCGTCGAAGAGACGATGGTGTTCGTCAGCCGCGACGGGTACGTCAAACGTTCATCGATGCGCTCATATGGCGCCTCGAGCGACGAGATGCCGGAGATGAAGCAGAAAGACCGTCCCGTCCTCGTCACCCAGGCGATGACGACGGACCACTTGCTCGTATGGACGAACAAGGGCAGTTACTTGCTCATCCCGGTCCATCAGATTCCAGAGTCGAAATGGAAAGACGCCGGTCAGCATGTCGCCAACCTCGTGCCGATCGAAGGCGAACAAGTCGTTTCGGCCGATGTCGTCTCGACGTTCGACACCGACGCGCACTGTCTGTTCGTGACGCGTGAAGGCATGGTCAAACGGACACCGCTCCGTGACTATGACGCCCAACGCAAGTCGAAGGCGCTCATGGCGCTCAAACTGAAAGGCGACGACGAGGTCGTCTTCGCCGGCATCAGTGACGGGCCTGGCCAACTGTTCCTCGTCTCTGAGCGCGGTTACGGCCTCTGGTTCAAAGAAGATGACGTGCCGGTCGTCGGTCAGCGCGCTGCTGGCGTCAAAGCGATGAACTTGAAGGATGGGGACATGGTCGCCGATGCTTTCGCCTTCTTCACACCGCCACTGTTCGTCCTCGTGACGCAACGTGGAGCGGTCAAGAAGATGAAGCTCGAGGATCAGTTCGACTGCACGAACCGCAACTTGCGCGGGACGATGCTCATCCGCGAAGTCAAATCGAAACCGCACCAGATTCGTCGCGTGCTCCCGGTGCATGACGATGAAACGCTCCACATCATCGGGAAAGAGAAAGCGAAGACGGTCAAAACGAAGCAGTTGACGCTCTTGGACCGCTACGCCAACGGCTCGTTCGTGTTTGATGAAGAGACATTCGGAGAGATTGAGGACGTGTATCTCGATTGAGATCGAACTAAAGAAAACCCTGTACCAGAGACCATTGTCTTTGATACAGGGTTTTTCTTATGGATTCAAAGCTCGGCCTCTATCAGATAGCGCTCCAAATCGGCCTGTTGGCGCAAGTGATGACGGGTATGCATCTCGATGAGGTCGTACCACTCCTGTGCGTTCAGCCAGCCAAAACCACCATGCCGGGCTTTGACGTCACGGTTCGCCGAGCGGACGAGCGGTTCAAGTCGCTTCAAACGCGCAGACAACTCGTCGAGTCGTCGCTCGAGCGTCTCCCGCTTGTCCGTGTTGTTCGGAGGTTGGTTCATCTCATCAGGTAAACGGATTTTAATCGGAGGGAACCCACCGGCTTGAAACAATCGTTCACCGAATTCGGTCTTTCCAAGCGGTTGCTCTTCGCGTGAAGCGAGACACCGTTCAATCTCGTCTGCATATTCCTCGGCCACCACGATGATATGGTCGTACATCTGCCCGATTGACCAGACGTCTGCTGCTGCCTGGTAGCGCAACTGCCGTTCGGTATAGCCGTCCAAGTCTGCTTTGAACTGGGATAACACTGCGATCGACATATCGTTCCTCCTTTGCCACCGTTCTCATTTCAGTATATCACGGGGAGGATAGGTACTTTCTTATGGGAGCGGGTATTGCTAAAAGGAACAAGTCCATCGTTTGGCGAATGGGGTAAGAGGAAAAATCATGGGGGGATCACTATGTCTCAATGGCTCGACTGGGCCAAACGGCTCCAGGCGCTGGCACAGGCTGGCTTGACGTTTACGAAAGACGAGTTCGATCGAGAACGTTACGTCGAACTTCAACGAATCGCGACCGAGATGTTCGAACGACAGTCAGACCTCGCCTTGGAGGAGGTCACGAAACTGACGCACGTCGATGGATACCCGACACCGAAACTCGACGTACGCGGTGTCGTCTTCCGGGACGATGCGCTCTTGCTCGTCAAAGAGCGGTCGGACGGGCTTTGGACGTTACCAGGTGGTTTTTGTGAGGTCGGGTTCTCCCCGGCCCAAAATATCATTAAGGAGATTGAGGAAGAGGCCGGGTTTGATGTCGTACCGGTACGGCTACTCGCGTTGTTCGATATGCATCATCACGACCATCCACCGCTGTCGCAGCATTACTATAAACTGTTCATCGAATGCGAGCTGATTGGTGGAGTGGCGCAGGTGAGCCATGAGACGAGCGAGGTCGCCTTCTTCACGCGGGGCAACTTACCACCTTTATCCACCGCGCGGAACACACAGGAACAGCTTTATATGTGTTTTGAGGCTAGATGGCAAGAAGATTGGATCACGTTGTTTGATTAAGGGGAGGGGATATCATGAAAGTCACACGGATTGACCACGTCCATCAACTGACATTCTATGCGCCTGTATTACCGATTAACGTCCAGTTGATTGAGCGGGAGCTCGGACTCGTCTTGATTGACACCGCCCTCGCGCGGAATGCTGAAGCGATTTTAGCGTATATCGAGGCACAGGAGCGTCCGCTGCTCGCCATCTTGCTAACGCACGCCCATGGCGATCACGTCGGTGGTGTCGATGCCATCTTGAAGGCGCACCCGCACGCCGAGCTGTACGTCTCACGTCGGGATGCCCGTCTCCTCGAAGGGGACAAGACGACCGACCCGGATGAGCGGCCACTCAAATTAAAAGGATCACTCCCAACCATCCACTCCTTGCCGGATAAATTGCTCGACCCAGGTGAGCGCTTGTTCGGTCTGAGGGTCTATCCGGCAGCGGGTCATACGCCAGGCTCCATCGCCTATTTCGATGAAAAGGAGCGGAACTTGTTTGCTGGTGACGCGTTCCAGACACGTGGGGGAGTCGCCGTGGCAGGGGATGTACGCCCGTTGTTCCCGCTTCCGGGCGTCGCGACATGGGACAAACGGGCAGCGGTCGAGCATGCAGAGAAGTTGATCGACTTGGCACCGCGCCACACGTTCGTCGGACACGGACAGCCTGTCGCTGGGACACACCGGCTCTATTTGGCGCTGAAACGGGCCAAACGCAAGCAAGCACGTCTATTTTCACGATAAACCGGAGGTGCTGATAGATGGAGTTACGCGAGATTCAGACGACAGATTATCAACTGGCCGAGCAGATGCTCGAGATTCAACGGAACGCTTATGCGGTCGAGGCCGAGCTGATCGGATTCGATGAGATTCCAGCGCGTTATGAGACGGTCGAAGTGATTCAAAATCTGCCTGGGACGAGCTATGGCTTATATAACGATGAGCGGTTGATCGGATTCATCACGGTCGAAGCGGCTGAGAACACGGTCGAGGTCACGAAATTATGTATCGATCCGACGTATTTCAGGGCGAGGCTCGCGACGACGTTGCTCGAACACGTGCTCAGCTTGCATGAGGACAAGCTTGTCTATGTGCACACCGGCAAACATAACGGTCCGGCCAAGAAGCTGTATACGAAGCTCGGGTTCGAACCGAGTGCCGAGTTTGAACCGGAACCAGGTGTCACTTTGATTCGATTTACGCGATCTTGAATCCCTTATCTCAAATTTTAGATTCCGTCTCACTTCCTTAAGTATACTAAAGGATTGAGACGGAGTTTTATTTTTACTGATAATATATGTTATGTTAACTAAAAGGAAAATAAAGAAAATTGATGTCAGATATGACATCTCTCCTCTCGAAAAAAATCAGAAAATCTTGTACCAATACAACGTCATGTCGATGTTCGGATTGCCGGTCTGTTTGAGCGTATCGACACCGCCGAGCGCGAACCCTTCTTTTGCATAAAAGCGACACGCGATCACGTTATCGTTCTGCGCTTCGAGTGACAATCCAAGCAACGATTGCTTTTTTGCCCACGCCTCCGCAACTTCTATCAGCAAATGCCCAAGCCCGCTGTTGCGATAGCTTCCACGGACCGCGATGTTCTCGATATACGCAAAACGGTTCCAGTCTTTCACCACACGGATTTGTCCAATACATGTTGTCTCGTCGAATGCCAAGAATATTTGTTTGTCCTCACTGTTGATGTATTCAGACCAATCCAGCAAATCGTCTGGAAAGCTTGTCACACGGGCTTTCTCATATAACTGTTCCTCATACGTCCAAACCCCGTCAGAAAAGCTCGGAATGATTTTCCCTATGACTGGAAACGGATTATTGGCTTCGTTCACGACGCTGATGGAATACTCATCTAACGCTTTGATCGAGATGTTCGGGGCTTCTTCCATTGCATTATTCTCCCTTCTATATGTAATGACCGCTCCATCCTATAACTACATGATCTCACCAGACTAGCCATAAAGTGGCGGTCATGAAATCAAAGTCGGTGGTACTGTCGACAACACTTCAATTACATCATGTGATGTCAGGAACACGTAATGCTGAATATTATAAACCGTTTCGTAAATGTTTGTTGATTCTTCAGCTAACCATTTTAAATAGCTGGAATCGGTCACTTGAAAGAGTGTCCAGTCGCCAAAAAAATCAGGGTCATGATGTTTGTATAAATGTTCTAGCGTTCTAATAAGCGTTCCTTCGTCTGTATGTCGATACGACAATACAAGTCCGTCAAACAAGAATGTATGTGTGTTCTCATGCGCATCAATAAACACGAGTCTTAATCCGTCTTTATCATCAATTAGCGCCTGCAGATATAGTTTATCTGGTATCTCTGGATTGACGGTCCATCTTTCCCATTTCTCCATGTGGGCCCTCCTCTCCTCATTTTAATATGTTACGAATATGCCTTTACTATCTATCATACATGAATTATTAAAGTTCACGTGGGTTGGAGTCGGCTGATCAACACGATGACATTTTCGCTTAAACCGTATTGTTCAAACCGACATCCATTGATCTGTTTCATCATAATTACTAAACTGTGTCATTCGATTGAATCCTTCATTCATCAACATGTTAGCGCTTTATGGATTTATGTTTCAAAAATAACTTTAACACTGTTCATCCGCTCTTAGGAGTTGCCTGTAAGCGTATGTCATGCTATTTTTAGACAGATGATAACTTAAGGAGGAACTTGAATGAAACGTATGACAAAAGGTTTGGCAGCATCCCTATTACTGGCTGTCCCGCTCGCGGCGTGTGGTGATTCTAGCACCGATCAGGCCGAAACTTCACGCTGGGACGAAATCAAAGAAGACGGTACACTCACGGTCGGTACAGCGGGGACACTCTATCCGGCCTCATTCCGGGAAGAGGATAGCGATACGTTGACGGGGTTTGACGTCGAGCTCATGAAAGAGGTCGGGAAACGTCTCGACCTCGAGGTCCAATTCAAAGAGATGGCGTTCGACAACATGTTGACGAGCGTTCAAAACGGACAAGTCGACGTCGCCGCAAACGATATCTCGGTCACAGACGACCGGAAAGAGAAGTTTGCCTTCTCGACGCCATACAAGTACACGTATGGGACGGCCATCGTTCGCAAGAGCGATCTATCAGGTATCGAGTCACTTGAGGACTTGAAAGGCAAAAAGGCCGCTGGAGAAGCGACGACCGTCTTCATGGACGTAGCACGTCAATACGGGGCGGAGGAAGTCATCTATGACAACGCGACGAACGACCAGTACCTCCGTGACGTCTCGACAGGACGGACCGACGTCATCTTGAACGACTACTATCTCCAGACGCTCGCCCTCGCCTTCTTCCCGGAGTTCGACATCACGATTCACCCGGATATCGCCTATAACCCACAGGAAGTTGCGTTCTTGATGGATAAGGAAAACGCAGAGCTTCAAGAGAACATCGACCGCGTCCTTGGCGAGATGCTTGAAGACGGCACGGTGAAAGAGTTGTCGGAAACGTTCTATAACGGTGCCGATGTCTCGGTCGAACCAGACGTCGACGCGACGATCGTCGAATTGGACTAAGCCATCATGTTCGAAGGTGTGAAATGGGAAGCGATTTTTGACGTCGACCTGGCTGTGCGCTCGTTCCCTTATCTGCTAGGCGGTTTGCCGAACACGCTTTGGATCTCATTCGTCAGCATGTTCTTCGGCTTATTGCTTGGTCTCGTGCTCGCCCTTGGGAAACTGTCACCGTCGAGGTTGCTGCGGTTCCCGTCGACGTTCTATATCTCGTTCATGCGGGGTGTACCGATTTTAATTATCCTGTTCATCTTATATTCAGGGTTTCCATTCATCGGTATCGAGTTCGCAGCGCTGACGGCGGCAATCATCGGGTTCAGTCTGAACTCGGCGGCCTATATCGCGGAGATCGTCCGGGCTGCGATCCGTGCCGTCGATCCAGGACAAGTCGAGGCGGCCCGCTCGCTCGGGATGAACAAGTGGTTGACGCTGAAAGGGGTCATCTTACCTCAGGCGACGCGGATTGCCCTCCCCCCGCTTTCGAACGTGTTCCTCGATTTGATTAAAGCGAGTTCGCTCGCCGCCATGATCACGGTTCCGGAGATTTTCAATAAGGCGAAAATCGTCGGGGGTCGGGAATTCGATTATATGACCGTCTATTTGGTTGTCGCCTTGATCTATTGGGGCATCTGTACGTTCATGTCGTTCTTCCAGGACTGGCTGGAGCGGCATTTCGAACGCTATTTGGATACACCGAAACGATGACTGACTTGCCTCATACAGGCAGGTCAGTTTTTTTGTCGGGCGGTTATTGCGAAAGTGACATGATATAGTCAACCTATTCCATATTGCGATTCAAAGGAGAGACATCGCCTATGTTCTCAAAGTTATTATTCGGATCATCCGTCCTCATCACACTTACGTATATTTTATTTGATGGACCAGCATGGGTCAGTGCCTTGAATCCATTCACGAGTATGATCGTCTTGTATTACTTGATTTTCGAGTTCCCGAGCCGTAAGAAAACGAAAACGTCTTCTTCGGATTGAACATGGTGACCTACATATTTGGCAGCACCGTTCTTTAGCGTTCCATCTCGGTCCGCGAGTGTGCTATGATTTTTATAAATATTCAGAAAATAGACGGGGGACTTACATTATGGTGCAACAATGGACGACACATTTAAACGATCAAGTGATTGGGCAGTCGAAGGCGATTAAGCTGTCGACGATCGCGCTTCTCTCCGGGGGCCACGTTCTGCTCGAGGACCGGCCTGGGACCGGCAAGACGACTCTCGCGCGAAGCTTGGCGACGTCGGTCTCGGCCGCGTTCCAACGCGTGCAATGTACACCGGACACGCTACCGAGTGACATTTTAGGGATGGAGCTGTTCAATCCGACGACGGGCACGTTCGAGCGCCGGACTGGACCGATTTTCACGTCAATCTTACTCGTCGATGAGATTAACCGGACGACACCACGGACGCAGTCGGCCCTGTTGGAGGCGATGCAGGAGCGACAAGTGACGCTCGGTGAGGTGTCGCTTCGTCTACCGGACCCGTTCTTCGTCATCGCGACGCAAAACCCGTTCGATGGGCAAGGGACGTTCCCGTTGCCACAGGCTCAACTCGACCGCTTCTTGTTCAAACTGTCGCTCGCCCCGTTGTCTCGGGAGTCGGAACGCCGGTTGCTTCGGAACGAGCATTTGAGTGCGGCTCCTTTCACGTTGCAACAGACCGAACTTGCCGAGATGCAGCAAGCTGTCCGTGACGTCTTGTTCCACGAGGCGATGGAGGATTATCTCCTTGATTTCGTAGAGGCGCTCCGTCATCACCGGGATATCGAGGTCGGACCGAGCCCACGGGCGACGCTCGCCTACACGATGGCGGCTCGGGCGCATGCCTATATGGACGGACGGGATTACGTATCACCGGAAGACATCCGCGCGCTCGCCTTGCCGATTCTCGGACACCGCATCGTCTTGACGGTCGAGGCGTCGCTCAAGACGAAGCCGTCTAAATTGATCAAGTCCGTTTTGGAGACCATCCCGGTCCCGTCAGAGGTGTGATATGCAACTCGTCAGCCCTCGCTACCTCGAGTCCGGGTATATGTGGCTCTTGTTCGTCGTCGGGGTGTTCACCGCCCTATACGGCAACGTCTTCCTCGCGAGTGTGATTATCGGTTTCAGCCTGTATGCGCTCATCATGCCGGAGTTGTTGTTCCGGCTCGCTGAATACGTACATGTCGAAGTGACCGACGAGCTGAAGCTGTTCCCGAACGATGAAGAGACGTATACAATCAAATTGGTTTCAACGGCGCCTGTCCCGCTCGGTGTCGTCCGTCTGTCAGGATATCTCCATCCTACCGTCGAGTCGGAGGAACACGCCTTCTGGCGCCAAGAGAACTATGTCGGACGCGAGGCGGCCGTCGCCTATACGCTCCCGCTCAAGGCGATTCGACGCGGACCGATCCGCATGGAGGCGATCGGTATGGAGATTCGTGACCCGCTCCGTATGTTCTCGCTCTATAAGGAAGACCCGCTCGACCGCATCGGCTATGTCTTCCCTGAATTCCTGCCTTATCCGATTCCGAAGCGCCCTCCGACGTTACCTGGGGAGGAGATGGTCCGTCATAGCGCCTACCGTGACCCGGAGACGTTCCAGTCAGTGGCGCCGTATCACGGCCAGCCGATGCGGCAACTGTATTGGTCGGCCTATGCGAAGACCGGCGAGCTACTTGCCCGGACCGAGCAACCCGTCCAAGCGAACGAATATGTCGTCGTGCTCGACTTGCTGACGAAAGACGGACGCGCCCTCACCCATCAGATGGAGCGGTTGATTTCGCAGGCGGCGGCGCTATGCCGCGACTTCGAGAAAGAGAACGCGAGCTATGGGCTGATTGTGCCGACATTGACGAAGGAAGGGATCACCTATGACCTCGCACCGGGGAGCGGTGAGACGCATTTCCGCAAGGTCATGACGACGCTCGCTTGTCTATCGGAGCGTGACTTCCCGCTCGCCCGGTCGCTGTTCGAACGGAAAGTCGCCAAATACGGCGGCAGCCAATCGATTCTACGGCTCGGAGGTGACGGCCGATGAGACTACTTTGGTGGGTATTTGCCGCTTTCTATGTCGGTCACGCGTTTCCGCTCGTCTTTCTCTTGACGCTCCGCTTGCCGCGCAACTGGCAACTCGGTGTCCAGACGGCACTCAGCATCGCCGCCCTTTGGTTTTCTTATGAGATGAGCGTGACGTTGCTCTTGTTCACGTACGTCCATGCCTTTATCCGGACGCTCGACTGGACGGACCGTTACGCGATCGCCAGCGTGCTCTTCCTGATCGTCGATTGGTTGTCTCCGCCGGCGTCGCAGCCGCTCGCGATGATCGTCTTCCCGTTCTTGTTCTTGTTTTGGCAGCGGAGCCTATATTACCGCCGTGACTATAAACGGATGCTGTCGACGCTCGTCGTCGCCCTCGCCGTCGGTCTCGGACTGGCTGTGATCATCCGGACAATCAAAGAGTTATTGTTCGGTAACCTCGTCGCCTGGATTCGCCCCATCTTCGTGTGGATCGGGGGTTGGTTCGATGGGTTCAACTTGGATCCGACCGACCGCGTCAACCGGATTCTCGTGCCGGACAATCCGAACATTGATGCCGAGACGATTTCGAATGAGACGTTGCTCGAATCGGCGACGAATCAATCGCTGTTCTTGATTTTGGCTTTTCTCGTCCTTCTGGTCGGGTTGGTCGCCTTGTTCATCTATTTGCAACGCCGTAAAGAGATTCAAGAGGCTGTGACGGTACCGAAACAGCGCCATCAAGCAGCGGATGCCGGGCGTCGCGTCACACGGGCCCCACGGCACGTCCGCTTGCTCGATGCCGGGCGCCGGCTCGAACAGGCCCATCCTCGCCATCGTGAGGAGACGGTCATGGAATGGTTCGACCGCATCGGATTCAGCGAAGGGAACCGCTTCGCCGTCTGGCTCGAGGCCGCCGAGTACGGGGAGAAAGAAGCCCCGGTACCCATCGTCGAGGCGTTCGAACGACATGTCACCCAGACGCTCAAAAAATAAGAGACCAGTCAGTTCGCCGGGCACTGCCGGACGGTCTGACTGGTCTTTTTTAAAGGATTGGGCTGAGCAAGCGTGACACGCTCTCTTTGAAACGGATCCATTTCGTTCGTGTCTCATAACGCTCAATCGTTAACCTGTCGGCACATGCGAGGTCTCGATTGAATGCATCGATGACAGACTGGGCAACGACTTCGTCATAAACGAGCGCTGAGATCTCGAAATTGAGACGGAAACTGCGCGCGTCGATGTTCGTCGTGCCGATCGAGGCGACCTCGCCATCGATGACGAGCGTCTTCGCATGGAGGAACCCACCTTCATACGTATATACTTCGGCACCGTAGCGGACGAGCTCGGCCGCATTCGTATACGTCGCCCAATAGACAAACATGTGATCCGGCTTGTTCGGAATCATCAGGCGGATCTTCGTCCCAGACATGAGCGCGTTGCGGCAGGCGTCAAGGAAGCTAGCGTCAGGGATGAAATATGGGGTTTGGATGTAAATCGTCTCTTTCGCCTCGGTGATCATCTTGACGAGCATGTTTTTCAAATGCTCGGTCGACGAGTTCGGGCCAGATGTGACGATTTGTACCGGTGACCGAGACGTCTCGAGTAAAGAAGTCGGCCAACGGAAGTCCTCTTTCTCGGCCCGGTGTTTCGTCGGTACGGCACGGTTCCAATCGAGGAGGAAACGCTCGAGCAGTTCACGAACCGCCTCCCCTCTCATCCGCAGATGCACGTCGCGCCAATAGCCGAACTGACGGTTCGTCCCGAGGTATTCATTCCCGACGTTGAAACCGCCGATATAGCCGATCTCCCCATCGATGATACATAGCTTTCGGTGATTCCGGTTGTTGACGCGGAAGTTGATACCGAGGCGTGACGGGAAGAACGACTTCACCTCGCCGCCGTGCGCGAGGAGCTGTTTGAAATGGGAGCGTCGCAATCCCCGTGAGCCGACGGCGTCATAGAGCAGACGTACTTTGACGCCTTCTTTGGCCCGGCGCGTGAGTGCCTCGATGAGCGCTTGGCCGAGCGAGTCATTTTGAATGATATAGTACTGGATGTTGATTTCCTGCGTCGCTATCTCGATGTCATGGAATAACGCTTCGAACTTCTGCTCGCCATCATGGATGACCTGAATCGCATTATGATACGTCACGAGCGCATTTGTGGAGGATAAGTTCAAGCGGGCGAGCCTTCGATATTTTGACAAGAGCGGGTCATGGGCGAAAAGTCCTTCATGCGCATCAAGCTCGGTCAATTGGTCGTCGACGTGTTTGGCGTACTCGTGACGACGCTCCTCGTCGACCTGATAAAAGTTGTTCGATTTGATTAACCGTCCGAAGAAGATGTAGATGAAGAAACCGAGCAGTGGGATGAAAAACAGCACGAGCAACCAAGCCCACGTCGAACCGATGTCACGCCGCTCGAAAAAGATGATGGTGACGGCGAACGTGACGTTCAAGACAATCAGCACGATACCGAGAATACTGATGATGATTTCAGTTGGGACCATCTCGACGTCTCCTTTATCCTCTAGTTTACCCGATGATGGGCAAAACGAAATGCTCGTTTACAGATACCGCGTCTACAACACAAAAAAACACCGCGCTTGCGGTGTTTTTGGGGTAAACCGATTAGTTTAAGATTGTGATTTGGACTGATTTACGACCGAAGTTGAGCGCTTGCTCTTGTGTCGGCATCAAGAGGTCAATCTTGTTACCTTTGATGGCGCCACCAGTATCTCCAGCGATTGCTTCGCCGTAGCCTTCGACATAAACTTTAGAGCCGAGTGGGATGACTGAAGGGTCAACCGCGATGACTTTTTGGTTCGGGTTCGAACGAACGTCGATTCCTGTTGCCGTGATTCCTGAGCATCCTGCACAGTATGGCGTGTAAGCCGTTGCTTCCACAGTCATCGTCTTACCTGAAGCCGGAGCTTGGGTTTGCGTTGTCGACGTAGACTGTTTCGTCACTGGTGCAGATGTTGATGCTTTTGGTTTAGCGGCTGGTGCACTGTTTGCAACCGATGCTGCGTTGGCACCTTTTACAGAGAATTGTTGACCAGGGAAAATGAGATCTGATTTAAGACCGTTCCATGTCATCAATTGGTTGACAGATACGCCGTTGTTTGTCGCGATGCGATACAACGTGTCGCCTGCTTTAACTGTATACGTTTTTGAAGCACTTGAAGCTTTAGCTTCTGACTTCGCAAGCTTCAATACTTGATTCGGATAAATCATATTAGAGTTTAAGCCGTTCGCTTGTTTGATGTCATTTACTGATACATTGTTGTTCACGGCGATACGGTAAAGTGTATCTCCAGACTGAACTGTGTGTGTTGATGCTGCCGAAGCTGGAGCAGCGACTCCTAAACTAAGGCCAGCGAGTGCCGTTAGTGTCAATAGTGGTTTTTTCATAAGAATATTCCTCCCTTTTCTAACGCCCCCTTACTGTAACACCTGTATATTTCACTGCCGTTACAGCCTGATATGAGAGTGATATCAGTTCAGTTACAGAAGCTTTCAAAGGGATGAGAGGAATCTGAATTTTTACAATCTAGATACAAATGGCTTTGTTGAGCCATTTTCGTCTATACTAAAGAGAAGAGAAAGGAGGTTTTAGTCTTTGGAACTATTACTGCTATATTACATTGTGACTAATTTACTAGCGTTTTTGTCATTTTTCCTCGATAAACGCCGTGCGAAATCAGGGGAATGGCGAATTTCAGAACGAACGTTACTCATTCTTGTTTGGATTGGAGGAGCATTTGGGGCTTATATTGCGATGCGCCTCTTCCGGCATAAGACGTTGAAGCCGATGTTTCGGATCGGTGTCCCGATTGCCATCTTGGTGCACGCCGGTATCACGGGCTGGTTCATCTTCTGACGCCATTATATAGAAGGAACTTGTTAGCACTGTCCAACGGAGATGGAGTCGAAATGTCTGGATTGACGCTTGATAACGAGAAAACGAAGTCTCCACCCGGTGCAAAACCGAAATAAATGTTTGATTGTTGAGGTGAAGAGATGAAAGTTGAAGCAGACATGATTGATGTCCAGTCGTGGACCGAACGGACGATGGAGATCGGGTTCACGACCAATGAGCAGTTTCAAATCTGGCTGGTCACCCAAGGTCAAGTCGAGGTCCGGATCAACGGTACCCGTTTAAGGCTTCGGGCCGGGATGGCATTGATGCTCGACCGCGGACAGGTCACAAAAGTCGAACGGACAGATGACTCGTTTCAAATGACGATGCTTCATGTCGACCCGTTCGACTTGATGGCACCGCCGCTCGCGGAGCAATATGTCACACCGTTCATCGAGACGATTGGCCATCACATGCTGCATCCGGCTGAACCGGGTGACAAGGCCATCCTCGAGACGCTTCATAAAGTAATCAGGAGTTTAAAGAAAGACTCGGCTTTCGCGTTGCTCGATGCGACACTGCAGCTTGTCGTCGTCTGGCGCTATTGGATTCAACGGCCGCCCGTGACGAGGCGGCATGGACAGGAGCGCATGCAACGCATGATTTCCTATATACACGACCATGACACGATGAAGCTGTCGCTCGAAGACATCGCTGCTGCCGGTGGACTGAGCCGGGCCGAGTGTTGCCGTTACTTTTCAAAATGGGGGGACACATCGCCGCTCGCCTACGTCCAAGACGTCCGGATGCAGCGGGCCGCACGTCTGTTATGTGAGACGGACAGTCCAGTCGCTGAAGTAGCGAACCGGCTTGGCTTTACGAGCGTGAGCCATTTCGTGCAGACGTTTAAGAAAGTACATAACCGAACGCCGCTCGCGTTTCGCAAGCAGAAGACATAACAAAAGCCGACACGCGCGTGTCGGCTTTTCTCGTTAACGGGCGGTCCAACCGCCGTCTGCTTTCAAGACGTCGCCATTGACGAAACTCGAATCGTCGGAGGCGAGGAACAACGCGACCTTGGCGATCTGCTCCGGTTCACCCATCGGTGCCTCCCCTGCCCCTTGGATGGCCCGCATCCCGAGCTCGCTCGGCGCGGTGATGGTGGCGCCGATATTCGTATTGACCCCGCCCGGTGCGATGGCGTTGGCCCGAATCTTGTTGAACGTACCGTACGTGGCGGCAATGTTTTTCGTCAGGCCGATAAGTGCGTGCTTCGAGGCGACGTACGAGGCGCCGCCCCGTGTCCCGAACAGGCCACCGACCGAGGCGTTATTGATGATGACGCCGCCCGTTTCTTGCTTGTCCATGATGTTGATCGCGGCCCGGGCCAGTTTCATCGGTCCGGTCAAATTGACGGCGATGACGCGGTCCCACACCTCGTCGGTCACTTCGCCGACGGTCAAAAAGTTGTCCATGATGCCGGCATTGTTGACCAAGATGTCGAGCGAACCGAACGTGCTCGTCGCCGTCTCGACCATCTTGTCGATATCTTCCTGCTTTGTGACATTCCCGGCGACGCCGACGGCTTCCCCACCGCTCGCTTTAATCTCTGACGCGACTGCTTCGACCGTATCCCCGTTCATGTCGACGGCGACGACGCGTGCCCCTTCCTCGGCAAACAGTTTGGCGATGGCCCGTCCCATGCCTGACCCTGCCCCGGTGACAATTGCCGTTCTACCCGATAATTTCACACCGCATTCCTCCTTGTTGAGACAACTCAAGAACGACAGAGAAAACGACAAGTGCAATTTACTCACGTGTCATTAGTCTTTACCCGGATTTGGAGGAAAACGTATCTCTGTTTGGAAGAATCTGCTTCTGTTAAAGTTGTCAGTCACGTACAATGAAAAGATACAGATATTGGAATTTGAGAGGCGGGGTTCGATTGAGTCGTTATCATGCGGAAGTGATTGGAAGCGGGACACCTGTTTTATTTTTACCGGCTGGAGGATTCACTGGTGAAGAAGGCCGTTCGCTCGCCGAGGCGTTGCGCAACGACTTCGAGGTTCATTTGTTAGATTTGCCAGGGTTCGGGAGAAGTGAAGGAATCGAGCAGATCGTGTCGTCCGAACAATTGGCGGATTGGGTCAACGACTATGTCGTCACACATCGACTCGGACCTGTACACGTGATGGCGCATTCGCTAGGAGGTACGGTCGGTCTCGCTTTCGCCGCTCACTATCCCGAGCAAGTGGAGCGGCTCGTCTTGCTCGACCAAGGCCATAAGACGTTCCCGCGCGTTCCGTTGAGAGAATATGGGGTGTTCGGCCTTGCCGTCCCGCTCCTGAGCGGACTTTATCGTCTGTTCGGACCTCGACTCGTCCGGAAAATCGAGACAAAAATCATTTCAGACAACGTGTCAGCTCCGATGCCAGAGGAACAGGTTAAGGCTTTCTGCGCACAGACAGGTCTCACTGAACGAGATGAGATTCGACGTGCGTTGAACGACCCGGCTAAGCTCGGACGAGGCGGATTGAATCTGTTGTTCACCTTCTATCACCTTGACGTGCCGCAGCTCATCCGTTCACTTCAAGTCCCGACGTTGCTTATTTACGGCGATTTTGTCGGACTGGACGACAAAGAAGCCCGATTGACGAAGTCAGCCATGATGGACCTGCAACGGCATGAGCTGCCGATCACTTACATACGAATGACAGGCGGCCACTTCGTCCATTGGAACCCTGCGTTCCCGATTGAACAGGTACGACAGTTTTTACAAGTTGAGAAAGTGAGCAGTCTGTCATGAACCGTCAGCAAAAGATTGTCCTCATTCTTGTGTGCTTATTGTTGGTATCAGCCGGAGTGGCCTGGGCATTTGATTCGACGAAGTAGCCACAATTGCCCGAAGGAGCGGAACCGATTCTCACCTACCCTGTTGATGACCGTAATATGAGTCTTCGCTTTTTCATGAACAGTTACACCGTCGAGGAATGGAGTGACGAGCCGGTTGCGCAAAGCATAGGTCTTGAACTTACTGTCGACAATCAGGTTCGGTCGATTACATCTGAATCGCTGTCCGAAGCAGGCATCACGTGGGCCACTTTCGGCCAATCGTGCGGAGATCCGTCAGCATGTTCCCCGTACGATATCCTTTACGGGATGAACCACGGCGAGACGACAAGAGTCGTCGTCGAGTTGAACGGGGAACGGTTCGAACCGGAACTGTTGAAGACGAAGGCCGGGAATGATGTCTGGTTCGTGCTCGTCGACCAAATCGAGTCGATTGAGTCGATCACCGGTTACGATGCTGCGGGAGACGTATCCTACCGCTTCAACAACTAAAAAAGAGACGGAGGACGGCTGTCCTCTCATCTCTTAGCGTTCACAAGCGATGCCGTCCTTATCACGGTCTTTTGATTTGTTCGCTTCGTATAACGAACTGTTGGCGTAAGGCTTGTACTTCGTCTTCCCACCTTTGTTTTTCGTCGTCTTCGTTTTGGCGACACCGCCCTTGTACGTCTTATTCAGTTCGGTGCAGTTCTTAAATTTTTTCGGTGCAGCGTCCGCGGTTTCTGACGGCGCGATGCTCAGCGTGAACAACGCGATGCCGGCGATGGTCGCACGAAGTAGCTTCTTCATAGTTGTTTCCTCCTTGGTAACAAACGATATGCGTATTAATTCTTGTTTATTATAAGGGCAGTTATGATAAATACCCTGATTTTAAAAAAAGTTAAAGGAAGGTAACCATCTATGGACTTACTTATTCTAATGCAGGACCGGGCCCTCCCGTTACTGCTACTCACACTGTTTCTCATTCTGAACGTGGTGTTCGTCATCGGGATTTGGAAACGACGACGTCACTTCTCCAAAGGTTTTCTCGTGTTCGCGAGCTCGATTGCGTTTCTACTCATGACGTCATCGGTCATCCTCATCATGTTCACGATGTTCATCGGCTACAACCAGTGATGCCTTCTATCCGATGATATCCGTATCAAAATCATCGAGTGCCCCTACGATGTTCGAGGTATGATGAATGCAGAAAGGAGGGAATGCTGATGCTTGAATCACTGAACCGATTGATGGACCACATCGATCAACATTTAACAGAAGACATCACGAGTGAGGATATCACCCGCATCGTCGGGGTGTCCGACTATCATTTTCGACGCATGTTTTCCTATATGGCCGGGATGACGCTCAATGAATACATCCGAAATCGTCGGCTGTCAGAAGCAAATAAGGACTTGATTCATGGGAAATCGGTCACGGACGTGGCCTATACGTATGGCTACCAATCCGTCGACGGGTTCTCTCGATCGTTTCGAGACTGGTGTGGCTTTTTACCGTCTGAAGTGATCAAGAACAAGATTCAAAAGTCATTCCCGAAATTCACTTTCTACATCGACATCAAAGGAGGAATTTCAATGGAATTCAAATTAGAACATAAACCTTCATTCAACGTCGTCGGCGTGTCCAAACGCGTCCCGATTCAGTTCGAAGGCGTGAATCATGACATCGTCGAGTTGGCGCAGTCAATCACGGAGCAACAGCGAAGCGAGATGCATCAATTGGCGGACCTTTATCCAAATCAAGTGCTCAACGTGTCGTACGACTTCGATGAAGGCTATTTGGACGAAATGGGTTCACTCACGCACATGATCGGCTTCGCGACGACGCAAGATAATCCGTATGAGGATCTTGAACAGATTACGATCGAGTCGAACCTGTGGGCCGTCTTCCCGAATACCGGCCCGTTCCCGGAGACGCTCCAGGAGACGATGGCCAAGACGTATGCCGAATGGCTGCCGACGTCGGGATACGAACTGGCCGACTTGCCAAGCATCTCGTTCACGAAGCATGACGGACCGTCGGACAACGTCTATAGCGAAGTCTGGGTGGCGGTCAAACCGAAAACGACGTAAGCACAGAAAAATACCCCTTGAAGACAATTGTCTTCAGGGGGTATTGTCGTTTACTTCGAAGGCTCGTACGCGAGCGCTTCCCCGTTCGTTTCAATCACATGCTTATACCAATCGAACGAGTCTTTCTTCATCCGCTCCATCGAGCCGTTGCCTTCATTGTCACGGTCGACATAAATCATACCGTACCGTTTCTTCATCTCGCCCGTCGTGAACGAGACGATGTCGATGATGCCCCATGGCGTGTACCCAATCAAGTCGACGCCATCATAGACGACCGCTTGTTTCAACTGCTCGATATGCGCCTTCAAGTAGTCGATGCGGGCCGCATCATGAATTTTCCCGTCGACGATCTCATCGACAGCACCGAATCCATTCTCAACGATGAAGAGCGGGATTTGATAGCGGTCGTACAATCGGTTGAGCACATAACGGAGACCGACGGGGTCGATCGACCAGCCCCAGTCGCTCGACTTGATGTACGGGTTCTCGACGCCGTTCGGCAGACCACCGTTGACGATGTCGCCGCTATTATCGGCGACGACGTCACTCTTCACGGTCGTCGACATATAGTAACTGAAACCGAGGTAATCAACGGTCCCATTCTTCAAAATCTCTTCGTCCCCATCGAGGAACGGGATTGAATAGCCTTCACGTTCAAATTCGTTCAAGGCGTAGCTCGGATAGACTCCGCGCACTTGCACGTCCGGGAAGAAGTAACGCTGACGCATCATCTCTTCGGCGAGCATGACATCGTCCGGGTTTGACGAGAACGGATAAATCGGAACGTGTGATACCATCGCCCCAATCTCGAAGTCTGGGTTGATGGCTTTCCCTTTCGAAACAGCGAGGGCGCTCGCGATCAACTCATGGTGCCCCGTCTGATACATCACTTCACGGGCGTTCTCCCCGTCTTCGACGATGACGCCTGAGTTCGTCCATAAGAATAGCGGGTTGTTGACGTCCATCTTGTTGTTGATCTCGTTGAACGTCATCCAATATTTGACCTTGTCTTTATAGCGGTCGAAACACACCTCGGCGAAGCGGACGAAATGGTCGACGACGGCACGGTTGCGGAACCCGCCGTACTCACGTGCGAGATGAAGCGGCATCTCGAAGTGAGATAGTGTGATGATCGGCTCGATGTCGTGCTTTAACAGCTCGTCGAACAAGTCGTCATAAAATTGGAGTCCTGCCTCGTTCGGTTCCGCATCGTCCCCGTTCGGGAAGATCCGGCTCCAACCGATCGACGTGCGGAGACACTTCAAGCCCATCTCGGCAAAGAGCGCGACGTCCTCTTTATAACGGTGATAGAAGTCGATCGCCTCATGGTTCGGATAAAATTCGTCCGGCTCGACCTTGTCCGTGATGCGACGCGCGACGCCGTGAGCGCCGGCCGTCAACACGTCGACGACGCTCGGCCCTTTGCCGTCGGCGTCCCAGCCGCCTTCAAATTGATGCGCGGCGAGGGCGCCGCCCCATAGAAAGTCTTTTGGTAATGTCTTCATCGTAGTTCCTCCTTATTGATTAACAATCGTGAGCATTGGTGTCGTCGTGTCTGTCTGATTACTTGCTTGGACGAGTACGTCAGCGTATGTCGCGCTGTTCGTCACGATGACAGGCGTGATACTTGAAATATTATGTGCAGCGATCATGTCACGGTCGAACGTCGTCAACACATCGCCCGCTTTAAAGCTATCCCCGTCTTTGACGTGTACGGTGAACGGTTTCCCATCGAGCGTCACCGTATCGAGACCGACGTGGATCAACAACTCGATTCCCGTGTTCGAACGGAGACCGATCGCATGTTTCGTCGGTGCGACCATGACGACCGTCCCGTCAAACGGTGCAATGACCTTATTCCCGTCTGGATCGACGGCATAACCTTTCCCCATCGCCCCGGAGGCGAATACATCGTCCGGAACATCGCTCAAGGCGATGACTTTTCCTGAGAGCGGTGAAGCAATCGTCTCTTCCTGGACGAGCGTCGCACTCGCTTCTGCCGTCGCAGGTGTTTCCGTCACTTCTGTCACTTGTTTGGCCGTGTCTTCTCCGAAACCGAAGATTTGAATCAAGACGACCGGAAGGATAATGGCGATCGCTGTCCCGATCAACAGTCCCCAAATCGAGGTCGGCACGTCTTCACTGATTCCGTTCACAAGGGTGAGCGGACCCGGGAGACCGGCGTAAGCGAAATAATACGGGTTGAAGAAACTGGCCACGATGGCTCCGACGGCCCCCGAGATACATCCAAAGATGAACGGTTTCTTGAAGCGGAGTGTCACCCCGTAGATGGCAGGCTCCGTGATTCCGAATAGTCCAGTAATCCCAGCCGAGACACCGACTTTTTTGATTTCTTGGCTCTTCGCTTTCAAGATGACACCGAGAACGGCGCCGACTTGGGCGATGACGGCAATCGTCTGATATGCCTGGAATGAGTCACGGCCATACAAGTCGAAGTTTGCGAGCACCATCGGCGTCACGCCCCAATGGACCCCGAAGATGACGATGACTTGCCAGAGACCACCGATAATTGCGCCAGCGAGCATCGGGGCGTTCTCCGCTAAGAAGTTGTAGCCGTTGGCAATCCCGACCGCACCCATCGTCGTGATTGGTCCGATGACGAGAATCGTGAGCGGCACCATGAGCACCAAACTGAAGAACGGTACGAACAAAGGACGAATGACCTCGTTCATGTGTCGGTTCAAGAACCGCTCGACGTAGGATAAGATCCAGACGAGGAAGAGCGGTGGTAATACCGATGACGTATACGTCGTACCTGACAAGGCGAGACCAAGGAAACTGATCGTCTCCCCTGACGTGATGCGAGCCGCCATCTCGGCCCATGTCGGACTGACCAACGCCGCACTGGCTGCGACGGAGATGAACGTGTTCGTCTTAAAGTGTTTCGATGCCGTGATGGCGATGAAAATCGGTAAGAACGTGAACGGTGCCCATGAGATGAAGCTGAACACTTCGTACGTCCCCGTCTCGGCGAAACCGTCGAACAACAATGTCGTGATGATGAGTACCCCTTGCAAAATCCCGGCTGCGGCCAAGATATAGATGAACGGTGCGAATACGGCGGACATCGTAGCGATGATGCGGTTCAGGACGGTCCCCTTGTTTCCGTCTTCGACCTCAGTCCCTTCGATTTGCACCAGTTTCGTGAACTCATCGAACACTTCCCCGACATGCTGCCCGATGACGACCTGGAACTGGCCACCCGTTTCGACGACCGTGATGACCCCCGGCATCGCCATGACTTGTTCTTTCGCCTGCGGATTCGACCGCTTCAAGACGAGACGGAGTCGCGTCGCACAGCGCGCCGCATTGATGACGTTGTCTTCCCCTCCGACGGCCTCTAAAATATCCCGAGCCAACTTTGAATAATCCCGAACTTTACTCAACTGAAAACCCTCCTTTGATGTAACGCTTACATTTTGTACACTCTTACTATAATTGTACCGGTACAATTAATCAATAGCGATACAATAAATAGTTTGTGAACGTTTCGTAGACATATGTGTGGTATAATGAAGGCAACATTTTCAAGTAGATGAGGGATGAGCGTGCTTAAATATCAACAAGTGGCAGCAGAGATTGAACAGTACATCAATCAACATGATTTGAAGCAAGGAGATAAACTTCCCGTCCTCGAGCAGTTGATGAGCCAATATGCCGTTAGCAAGAGCACGATCACGAAAGCACTCGAGTTGTTGGAGCGGAAAGGGGTCATCTTTCAATTGCGGGGGAGCGGCATCTTCGTCCGGCGCCACAACCGTCCGGGCTATATGAGTCTGTTCTCGACGCAAGGGTTTAAGAGCAACCTCGGTGACCGAGTGTTGACGTCGGACGTGCTCGACGTCTCGGTCACGAAACCGGACGCGACGGTCGCACAGAACCTTGGGATTGACGTGACAGATGACGTCTATCGCGTCGAACGGGTCCGCTTCGTCGACGGCGAGGTGTTCTGTTACGAGGAGTCGTACTATGTGAAGGCGATCGTCCCGTATTTGAACCGAGAGATCGTCGCCGACTCGATCTTCGATTACGTACAGGGCGCACTCGGCGTCACGATCGGCTTTTCGGACATGTATATGCAGGTCGGTCGACTGACTGAGACGGAAGCCGGCTATCTAGGTTTACAGACGGAGGACCCGACGCTCCGCATTGAGACGATTTTCCATCTTTCGAACGGGAAGCCGTTCGATTATTCACGCATCACGTATCATTACGAACACTCACAGTTCGTCGTCCAGGCGAACGGACCATACATGTGAAAACACCGCTCTACGCGATTTGCGTGGAGCGGTGTTTTTGTATGGCTCAGACGAGCGGTTTTCGCTTTAAATCAATCACTGACGTTTACATTTCACTTTCTCCATCGCCTTCGGTAAAAAAGATAAGCGAGCGGGAGCACCGCCAACAACGCGAGTCCGAGCATCCGATATGATGTTGGTTCTGTTGTCTGAACGTCACCTGAACCACCAGTAAGCGCATCCCCTGGTTGCGCTTCGGTGTTGGATTGTGTCTCGACCAAGCGTTTCTGATACATCTCGAGCGTGATCCTGTCTCCTTCGATGAACCGTTTCGCATCGGTCGTCAAGGCGGTCAACTTCTTTCCATCATAGTCAAACCAGGCATTCTCTCGCGAGGAATGGACCAATGTACCGGACACATCAGCTAAGGCAATGGCCAACTCGTCACCATACCCGAACGTGGAGAAGGCGAAGAGGCCCGGTTCCTGCTCGTACGTGCCGATGACATTTCTCGGCTCTCCATCTTGTAGGACGGCTGATACGTACTCCTTGCTCGAGACAAACGTACACATTTCGTCCGACGAATAACAGGATTGCGCGGCAATCATCACTTCATGGAGCGAACCGAACGAGATGGCGCGACTTTCCGTCAAATGATAGTTACTCGGGTCGTCACCTTCGATATGGTCGAGGACGATTGACTCGAAATGTTTTTCAGCAAAACGCTCCGCGGATCGTTCAGTCGGCGCGGCAGCTGCTGACGTAGCAACGAGCGTAAAGGCCCCAGCTAGGGCGAATGTTGTGAGGTGGCGCAACATGTTTTCTCCTTTCAACTGATAGACATCTGTTTGAGCAGTGACGCGTCAATCCGAATCACTTCCGCATGCGGATGATTCTGTCGCTCGATGATTTGATTGAACCGTTTCGAAGCGACGAATCGATCGGATTCATGGACCCACGCCAGACGTACGAGGGCGAGGCGCAATTGCTTGCGACCGTCACTCATTCGCAGGTGGTCGATATGATTCTCAGCATCGAGCCGATTGATGAACAGCTCGACTTTACAATCTTCCTTCACTAAATAGGATACCAGATAAGCGGCCTGTTGAATCAACTCTTCATAGCGCGCATGAAGGCCATTCCCTAGCGGACCGCTCAAGTCGAGCACGAGCGTGAATGTATCGAGGTTTTGGCGTTGATACACTTTCGCCTGAAGTTTTCCTGTCTTGGCTGTCGCGATCCAGTCAATCTGTTTGACCGGCTCTTGCTCATACCGTTTTGTGCTTTGAATCATCAACGGGTCGTTGAGCGGTGAATGTTTGACGAGTCGGTCCCCCATCCGTACCAGGCGTGAGTCAAATCTGTTCTGTCTCGTGATGGATGGGAGTATGATCCAGGATGGAAGCGTATGATCTGTGACGAAGATGGTGCCAAGCCAAAATGGGAGTCTGAACTGAAGTGTACATTCATTGACTTGGACGGGCCCGCGCTGTTTCGCATGAATTGGAAGCGAATAGGTCGATTCCTCACGAAGTTGAATGACATGTACGCGCTGATCTTTGTCAAACGTCAAGCCGTGTCCCGTGACCAGGCGGACCGATGTCGGGATTCCGAGTTCTTGGAGACGTTCTACACCTGTCACCTCCATTCTTAGCGAGACACGATCATTTACGAACAACAACTGCTCTTTCTGGTGGAACGATAAACGTGTCCCTTCGACAATTTTCTGCGTCAGCCATTTCCGAATCAGCATCAATCCTAGTATTGCGCCAGACAGATAAGCGAGCGGCCACACATATGGGAACCATATGAACAGAAGTAGGATTCCGGTATAGGCCGGCCATAGCTTGTCGTCTAAAAGTGACGGTGTGCTCACTTCGACTTGTCGCATCTTCACACCTTCTCGACCGGTACATCGACTCGCTCCAAAATATCAGCGAGAACTTCCCGTTTCGTCGATTTCACGTCCCCTTCGAGCGTGAGCGTCAAGCGGTGTGCCAGAACATGCGTCGCGACGGCTTGGACATCTTCCGGGGTCACGAATTGACGGTCTTCGATATAAGCGTAAGCTTGAGACGCCTTGACGAGGGCGAGCGTCGCGCGAGGACTGGCTCCGACTTCGACGAGCGGATGAAGTCGTGTCTCTTGGATGAGGGCGAGCAGATAGGTGACGACGTCGTCATGGATACGGACCTCCTCAACTGCTCGCTGCGCTGCTAAAAACGTTTCGGACGACATGAGGGCATGAACGATGTGGCGTGTCTTAGAAACAGTCTGAAGAATCAACTGTCGCTCCTCCCCTGCTTCAGGATATCCGACTTGAAGGGACATCAAGAAACGGTCGAGTTGAGCGTCGGGCAAGGCGAACGTCCCTGCCGATTCGATCGGGTTTTGCGTCGCGATGACGAAGAACGGTTCTGGCAGTTGATACGTGACTCCGCCGATCGAGACTTGCCGCTCTTCCATCGCCTCGAGCAAGGCGGATTGTGTCCGGGGGACGGCTCGGTTCACTTCATCAATCAATAAGATGTTGGTAAAGATCGGTCCTGTCCGATTTTCGAACGTCTGTGTCTGCATGTTGAAGAAGTCAGAACCAATGATATCGGTCGGAAGCAAATCGGCCGTGAATTGGATGCGCGTGAAATCAGCTTCAAAACTCTTGGCAATACTTTTGGCAAGTAACGTTTTCCCGGTACCCGGGACGTCCTCTAACAAGATGTGCCCGTTCGCGAGTAGCGCCGTGCAGCAGAGGCGCGTGATTTCAGGTTTTCCGAGATAGATTTGGTCCAATTGTTCTAATACGCGTTTGATGGTCATAAGGGTGGCTCCTTTTCTAAACGAAGTAAATAGTCATCAAGCTGTTGTTTGAACGCTTCTTCACGTTGTGGCGTGATCTCGACTTTGTCATAACGGGTCTCTAAATAGCTCCGAAGCGAGGCGTCGAGTTGAATGCGGCTCGCCCAGGCGGATAACGTCTCGAACGTCCGTCTTCGTTGTTGTGGCGGTAGCGCTTGTTCGAATTGAATCAAATGTTGCCGCAACGGGGAATCTGGTAGCGGATGAGCGGAGCGTTTTGCCTCTTCGAACGTTTCGTCTGTCTCTTGCTTTGAGTGGATCCTCTCGTCTATCGGAACGGCTTCCCTCCCCTTTTTGTGGAAGGGTCTACGCCACATCCATACACCAATCAAGAGAAGGATTGCGCTGAAGATGTAAGGTAACAGGGAAAGGCGATCGGATTCACTTGTGGATGGTTTGCCGTATGACGGAGACGAGTCATTCTCATCTTCCCTTGGTGTGCCGCCTTCATCATCTGATGGCCCAACAACCGCCCCTGCTTCAGAAATACCGGGCCCGGAATCTACGTCACTACCATCTCCACACCAAAAATCCGTATCGACGACCTCAATGATTCCAAACAACTTTCGCTTGTCATGACAGTCCGTGACCCAACTCGTGATGGGGCTTCCAGAGATGTCCAACCCTTTGAAGTAGGTATAAGCAAGTTGACCTGAAAATGAAATAAGTGCGACAACCAGTAAAGAAATCAAGACTGCTGATACAAACAGAACTTTGGCTTTTCTCATGTAACGACCCGTATGTGAATATGTAGATTCGACTGCATCCCGTTCAACGGCTCCTTTCATTCATCGATTCCATTTAATCCTTTTTTTGGAAAAAGTGTTTGGGAGGATTATAGCATATCGGAAATGCAAGTCAAACAAGGTTTTACGTCAGGTAATATTCATTGCAGGAAAAACATATTGCCCAAAGACGTCACGTTGCACTTTCATGAGACCAGACTCGATATCCATTCCGTTAGTCGTGTAATGAAAAGAGACACTCACGGAGCTTGGGATTTGATTGAAAACATAGGCGAAGACAAGAAACGACTATTTCTCTATTTCATGGGTGCGAAGGAAGAGGTCGTTATTCCGCTAAGCAGCCCTATCTTAAAGGAGTCCGAGCAATAAACGCTTCGAGACTTGCCAAAACAGCACCTGAATCCTGAATTGGTAAATATGAACAGTGGAGCTCGGCAGCTCTTAAGTTGATCATGCTTTCACTTCAAGCGCAATTGAATTCGGATTCATAAGAAGCCAATCTCTGCTCCCTTCCTCTCATCCCTCTTCATAAGCACACCTCAGTTATCCTTACTTCAAACAAAAGCCCCAACCAATAAAACGAATTGATTGGGGACCAGGTATCACAACTGCGATGCTCGAAAAGTATGTAACTTGTTTCGTCATTGTTGAAGAATCTCTTGATATTTGTAGCCTTCTAAGATTTCATGATCTTCTTTGAATGTCCAATCTTGAATCGAAAGCTCTGGATTTGATTCTAAGTAATGGTTGAGGATGTCTTTTCCTAAGATATAGTTACTCCAGCGAGGAAGATTCTTTTGCTCATTACCGACAATAAAATCGTTAAATGTTGTTTCATAATTATTAACAAGACTCGCTACATGTTCCTTTGTCTTCTCATCTATTGGTTCATGCCAAGGAGGTGATACGCCTTTGACAATTCGATCTGCAAAAGCATCTGCCTTCCCTTCTAATATGACAGAATTTAAAACCGAACTAATCATAAAGTTTGGTGTGTCCCGAAGAATCAAGTGATGATATTCATGTGCAGTCGCATAAGCAAGAATATTTTTATCGAAGTCTTCATTCAGATAAAAGACAAAAGAGTCTTTATATGCATTTCCACTAACCCCACCCAGTGACTCACCGATAAAGGCAAATTCTGAATTGATTGGTACGAGGAAAATCGTACTTTTCTTTTTAGGAAGTACCTTATGTGAAGCGAGGTAGGTTTTTATAATCGTTTCTTCAATTTCATCATGTTTGCCCATCAATATATCGATTCGATTTAGGAGTTCTTGCTCATAGGATGTCGATTTCATCAAAAAGTTACCTTTCAAATCCGCTGTTCCGAACTTCTCCTTTTCTCCAATCTCCTCTATGTAATCAAGAACGAATTCTCTAAAAAATTTTCTTTTCTGTTCTGGATCATTCGTCTCAAGTGATGCTTCCAAATATTTTTGATATTGTGTGTAAAGTGGCACAATTTTCAATTCACTATCCTGGTTGATTTTCATGGTCTCAGGTTGCATATCAATACGTTCTTTATCAATTTCTATATTTTCTTCATCACCCACACATGCTGATAACAGAATTAAAGGAATACAAAGTAAAATGATAGTCAATTTTTTCAATTGAACGGCCTCCGTCTCTTTTTAAACCATCAAGTTTTTATCATGTTGATGCTTTTTGCTCTCCGTAAGAAGTAGTTTTGTTATATAAATAACTCTTCTCATATATGTTAAATTGTACCATATTTTCTATCGATTCACCTTCTGAATGCTTATATGGTAACTCGAGACTGCCATAATCGTTTTTTTCGTTTACCTTGAGTGTCGTACTCATTTTTAATAATTAATCACAAAAAAATTCCCCGTTCATTGAACGAGCAACCAGACTCCTCCACTATGCATATAATCTTCATCTTGAATCAGTTCGTGGAACCGATGCACCTCGACGTCCGCTGACAGGTCGAGTCTTTGTAGGAATACGCAATCGTTAGGCAACCGCGTCCACGTCTGCTCTGACGTATCCCGATCCATAAACGCCTTCAGTCGTGCATCGCTTTCAAACACGAGCAGTTCGGACTGCCAAAGCGTCGGCAAATCGAGTAAGACGACGACCTGGTACCGCTCCTCTTCTCGGTTATGCACGAGACGTGAGGCCCCTTCCATCATCACCTCGATAATCGCACGTTGAATCCGGCTGTTCTCCTGTACAGACGATAAGAACGATTGATCAATCGGGATTTTGTTATGCCAATACCCGTCATGAAACGTCGTCGGGAACGATTGGGTCTGTTCGTTGACATGCAGGCGCACCCGTTTCAGTCTTCGTCTGACACCGCGTACTTTTGCCCGTCTCTTCAAGAGGTTTGCCCCAAGATGGCGTCGACTTGCTGCTGGTGGTGCCGGTCATGTTCGATGAACTCGGTGACGATATAGGCGAGCGTATACGGGACACCGTGATGCGGGCAATGGGTTACCCCGTTCGCCATCGTGTGCGAAGTCAGCGTCTCTTGACTTAATGACTGAAGCGTTTCTATAAGCGAGCTCCGACTCGTTTTGGCTAACTGGAACACGTTTTCTCCCGAAAGACGTTTCGCTTTTTGGGTCGCTCGCGCGTTAAATGAGTCGAATTCAGGGAAAATCATGGCTTCCCCGGTCTTGACGGCCGGGACGATGACGTTCAACAGATGATTGTCCCAATGGGCGATGTGAAGGACGATTGCTTTGATTGACCATTTGTCGGTTGCAATCGATTTTTCCCACATCGATTCATCCAATCCCGACAATGTGTTTAACCAGTCTATATAGGATGCAAACTCGTCGATGACATCTGAGGTTTTCGTCATAAAAGTATCCTCCTTCGGTTATAAGCTAAGAAAATTGTATCATGTTCCGGCCGCTTAGCACTGAGCTTCGTCAATCAAGGAATGCTTGATTGAGGTGATTGAGCCTCACTTATGCATATAACGGGATAGACCTCTTCATATTGGTTTGAGGAGTCATCCCGTCGATTGAAATTGAACCGTAAGTTACCATCACGCCTTGTGGTGACGGGACCATAAAAAGAGGGAACGTATCCAACCAGTCCGCTGATGTCGGAAACGCATCAGGTGCCCAGTCGAGCTCAAGTTCGTGCCCGGCAAGCGCGTACGAGAATGGCATATGACGATACACGTCAACGAGCAGTCGTTCGATTTTCTGTGTGAACACGGGTCTCGATGCAGGGTGTGAGACGACATTATCCCACTTTATATCGATGAGAATCCCGACATAGGTGTACATCTCTTGAAGGGACACGGTCATCGTCATGTCCACGTCTCCAAAATAGTTGCTTCGTAAATGGATAGATCCGTAATGTCCGATCTGAGCAAAGTCGGTACCTGTCGTTGTCGTCCAACTAGTGCCCGCCTCATCCTGACTGTATGTCACGTTTATGATTTCGCCACCGCTACTCAACAATTCCGCACATACATTTTGAGCAAGTTCAGGTAACGGATAATGGCTCGGATAAGCCATCCCGATGGAAATGAATCCGCCTGCTTGATCCATTCAAACACCTCCTTTGTTTCATCATACAAAAAAAGCGGCACCGTATACACGGCACCGCCCTATCTTATAGCCAGACTGGTAAAGAAAAGAAAACCAAGAACAATACGGTCAAGACACCGACGACCGGACTGAGCGATCGATAGCCCTTCTTGAACAAGACAATCATCGTGTAGGCGATGAATCCGAGCCCGATGCCATCGACGATGGAATACGTGAACGGAATCATGATGATGACGAGAATCGCCGGGAAGGCATGCTCCCAATTGTCGAGCGGGAGATGCTTCACGTTTTGGAACATCATCATGCCGATGATAATCAACACCGGCGCAATCGCCGTCACCGGAATGATCGCGAACAGCGGCAACAACAAGAGCGAGACGACGTAAAGGCCTGATGTGACGAACGAGGCGATGCCGCCCCGAGCGCCGACCGAGATGCCGGCCGCGACTTCGACCGTCGAGACGGTCGGGCTCGAGCCGAACATGGCACCAGCCATCGTCGATAACCCTTGGGCGACGAGCCCTTTCGGTGCGTCCGCATCCTTGCCGATGGCGCGCGTCTGATTCTGGATCAGGCTGATGTTCTCAATCAGCAAGACGAGCGTCAATACGCCGACGGCGACAAGGAAGATTGGTGACGCCGACTCGGCGAATGAGACGTTGCCGAACACGGTGCCGAACGACTCGAAGAACGGCATGAGCGCGAACTCACCGGTCCAGTCGAGCGTGCCCATGACGGCGCTCAAGCCGACTCCGAACGCGATCGTCCATAAGAAACTGCTCGGTCCCATCTTCAAAAAGAGAAGGATGGCCACGAAGAGCGACAGGAACGCGACCTGTACCGGCCGTTCCCCGAGGTCTCCGATATGAAGCAGTGCCCCGCCACCGCCCGAGACGATCCCCGCCGCCTCGAGTCCGATCAAGATAAGGAACAGGCCGAGTCCGACCGTCAATCCGTCATGAATGATCGGTGGGAACGCGTTCGCGAGTTTCCTCGCCACTTTCGTTACTGTCAACAGGACGACGAGCGCCCCTGAGACGAACGAGACAGCGAGCGCGCCTTGCCAGCTCAGCCCCATCTGCAGGACGAGCGTGTACGTGAACAGCGCGTTGATGCCCATCCCTGGTAACAGGAGCAGCGGCAAGTTGAACAGCCCTGCGATGAACGTTCCGATGATGCTTGTCAAAATCGCTCCGACGAGCGCTCCCTCGAACGGGAGTCCGGCTTGTGTCAAGATTGCCGCGTGAACGGCCGGGATGTATGCTGTCGCCAGAAAGTTCAGCACGCCCCCGTATGTTTCTGTTTTCCATTCTGTTTGTTTTGCCATAGGAATCAATCCTTTATTGGCACCCTCACCCACCCATGTGGTTATACACACGAGATTGATTATATCCTGTCTGACCTCTGACATACAAGCTATTATTGGTTCAAATCCATCTTTGGACCTAGTCATGAGACCCATTCGGACGAAAGGTTCAATTTCTAAAATAAGAACAAACGTTCCTGTTTTTAGCATCTTTTCTGACAAGAATCTGCTATAATGAAGAGGCAGGTTAACGCAGCAATAGTGGGGTCAGCCGCCAAGTCCACAATGGAGGAAGGCGGTGGTGCGGATGGAACAACTATGGACCTGGGTCGGCGATTATGTGATCGTCCCGATCCTCGCTCCGATCATCGTTCACTTGGTGTTACACCAAACATCCGATCGTGCAACGTCTGAACGCACAAAAAAATGACCCCCTCGGCGCAATGAGATGGGTCACTTTCTGATTCACTAACCATTGTGGCGGCTGGGCCACTCTTAAAGTGGTAACCTGTACGCCAGAGGCCGGTGTGTCCAGCACCGGTCTCTTTCTACTTGCATCATACCATACTTGTTCCCATTTTTCAGTAACAGAAACACGAAAACGGTGAAGTTGACGTGACGAATGATATCGGGAAGTCTGGCATCATTCCAAGAGCAAGCTCCTTGATTGATTGTTCAACAGTTCGAGGCAGAGCAAAGCGCTTTGCCTTTTTTAGATTTCATTTATGACTCCTTTAAGAATTCTTTAAATCTGCCATCTACACTGAAGACAGTTCAAATTCTTAGGAGGTTTATTCCCATGTATAATCAGAATTATTCAGTTATGTTCACAATCGAATCAGGGGTCGTTCTCATCCCACTCGCCATCCTCGGACTCATCACGTTACTCGTCTGGTTGTTTCGCAAGAAACATGTAAGAGCCGCACAAACTATTTTGCTTCTATCATTCGGGATATACTTATTAGGCGTCCTTCACTTCGTGTTTTTCCCGATTGACGTCAATTTAGGAAAGTATGCGAATCAAGTTCCGTGGTGGAGAACGATTAATTTTATTCCGATTTTGACCATCGATGTGTATTCATTTGTGCTGAATGTCGTGATGTTCCTCCCGTTCGGCTGTTATCTTCCATTTTTGAAACCGTCGATCACGAAAAAAGAAGTACTTAAATTAGGATTTCAGTTTAGTCTGATCCTTGAACTGATTCAATTATTGGTGCGCACGACACTAGGCAGTGGACGAAGCACGGATGTGAATGATTTATTGGCAAATGCGTTCGGGGCGCTCTTAGGGTTCTTACTCGTTCGCTTCGTCGTCCAATACGCCCCGTTCCGACGTTTGTATCAGAATTTCCAACTTTAATTCGCGAGGGAGTTTCAAGCATGACAAAAATCTTGTTAGTGGATGATGATGTCCAAATCGCAGAACTGATTGATGTGTATGTAAAAAATGACGGGTATCACACGACGATGGCAACCGACGGGGAAATGGCGCTTGACTTGTTCAACCAAGAATCGTTTGACTTAATCATTTTAGATTGGATGATGCCTCGGATGGATGGGCTTGAATTTTGTAAGCGGGTGCGCCAGACGAGCCAAATTCCGATCTTAATGGTCAGTGCCAAAGTGGGTGATATGGATAAGATATTGGGATTGACGACGGGAGTCGATGACTACATCATCAAACCGTTCAATCCGCTCGAGTTGATGGCACGTATTAAAGCATTGCTGCGCCGTTCAAACTATAACCGACCAAGCGAGTCCTCAAGTGTACAAGCTGGCCCTTTCCTCATCGATCGAGCCAGCCACACCGTCATGATGCAAGAGCAGACGATTCGATTGACTGCACGTGAATTTGAGATTTTGTATTTACTGGCGAAACATAAAGGCCGGGTGTATAGCTCTGAAGAAATATTTGAGGCTGTCTGGCAAGAGCATGGCGTCGGGTCGAACCAGACGGTGATGGTTCATATCAGTAACATCCGCGAGAAATTACATGCCGTTGTGCCACATGAGGTCATCATTCATACGGTGTGGGGAGTGGGATATAAAATTGAGACATAATATATGGCGCGTCATAACGTTCATCCCGATGTGGAAACGTCTGCTGTATGTGGTGATTGCGTTTGGAGTCGCCACCCTGAGCGGTGTTCTGTTACTGCCTGCCGTCTGGTACTTTGAGGAGTCTTCACGATTTGTGGAGAGTCTGATCATCGTATTGTCGTATTTCCGGGAAGGTGTCATCGTCATGTTTTACAGTCTGATGGTCATCGTTTGTCTCGTGTTGATCTATCAATATGAGCGTAAACGGTATTTACAGGTTCACATTGAGCGGATGACTTCACTTGTCGAAGAACTCCATGCCAATCGTGATTTGGTTGAACCATCGGTCCCGCCAGAGCTAGAGCGGTTGATGGCGACCGTTCGCGCCATCTCGGACAGTGCGGCAAAAGCGGAGCAGGAATTGGTTCAAGCTGATCGTTTGAAGCACGAGCTCGTGACGAACGTCGCGCACGACTTACGCTCCCCGCTCACGTCAATCACGGGTTATCTTGACTTGATTCACAGCGACCGTTACCGGGACGAGGTGGAATTGCGTCATTACATCCAAGTCATTCATGAGAATGCGATCCATCTGAAAGGATTGATTAACGATATCTTTGACTATACATTTCTACAAAACGACCGAATCGCGCTGCAAACAAGTGAGATCCGTCTCGATGAATTGCTCAATCAGCTCATCATGCAGTCGACGTTACGTCTCTCGGAAGTTGAAATGGAAGCTCGATTCAGTTCCTCAGCCAAGCGACCCATCGTTGAAGGTGATGCGTTGAAGCTCGTCCGTGTGTTTGAAAATATACTCGAGAATGCGATTCGTTACGGTCGTGACGGAACGTATATCGATACGTTCATTGAAGATACGGATGAAACGGTTCTTATCAACATGACGAATTACGGCGAGGAGGCCATCCCATCACGTGACATCCCATACGTGTTTGAACGATTTTTTAGAGTGGAAAAGTCACGCGCACATTACACCGGCGGATCAGGTCTCGGTCTCGCCATCGCCAAGTCCATCATCGATTTACATGAGGGCGAGATTCACGTGACGAGTCAGCCAAGAGAAACGACGTTCACAATCATTCTCCCAAAAGTCTCTTCCAATGCTGTTCATGAAAAATCATGGCCCGTGTGACCTACACGCGCCATGATTTTTGCATTCACACCAAACAGGATCAACTTCAATCTTATGTCGGAGCGAGCCCTCAAGCCGATTAAAAAAGACGAGCCACTCGCAACACGCGAGTGGCTCGTCGATCACCTGACCGGGCTATCCGTTAGCCCGGTGTTTTCATATCTTCCTGTACCGTATAGCGGGAGAACCAGTTCAGCATGGCTTCTGCCTCTTGTTTCGGGATGTCCTCGATCATCTCATTCGATAGCAAGCCACCCCGTGTCGAGAACAGGACGTTACATACATCGAAACGGCGTTGGAGTGGCGTCTGTGTCACTTGGACCTGTTCGATCCGCGGCTTGTCCGTCAAGAATGAACTGACGTTGAAGGCCCCTGTCCGCAGCTCGATGAACTGACCGTTGCGAGCGTAGCGCGTCGTCATATAGCTCAATAGGCGACCGCCGATAATGATGGCCCACAGTAGGACGAGCCACCAGGCGTAATCGCGGAAGAAATACAAAACGACACCCGAGACGATGAGTCCGACCCAGCTGATGCGTAGCAGTTTGACCCAGAGCGAACGTTTTGGCAAGCGATGAAGCGTGTCAGACCAGACGAACTGGTCGAAGTGCTCGTTCAACACGGTCATCGCCCGCTCCCGTTTCACGAACGGGAGGATGGTTGACGATTCGTCTTTCAACTCGTCCATCGTCCCGGCCGCGACGAGTTCGACACCGACGATGTTGAACCAGCGCCGAATGAACGTCTCTTTGACCCGGACCGCTTGAATCTTCTCGTATGGGATCTCTTTAGCGGAACGGTTGAGCAGTCCTTTCTCAACGCGGATGCGGTCCCCGCGTCGTTCGAGCCGGAAGTTCCCGTATTTCAAGAAGTTGATGACCATGCCGATGACGACCGACAATATCAGGACCGTCAGGACGAGCAGGCCAATCGCGATAATCGACGCGTGGACGACCCAATCGCCGATTGTATCGAACGTCCCGTCGAGATTGATGAAGTCATCGATGGACGAGATGATTGTCGAAGCGACAGGGAAAATCGCGAAGACCGATAGTGATGTCAACGAGGCGATAATGATTTCTCGTGTCGATAGTGCATATAACAACCGACTTGCCGGCTTTTCGATTGATAGCGGTTCTGACGTTGCTTCAGCCTCTCCTTCTATCGGTGAGGCAGTTTCTGTTTTCCGATGACGGACGTGGTCGAGAATGTCCTCGAGCCGCTTCGCCTCGTTCGGGAAGACACCGGCCAGCTTGAACGAGGCATCGTCACTGTTCGCGTTCGTGTCGAACGTCAATTCGACGACGCCGAGCAAACGGTACAAAAATGGGCTGTTCGAGTGGACGCTCTGAATCTTATAGAGCGGAAGCGACTTCTCTTTCTTGATCCAATTACCGTCGATGATGTATACCGTCTTCTCATCGAGCGCATACCGGAAGTTGAGCCAGCCAAAGAACTTCTGCAGGACATCGAGCCCGAGAAAGAGCAGAATCCCGACCCGCAAGATGATGCCGAACGTCGACTCCCAGTCATTGTTCAAGACGAACAAGATAATGAGTGGGATGGCGAACGACTTGATGACCTCTAATACCCGTAACAGTAAAACGCGGCTCGGCAGCCGATGCCACGTGAGGGCGGCTTCCGTCATACGACATCCTCCTCCTCGATGCGGGCGTAGACGGCGATCTGTTCACGAAGCGTCTTCGCGAACGACTCCTCGATTGCATAAATGTCGTGCGACCCGGCCGCCGTTCCAATCGTGATCGTCTGCAAGCCGTACTTTCGTAGCAGCGGGCCTTGCTGGGCGTGGACGTATTGTACTTTCGTCATCGGGATCAACACATCGTGCGTCGTGATGATGCCGTGATGCAAGCGAATCTCGAGTGGTTTCACATCATACGTGAACCGCTCTTGCTTCCATTTTTGGAAGACGACAATATCAATCACACTATAGATGAGGTCGATGGCGAGTAAGACGTACATCGTATATTGCAGCCATGTCGGCCAGTCAAAATAAAGCGCGGCGGCGACGAGGCCACCTGTGATGACGAGCCCAATGAGATAAAAGATCGCGCTCGACAGTCGGAAGACGGTGCGTGCCTCGATTGGCAATGTGCCGCTGAATGATGTCGGTGTTGTTTCTATGTCTGACATTGGTGTTTCCCCCTATTCGTTCGGACGTTTGTCCTTCTCTCTCTTTAGTATACGCCGTTTTTCTGAAAAAGTTTCATTTCGACACGGGGAAAGTGGTGAGCTGTTCGTTGATTAGCTGAAACCGATGCGTATCCTCAGGCTCGACTTCCTCGACGATTGTGGTTAACGCTTCATGGGCAGAACGTTTCAACGCATCTGTGATTCGTCCGGTCAGTTTGATTGAAGCGAACGCGCTCGCGAGGATGACGACGTCACACACGAAACGATCTCCGTTCAACATCCAGTCGTCCGGCGTCGAGATGTCTTCCTCGAGCCAGTCAGACAGGACGGCATACGCCCCTTCCAGAAAATCGAAGTCCTGCTCTTTTCGAAGCGCTTCTCCGAACATGTCGAGGACGTCGGCCCCTTCATCGCTCCCGAACGGCGCGAACTCGTCCGTACAGTCTAAATAAAAGTCTTCCTGGAAATGTTGCATAAACGCCGGGTGGGCCGTCAACGGATGCGGGCCGATCTCTGGGTCATCTAAGTAAAGATGGTTGTCCCAGTCGTACTCGACCTCAACGTACCCTTTCTTTAGTTTTTGACGGACGAGTTTGTCGGCTTCTTTCTTACACTCTTCTGCCGTATCAAAAGACTTTAGTTGGACTTTACCGACCGTACCGAGCTTTCCATACTGGACGACGAACTCGTCTGTGCCGACGCGGATGTTCCAAAATTTTGTAGTGTGCAGTAAATGGACCTTCATTTGCCACTCCCCAATAATATTTATTATGTTTTCATTATACGGTGAATTAGCCAATCTGGTGATTCGCTTTTAAATGTATTATTTTTCAATTGTTAACATTTTTTTATTATAAAGGAATATATAAGTATACATTGAATTCCTTTAAGAAGACTAAGTTATCATAGAGACTTATCGATGAAGGAGGGCTTATGCAGAAAAGAAAAATGTATTATTTCATCATATCGACCTTAATCATCGTCGCTTTATTTAAAATCGGGGGTACTTTCCTTTATACAATGATTGTAGATCGCCCGACCCAACAAGACATGTCGGGAAATCCAAGGTACATCGACGGTGAATTGGCAACCTTTAAAGATAAAACAGAGAATCTAGAGGATACTAATGATATACCGAAGTGGTATGATCTTTTGTCGAAAGAACGGTTTGAGAAAAAGACGTCTGGTGAAGACCAAGGGGATACTTCAGACGTCCTGAAATGGGCCGTTATAGCTTTCTTGCTCATTTTATTTCTCAAGAACTACAAGCGCGTACACGATTGGTGGGATAAACGGCGACGCAAAGCGACATCGTCCTCAGCTGACGAGAGACCATTATCATCTCGAGCCAACATGAACACGGTGACCAATACAACACCAACCTTTCTCTATGCCTCTGATACTGAGCTTGGGAAACTACTCGTGGAGTTGAATGACACCTTGAGCGACACTCAAAAACGAAAACCTCACGAGACCGTCTCAGAGTGGTTTGCACGCATTCGATTCGAACAATCTGTGAAACCTTATGCCGATGTGCGATATGGAGAACTGAACGTGATCGACGAGCGCTCACTTCATGATTTCAAAGTATCTGTCAGACAGTATATACAACACTACAAAGGAGAGAAATCTTGATGAACATTCGTACGATGATTGAGGAAATCAACCAAGTCTATTTGGGCAACCCGACAGTAGTAGAGTTGTGTGTGACGTCGCTGTTGGCAAACGGACATGTGCTCTTAGAAGATGTACCTGGCACCGGGAAAACGATGTTGGCCAAGACGTTAGCGACGAGTTTCCACGGCGACTTTTCAAGAATTCAGTTCACAGCCGACTTATTACCGTCAGATATTGTCGGTTCAGATTTTTTCAATCTAAAGACGCAAGAGTTTGAAAACAAGCAAGGCCCGATCTTCGCCAACATCGTGCTCATCGATGAAATCAACCGGGCCGTCCCACGTACCCAGTCCGCATTGCTCGAAGCGATGGAAGAACGACAGGTGACGGTCGGGGGCAAGACCTATCAACTTCCTACCCCATTCTTCGTCATCGCGACGCAAAACCCGATTGAATCATCTGGCACCTTCTCTTTGCCTGATGCGCAGCTTGACCGGTTCATGATGTGTCTACATACAGGGTATCCGACCGAAGAATTCGAACTTCAATTGCTGGAGGAATCCGTCACCGAGACCCGTAAGGCGGTATTGGCGAATGTCGATTTCGAGCAACTCCTGCAATATCGAGCCGATGCCATGAAAATCCACATCTCGAGAGACGTGTTACGCTATATCGTCTCGATCGCGACCGCGTCACGTAGTCACCGGAACGTTCAGACGGGGATCAGTCCACGTGCGACGATCGCGCTCTCGAAAGCCGCTCAAAGCTATGCCTATATCCAAAATCGTGACTATGTCACACCAGAGGACATCAAGTTCTTGGCCCCATACGTTTTCGCTCATCGGTTGACACTGACGCTCGAGGGCGAGATCAAGTCCTCGAAGGCCATGGTCATGGAAGAAATCTTGTCGACCGTCCCGGTCCCGGTCGAGATGGGCATGTGACTCCGATGAACATCACGACCAATGTATTTTTCTTGCTTGAAAAACGAATCCAAATCGTCTTATTTTCAGTGATGATCATCTTGTTGTTCGTGCCGTACCTCTCGATTCTTTCATTCGTTCTCGCTGTTTTTTTGGCGGCAAGTCTTTATATCGAGCGTTACACGAAACGACTGACTGCACAAATGGACGTCACGTGGAGACAGTTCGACTCGATTCTGTTCAAGAACGAAAGTTGTAAGTTCACCCTTGAACTGGCGAACGTGCACCTCTTAAACGACATGAGCACGAAAACATATATACGTACGCCAAAGGATGGACCTTACGTCGTGAACTTAGAGGGGCATACGGAATCCATCATCGAATTGGACGAGCTGCCATCTGATTTCGTCTTCGAACTTACAGGTAATCGAAGGGGGCCCATCGAAATAGCTGAAATCTCCATCACGATTAGCTTGCCTCTATCGTTAGGGACGCTGACACTCTATTTGCCTCCCCCTTTACGTTGGACGGTCTATCCATCGATTTCAAGTACTCATGCGCAGCGTATCCGCTCACACCTGAAGCTTGGTGAGCGCGTCTCTAAATATTCTCCAATTAAGGATCGGTTACTACAAATCTCCTCGAAACCCTATGAGGATGAACCGTCTAGACAAATCGACTGGTATGCGACGGCGAAAAAATCGACTTTGCAAACGAAACTGTACCAGCCGGTCAATCAAGACATGTTCACGGTGTACCTCGATTTGTCAGCTTCGAACGGGATCGGCCTTCATCATCAGTTCGAAGAATTGATAGAGGATACGGCATTGGTCAGTCGGGAATTGATTGAAAGCGGCGGGAAGGTCGAGCTATTTGTGAACCGATTAGATCAAAAGGGACATGTCAATCACTTGAGCATCCAAGAAGGGGCGAAGCAGCTTAAAAACATCCTCGCTTTACTCTCTAGTCTATCGGAGCAAGATCACTATATGGGTTCAACCCGTTTCTCGCCTTACGTGACGAAAATAAAAAACAAGCAAGCTCAGCTCATAAAAATAGCATCACCTAACTGACTTTTTAAAAGCCCAGTTAGGTGATGCTATTTTTTTACCTTTTTTAGTCTTCAAAGAACCACTTCTTACGCGGTTCCACTTTCAGGTTGTCCCCGTGCTTCTTCATCTCGGTGATGAGGTAGCGTTCGAGCTCATTCATCGCCTTGACCCAATCCGTCATCGTCGCGACGAGCGGGACGACGGTAAGGATGAGGTCTTCCTCTTCATCCCGCATCTTCTCAATCATCAACTTCGCGAAGTCGAAGTTCTCGTGAATCAAGTCCTCTTCCCGGTCGATGATGTGCTCGTTCTCTAATTCATAAGCCGAGAATAGACGCTCATGCCGTCTGAGCAAGTGCCGCATATGACGCATCAGTTCGTCCTCGAGCTGGGGCGGTAGATGTTCGAGCGTCAGAAAATCGTCATGCAGCTTGTCGAGCACGTGGATGGCGGCACTGTTCGTATCGATCATCTTCGACTTCAAGACGGCCCGGCGATAAATCGGCGTCTTCTTCTCGAGCCAGCGGTTGGCTTTAATCTCTTCTTCAAAGAAGTCATACGTCGTCTTTGAGCCTCGATGTTTCTTTTTCGTCTCTTCGAGTGACTCGAACGACGAACGTCCACCTTCTGTTTCCGAGAACAGACGGGCAATGCGGACGGCCATTTGGAAGACGGTCGTAATCTCGTCCTCGAGCTTCCGTTCATAGCGCGGTGGGAACAAGAGCGCATTGACGAGAAGCGCCACGGTGATCCCCATCATGATGAGCAAGTAACGTTCCCCGGCGAACATCCAGACGGGCATGTCCGATTGGCTGGCCCCTTCCATAATCAGAATCGTCGTCAAGATGACGGTCCGGGTCGTCGACTCGAGGTTCAAGAAGAGAAGGATCGAGATGGCGATGATGATGACGACGCCGATGGCAATCGGTGTCGGGTTCGGCGTCAACATTAATGAGAAGACGGCGAGCAAAGCCCCGATCAAGTTCCCTTTTAGTTCTTCTAATAGCCGGACACCCGTCTGATAAACGGACGGCAATAATGCGAGCGAGGCCGCGAGTGCCGGTACGACAATCTGTTGAAATTGAAATGCCTCGGCGATGAGCAATACCAAGGCGACGGATATCCCGGTCTTGATGGTTCTAGCTCCAAATCTCATGCGGTGTCGACAACGAAGTGTCTTCCTCCCTTATACACGTCTTAACTTTTTGTATCCCACTTACCCTGCCCTGAAACCTCACAACTTCAAGCCGTTGTCTCCTGTTTCGATAGCGCTTCCGTGGTATGATGGCGTTGGATATTTTCTTTAATCTTGATTGGGAGGGGTTTACTTGTCAACCATTGCTTTATTTGGAGGGAGCGGCCGCACGGGGATGCGGTTGCTTGAACGTTTGTTAAAAGACGGCCACGACGTCCGACTGTTGTCACGTCGCGAGGTCGAACCGAGGGATCGCCTCACGGTCATCATTGGTGACGCGACCGATGCGGATGCCATCGCAGAAACGGTGAAATCGGCCGACGTCGTCATGTCAGCGCTCGGTACGGATAAGCAGGACGTCTTGTCCCGCTTCACACCGTTCATCATCTCAGCGATGCAAGCAGCCGGTATCACGCGCATCTTGACGGTCGGGACGGCCGGCATCTTGCAGGCACATGATTCTGATCACTATCGTTTCGAGACCCGCGAGTCGAAACGGTCGATGACGACCGCGGCCGAGGATCACGCCCGGGCATATGAACTGCTCGATGCATCAACGCTCGATTATACAATCATCTGCCCGACCCAATTGATTGAAGATGCGTCCGTCGGGAACATCGTCATCACAGCTGACGTGCTCGGGACGCAAAACTCGGGACCAATCTCGCGTGACGACGTGGCCGAGCTCGTCATTCAAGCCTGGGAAAACAACTCATATCGTAGACACCGCGTCGGCATCACGACGGAATCATAAGTAGGGGATGGGGATTTATGAACGAACAACGCATGCGCCTCGCGCAATTGACCGACGTATTTGACATGCAAGCTGAGACCGAGTCGGCTCGTCTCGCCAAGACCGCACTCCGAAAAGTGACACAAAATGAGATTTGGATCGCTGTCTGTGGTCATTTCTCGGCCGGTAAGTCGACACTTCTCAACAATTGGCTCGGGGACGGTGTGTTACCGACGAGTCCGATTCCGACGAGTGCGAATATCGTGACGCTTCGACATGGGGAAATCGGGGCATCCGTCGCCGTCAACGACACAGATTGGATTCGACTCGCGCCGGATGAGCTCGACCGTTTGAGCGACTACTGCAAAATCGAAGAGATTAAAGAAGTCGAGTACGCCCTGCCCCGCTTCCCGTTCGGAAGCGACGTCGTCCTCATGGACACGCCCGGGATTGACTCGACCGATGAACGGCACCGTCAAGCGACGGAACGCTCGCTCTTCCTCGCCGACCATCTGTTCTTCATGATGGACTACAATCACGTCCAATCCGAACAAAACATCAAACTGATGAAACAGTTTAGTGCCGAAGGGCGTCCCTACTCGATCATCATCAACCAAATCGATAAGCACGATGAAGGAGAGCTTCCATTCAGCACGTTCAAACGCTCGCTCGAGACCGCCTTCACCCGTCATGCGATCAATCCGGACGATATGTTCTACATCTCGCTCCGTGAGCTCGATCACCCGGAAAATGAGGTCGAACGCCTCCGGACGTACGTCCAAACCGTCATCGACGCCGCGCGGGAACATGCGGAAGCGCGCGCCGACTTGCTCGTTGACACGTTGCTCGCCCGGTCCACTGGTGCGCACGACGCGCTCCTGAACGAGTTGCCGGTCATCGAGAAGCAGCCGACGGAGATTCAAGCCCGCCTGCAACGTCTCGACAAAAAATCGATATGGCTCACCGCGTTCCGCCGCGAGTTCTTCAAACACCAGACACCGATTGTCGCGAGCGCGCCAATCATGAACTACGAGTTCCGCGAACTATTGCGGGACTATCTCGAGAGTTGTGCACCGGAGTTCAAAGTCGGCCTGTTCTTCTCAAAAGAGAAGACACGACAGGAACACCTCCGTCGTGAAGACATCGCCGTCAAGGAATTCAACCGGTTGATTGATACGAACCTTCGCCCCCACTTGATCAAGTACGCCGAAGACATCGTCCGTGATTTGAAACTGCCCGAGGCGATTTTGTCCCGTCCGGATACGTTACCGACTGCACCGAGCGCGCTCATCAGTGACCAAGTGAAGTCCGGCGCATCGCTCAGCGGTGACACGGTGCTTCAATTCAGCCGCGACATCGAGTCGGCTCTCGCCTCTTGGGTGACGAAAGTGTCCGAACCGTGGGTCACGTCCGTCGAAACGTATCTTGAGGCCGAAGGTAAAGACCGAATCCATGCCATCGAGACCGAGCAAGATGAGTTGTATGACATGCTCGATACGTTGGCGCTACAACGTCAGCTGGCCGAACAGCGAGACGAGCTTATCAATTACACGACACGTGACCTCACCGATTCGCGTATGACGGACCTTGAGACCCGTCACTACGTCACGGCCGACCAATTGCCGCAGAAACAAGTCGAACATCAGCAACAAGAAGTTGCTTCGACCTCGCTTTTGGTGGATGATATCACCGCTTTGTCGTTTGATTTTTCGTATGAATATGCGGTATGTGAAATATTGGAGAACCATCCGTTATTCAAGTCACGCGTCAAATCGCTCCGTCATAAATTGGCCCGGGCCGAATCCGAGACGTACACGCTCGCCATCTTCGGGGCGTTCTCGTCCGGCAAATCGTCGACGTTGAACGCGTTGCTCGGTGAGACGGTGCTCCCGACGTCACCGAACCCACTGACGGCGTCGATCACGAAAATCGTGCCGCCGAACGGCCGTGCCAACAAGAGCGCGTTGATCACGTTCAAGACACGTGCCGAACTCGAGGCCGAGCTGAACGGTTACGGGGCGTCACTCGACGCACTCCATCTCGACCACCCGTTCGTAAACGCCGTCAAGAACGCTCCCCTGTCCTATCTCGGTAGCCAGGAGACGGTCGACTATGACACGTTCTGCTCGTTCGTCACGGAGGAAGAGAAGAGCTGTATCGTCAAAGAGATCGAGTTCGCCATCGACTCCCCTTGGGCCGAGCGCGGCATCATCTTCGTCGACACGCCGGGTGCCGACTCGCAGTTCAACCGTCATAGCGAGGTGCAGTTCGGCTATATGCGTGACGCCGATGCTGTTTTATTTGTGACGTACTACAATCACGCTTTCACCGAGGCCGACCGTGAACTCGTCATCCAGCTCGGACGGGTCCAAGGGACAGGTGACCATCACATGTTCTTCCTCGTCAACGCATCAGATTTGGCGGCCGATGAGACGGAACGGCTTGCCGTCACTGATTATGTGTCGAACCAGTTGACGAAGCTCGGTGTCCGTCATCCGACGGTGCTACCGATTTCGAGCCGGAACGCCATCCAAGGCACGGACGCAGGATTCGAACGATTCTCGGCCAAGCTTGAGCAATTCGTCGACCACGATTTGCGTCAGGCGAACGCGGTCCGCATCAAAGATGAGGCACATGCCCTCGTCACCGCGTTCGAGGACGTCGTCCGCGAGGCCGAAGCGGATGCGAGCGTCAAGGCGGCCCGCCGTGACAAGCTCGAACAAGTGCGCACGTCTGACAATTGTCTCAACGTCACGACGCTCGAAGACCCGTTCAAGCGCGAGACGGACGAGTTGCTCGCCCACCTCGAGACCCGCTCGCTCCTCCGGCTGTCGGACTTCGTCAAAGAGACGTTCCATCCGGTCGAGGTCGATGGATCGAAGGCGAGCCTCGAGCGCGCCCTCAGCCGGACACTCGACAAGTATGCGTATGACATCCATCAAGAGTTGCAAGTGTTCCAATATCGACTCGAGCGCTTCTTGAAACGAGAGACGGAACGCTTGATCGAGCGCGAGACGCTCAAACTGCGTCCGCTCCTGCCAACGTTGTCGTTTGAGGACGACAGCGACATCGATTGGTTCCGTGACGCCGTCGACCCGGTCACGTTCGAGGCGGCTCCGTTCCGTCCCGTCTTGAAGCACTATAAGAACGCGAACCAGTTCTTCGAAGGCGACGGCCGGACGAAACTGCGCGACGACTTGAGTGCCCTGTTGAAGACGGCGGTGCGCGAGCAACTCGCGCGCGTCGGAAGTCATCAAGTCGAACGGACGGCGACGCAGCTTGCCGCGCTCGAGACGACGCTCAGCCAGAACTGGGACCGTGAAGTGAACGACCTCGTCGCCGGCGAATTGAGCATGCTCTCGGACGGTCAATCGTTCCAAGACATGACACAGCGCCTCGCTGCGCTCAGAAAGGACTGAACGCATGGGTTCCTTGTTGCTCGTCGGCTTGATTCCGGCCGTCATTATGACGGTCGCACTCGGCTTGTTTATCCGCCACCTGTATCTGAATAGAGAGTAGACTTTAAAGGATGGGGTCGAGACCGGCCCCATCCTTTTTTATGACAGCATGAACGGCTTTCACACCACTACTTGACGGTCCCAAAGCTTTTCGACGCTCACGAGTTCATCGTTGTCGAACGTCACTTTATATACGTCCGGCATGTCGATCTCTTCCCAGAACGAATAGCCGTTTTAGTCATCTTTTTATGGATTCCGCCCGACGTCCGACTGGCCCGATTGCAACAACGGGAGCTCGAGCGCTATGGAGCGGCGGCACTCGCTGGCGGCAGCCTATACGAGCAATCACAAGCGTTTTTGAGCTGGGCCGCCCTTTACGACCAAGCCGGGACAGAAGTCAGAAGCAAGACGTTGCATGAACAATGGCTGGCTGAACTGGCTTGTCCCATCCTAAGGATTGAGGGTGACTACTCGACCGAGGAACGTATCGCGATGGTGATGAATGCGTTAAAGCGGGATCAGCATCAATGATATTCCTTCCCGATTCTAATTTTAGTGAAATGAATTTCAGCGCTTGCCGGCGGGAACAACAGGTTACATACGAATACCTCGGTTCCGTCCAACATGTAACTCGAGACAGCGATATCGTGCATGAAGTAAGGTAGCTGTAGTCTCGTTAATTCTTTTATAGGTGCCACGCGGTCGTTCAAAGGAGCAGAGATGTCGACTTTGATACACCCTAAAAATTCAATCAGATGATGATAATCCTCATTTTCTTCCTCAATTTTAACTGAAACTTCATCTCCATAATACCGACAATCAAACCCGAGAACTCGAGCATCCCAATAATATATCTTTTCAAATTCATCTAGAATCTCTTGTGCATTCATTTTTTGTTCCGCACCTTCTCTTTAGAATAAGAGACCCGAGCACATGCTCGAGGCTCATTTGTTATACGTCGGCAGGATACCACACGTCGATGCGCTGCCGGATGTCGGTTATGACGTCCGCGAGTGTGAGCATATCGTCAATTGAATGGACCTCGGTCTCCCGCTCTCCTGCCTCAATCATTTTCACGAACGTCTGAATCTCATACGTCATATGGCTCGCCTGTTCTAAACCGAGTTCGACGGTCGTCCCGTCGCGGCCAACGAATGTCAACCGGTCGAGCGAACCGATATCGTCAATCACGATGCGTCCCGCTTCCCCGATGATTTCAGACGGGGCGTCCGTGCCATGGATCTTCGAGTGGAGCACGATGATGTCCATGCCGTCATACGACAAGATGGCCGAACCACTACCGTCGACGCCTGACTCGAGCTTGACCGCGTTCGCCTGCACGCCGCCCGGTCGTCCGAACAGTTTCAGGGCCGGGCCGAGGCAATAGACGCCGAGGTCCATCAGTGAACCGTTCGAGAAGGCAGGATTGAACGTGTTCGGGTTGTCCCCGCGCTTATACAAGTCGTAGCGTGACGAATATTGCGACTTGTTCAAGATGACACGCCGGACCGGTCCGACGCGATGGAGCTCTTGACGCAACACCTTGAAGTTCGGCATGAACAAGTTGCGAAGCGCCTCGAGCAAGACGACGTCATGTTCGCGCGCCGTCTCAAGCATCTGTCTCACTTCCTCAACGTTTGAGGCGAACGGCTTCTCACAGAGGACGTGCTTGCCGTGGCGCATAAACAGCAGGCTCTGCTCGGCGTGGAGCGAGTTTGGGCTCGCGATATAGACCGCATCAATCACCTCACTGGACGCCATCTCCTCGAGCGAGGTGAACGTGTTTGGAATATCAAATTCTTCAGCGAACGCCGTCGCGCGTTCGTCTGTCCGAGAATAGACGGCGGACACGGTCGCGCCTGCGACTTGATGGGTCGCTTCAATGAAAGAACGGGTGATAAAGTTCGTGCCGATGATACCGAATCGAATCATGGGAAGATTCCTCTTTTCTTTAGGTTGGGATGACTTTGCTAAGCATGATTTCGTCATGGAGCGGGATGCCGTACTCCCCGATGACGGGGATTGACGGCTTATGGATCCGGGCCGCATCGACTGCGCCCGGGATGATCCGTGTGAGGCGCCAGCCTCGGCGTTGGTAAAACGCGAGCGCCCGCAGATTGTCATTTGTCGTGATGAGCGACAGCCGCTCAAGCTGATAGTGCTTGGCCACTCGCTCCACGGCATCGAGGAGTGCCGAGCCGATGCCACGCTTCTCCTGCAAACTGTCGAGCGAGATGATTTCAAGCTCGTCTGCTCGAATGACATACGTGACGAGCCCGATGATCACGTCCCTTTCCGACCAGACGAACCCGTCAAGTGCGGCGCAATCATACGTCCCGGTCGAGATGACCATCTCAGATGAGCCCCAGGCATCGATAAAGAATGCGCGGACCGCGTCACGCTTCGAAGGGGTAATCGATTCAATCATCGTCGAATCACTCCGCCTCTCGGGCAGGTGACGGTTTTGGCGCACTCGCCTCGGCGTAGATACGGAACTGTTTGAACTGTTCATCATAAATCAGGCGAATCGCCCAGCGGAACGCTTTTACATATAGGGTATACAGCCATGAGGACGGTGCGAGTGTGATGCGAATCGTAACGTCCGTCCCGTCTGCTGTCTCGCTCAATGTGTATGTCGCCGTCGACACCCCTTGATTCGTCATCGCCTGTACCTCGCACTCATATGGACGATTGACGGATGTTAAAATTGATTCGACCCGAATCTCTTTCTTATCCATTTGTTGGACCGAGATGAACCGTTTTCCCGTCACGAGTGAGGCGTCACCGTCCTCGTAGATGTTCTCAATCAAATGGTCGTTCCATTTGATGATATGTTCGTCTTCTGCGAGACAAGCGAACGTGTGGTCAATCGGTGCGTCGATTGTCATCGTATATGTAGCCACTTCAAGTTGTTTCAAATCAAATCCCCCTTAAGAAATCCCTTTTGGATAACGGATGTACTGGCGTTGCCCCTCGATGATTGCCTTATTCTTATTGATCAAGTGGTCGTAATTCAACTTGAACATTTGGTCAAAATCAGTGGCCTCGAGCACGTCTAACGCCTCCATGTTCTTCTGCATCTTTTCTTTGCCGACCGCAATTCCTTTGATGAACTTCTTTTCTTGTCGAGACAGACTTGACCACTCTTGTGAATTTTCGAGAAACGCCGCGAACGCTTGAATATCTTCACCCTGACTCGTTAATATCTTCAACGTTTGATGTTGATAGATATCTGCTAGCACGGCGAATTCTTTCATCTTAGACAAATCTGTGTCCGTGATGTGCTTTCGGATTAATACGTCATCGTTATAATACGCCGTATAGTCTTGAAGCATCTGATTGAACGTTTGCTGAATCTCCCAAAAGTGAGCAAACGCGTCTCTCCCCTGTTGAACTTGCGGGCTTGCATCCACAACCGGTATGTCCAACGGTTTCGTGTAATAAGAGATTGGAATGTTTGAGCGCTCTGTCGCCATACGCGACAGGTTGCCGCTTAAATCGGCAAAATAAGACAGGTTCGGCTGCGCAATCAGCACTTCGTCCACGACCTCTTCCCCGATTGTAAAGTAGGCGCTTGCTACCGGTTGATTGTTTCGCGTAAAGCCTGCCATGTAATACGGCGTTCCATTTACCATCCAATAGACTGGATTGACAAAAGCCCCTTCGGTCCATTTCTTATGTTTCTTTGCCTTTTTCATGAGTAATGTCGTTGTATTGTGCCACATCGTTGAATCTCTCCTTTTTGTCTTGCTGATGATTTTTTCGTCATACGCTAGACAAATAAACGTCTATTCACTCGGCACGAGAACTGTCAGCTGTTAGGTAAACACTTCGATTGGTTGCTTCTTAGTTCCTCTATTCATTGTAGTGAGATTTTGTTCGACCTATTCGTCGTCCTTGTCAGTGGACGATTAGAGTGATGAACGTCTGTTTAATATCAGCCACTCGATTCGAGCAAGGGTTGACGTTTCTATATATACGGCCGGGACAGCAGAGTCACGATACATATTGGACTCGGTTGCAAGTCCGTTCATCCACGTTTGAATCGATACTTCGGGCAATGTCAGCGTGATTAACGTTTTCTCAATCTGAAGCGAAGATCGATCACCGCGTTGCACTGTTAGGCGTGTTTGAATTTGAGAGGCACCTGAACCATGCGTCTTATACATGACATCGAACGATTCGATTGAACCTTCTAGGCACTGACTTAACTGGCGATGTATTACGAGACGTTTCGAGGCGGGATAAAATAAGTTAACGATGGTTTGCGAATCACGGACAAATTCTAGCATAGGACTCCTTTCCAGAGTTGGACCTCGAAGTTGGATTGTTCAATCGAGTGCTTTCTCGAAACAAATATACCGTTCATGCCCTTTCGGTTTTGAATCGAAATGGACGCTTCCGCGTTCGACGTAGCCGTGTCGTTTGTAAAAGTTGCAGGCGGCCTCATTCCCTGAGAAGCTGTCGAGTCGGATGCTCGTGTAGCCTTCTGCTTTCGCCAACTGTTCCGAGGCACGCAACATCGCTTTTCCGCTCCCTTGACCTTGCCGCTCCGGATGCACCATCAAAGAATGGATGACGAGTGGCCGAGCGTGACACCAGTCGATCGCCTCCCATTCCGGCGACTGCCATTCATCGAGCACGACGACTCCGAGCAACTCCTCACCGTCTTTCATGATATAGACAGAATCGTCTTTGATACACTCCTCAAAATAGGCGCGGTTCGGATACGTGTCGTCCCATTGAAAAATCTGTCGGGCGAGCAAATCGTCTTTACAGGCGAGATACAGTCGTTCGATTGCATCTACATCTGATGGTTTGGCTAATGCGATTGTGATCATTCCAATGCTCCGTTCTTGAAGGTGATTATTGCGGATTGATGATTCGCTCATATTTCATGTACTCGTCTTGGTTCATACTTAGACCGAACAGCTCCGTGATTGTGTCTTGCCGCCACGTGATGGGATTAAAATACTGTGAGCCCGTGTCGAACCAGCGCCCCTTCTGATCAAATCCCCACGTATACTTCACCCGGTCTAGTCCTTGCTGGATAAGCATCTTTCCTTCTTCCGGATTAGAATAAAGGCGGCGCTTCCCGAGCCACAAATACGGTTCAGGTGCCCACGGGCAGTGTTCAATCGCGAGTTGAAAATACTTGTGCTTCAAATGGCCGAATTCTTTTGCCAACGCAATGCACAGCAAGCCGCTCACTTCTTCTGGCCCTTGTTCGATGAGTGACGCTGCCAAGGCGACGTGTTCGTCCGTGATGACAAAGTCATTCCATCCCGTCCAATATAAGGCGAGCGCGAAATAGAACGGGTCATCCGGATGAAACGTATAGGCAGTGAGACCGAAGCTGTTCACCCGGGCAAAATCTTCGATGGTATTTATCAACTCATACCCGATCAGCAAGTCCCAGCGGCTGTGATCGGTCGGGTCCATCATCACGCGGTCAATCAACATCTGTTCGATGCCTCGGGTCTGTTGAAGGTACTGTTCGAGCTGTTTAAACTGTTCTGCCTCAACGTAGGCGTCGATGCGATCGTTCATCGCTTGTTGTTCCGCTGAAAGTTTTTCATTTCCTGAATACAGCTCAAAAATATTCCCTATAGCCTAATCATTCAAAAATGTGTTCTCCTCTCATGCGTCGCTTTCCACGATGCGCGCCAGTTCTTCAATCCGTTCGCGGGTGATCCCTTCCCGCTGTTCGACGGCAAGCGGATGGTCGGTCGGCTCCAATTCGATGAACGGCCGCATCCCCACTTCTCGGGTATGAACGTTCGTCTTTAAATTAAGGGTGTCCGGATAGCCAGGTAGTTCGGTTGCGAACCAGCCGAACATCGGGTCAAGTTCGATGCGGGACGGCTCATCCCACAAGTCGAGCATGCGGAAAAAATTGTCGGCACTAAGTGACACCCAGACGTTCCAAGAAAAAATCTCATCTTCTCCGACAATCGGGAGTTCCACACAGCCGTAGACGAAAAAATGAGCCTCATCGACGACACAAAGGTCATCGGTCAGTACGACGCGTCGCTTCAACTGTTTCTTCGTGAAGCCTTCGATGCTTACCGGCATGACAGAACCGTAACCTATCGGGGTTTCAAGTTCCTGGCGACAGTTTGAACACGGACAATTGTCGAGATGATCGCGTTTTTGGGAAAAAGGATTTATCATAGTTGCTGCTCTCTTTTCTTTAAAAATATTATATTAACGGTATGTGAAATAAATTTATTCGAAATACTCCAGAATGGTTTCTGGGTCATACTCCAATCCAACCAGATCGCTCGACCAATCGAGGCCGCACAGCAGCTCATCATCCGACATGTTCGGCAACCAGCGTTCGAGGAACAGGTCGACCGGCAACTCAATCACATGATAGTCGGCCCACTCTTCAGCCCGGCAAGCGAGCGCAAGCTCTCGGGACGAAAAGAATAACAACACGTCTGTCGCCTCGACGTGCGATGGTGCGTACGCCCATCCATCGTCCTGTTCCGCAGATATTCCAAAGACGAGTCCATTCTCCTCGACTCGTTCGCAAAACGTCTCGAGCACGTCATTCTCCGCCTGCTTCACTTCGACGAACGCCTCAATCGAATGCGCCGCCACCTCCAGGTCATCCATCTCGTGCCACCAGACGTAAATCGTCTCACGGTCGTCTTTTAGAAAACCGAGCTCGTCACCGGATCCGTTCGTCGCTAGCGTCACGAACCCTTCCGGCAACTCCTCTTGCTTCAATTCGTTGGCCCGAATCACATCATCCCACGTCTTATTGAAGAACCGCTCGTCCTTAATCGGATAAAAGAACCACTCTCCGAGTTCGAACTTGTTCCCGTGACCCCATGCGTCACGCAAGCCATCCGGGAAGCGCACCCCGATTTCTTGTTCCACCTGTTCAATCGCTTCGACCGAGAAGCCAGGAAGATTCGTCTCAAGTCTCATCTCATCGCCCTCTTTCTAACATCAATAACATGAGTATACTGAATTTACAAAAAAGAGGGAATTGATTCCGACAAGTTGATGCAATGATTAACGCGATTCTATCGCGCTAATCGTTTGAGAATGTAAAAAGGACCTGTACATCAGGTCCATCGTCACGAGACATCATTCGGTTGTAACCAGTAACTTCTTAGTCGATTCAACGACACCTAGATGCGTCATCACTCATCGAGGAACTGAACGCCGTTCACTTCATAATCACCGATTTGAATGAAGTGGAAGGTCGTGCCCTCTCCTAACCCTCTAGCCGCTCCCGAAAACTTAGCTACAACGTCAGGGCGTTTCCGCGCACCGAACGGCCATTTGTACAACAGTCCGTCTTTCAAGAAGTAGCCGACCTGACCTCGGACCTTCAGCGCCGAGCTATCGTGAAGAAGTTTCGGTGTCTTATACTTGTTAAGTCGCCCGGTCACATCGATATGAATCAAGTCATACCAAATCGACGGACAGAGCCAGACCCCGGTTCGATTTGCTTGCAGTAATTCGCAATCGACGATGGTCGGCGGACGTACTATATCGGACTGATAGCGCCGTAACACTTCACCTGTCTGCGAGAAGCAGACGAGTGCCTCGGTAGAAATCCCATCGCCGAACACCCCCTCGTCGACATAGCCGATCCAAATCCCCGTGTCGTTGACGGCGACCGCTCCGATGGCGTTGCCCGCATGGAACGAATGAAGAATCTTACCCCGCTCATCGATGACCCAGGCGTTGACGGGAGTCTCCTCGAGCGTCACATCGACGACCAGAAACGTTTCTGAATCAAGGAGACGGATGAATGGCGAACTCAACTGAAACGGCAGTCGCAGCGTCCGCTCGTTCCAATAGACGACCGGGCCACCCTGATTCACCAGAACAATCAAGTCATCCCCGAATACATCGGCATCAACGATTCGCGAATCTTTCGTTTGGTATAGCGTTTTAATGTACAAATTCACTTGATTCACGTCTCCTAACCCTTACTTAGCTCTCGCTTTCTCCCCTTTAGCCATAGACGATCAAGCCCTGCACCGACCACCGCCCAAAATAGGATCGTCACCCCATATTTGACGAACATCGTGATATTCGAAGGGTGGGTGAACGTCTCGACGAACCAATGCGTCTCCATGACCCAAAACGGAGGACTCGTCAGAAAGAAGAGAATCGATTTGTCATCAGCGCCGCTCCCATTATAAAGACAAATCAGCACCGCAAAAAGTGTAAGCCAAAACGTAAACGATTTGAATCGACCCATCGTCATGTCCCCTGTCGTGTTTTGGGTGTTTAGCCAGATTCGACCGTGTCCGTTCAGTGATGCAATCGGTTCTCATACTGTTCGAGCGTCGTGCGAAAACGCGCAACCTGTTCCGGCGTCACCGGATCGGTCATTCCATAGCGCTCGTCCAAATACGGCTTGAAATCGACGTCCGTCAATTCGATGCGTCGTGCCCACTCTAAAACCGTTTCCGTCGGCAACCATTTCTTCGCCGATGGCAACGCCTGATTGAATGCGATGAGAGCGTCCCGAATCGTCACACCGGTCCAAGCCGGTTCCTCGACACTCGTCATCGAGCTCGGGACTGGATGACGCGAGAACGTCCTTGTCATGAGCGAAGCTGTTTCGTCAACTCGCTTGCGGTGCTGAAAACGAATGTTAGCGGCAAAAATCAGTACGCTAAGCAATACACAGGCTAACAACAATACCCAATAGAAGAGGCCATCGCCTCGTTCGATGACGGTCGTCACGGAATCGATCGTATAATCCAAATAATCCAGTTTCAAACGAGACTGTTCTTCTTCTTTTGGTATCCTCATCTTTCCTTCGGACGACTCCATCAAATACTCAGATTCTGCCGGTGTCGGTCGTAACTTTAATCCCGATGTCGGAGGACGATACCACCACTCGATTAAATATGAGATGAGACGTATTCCGACAATGACCATCCCTACCGTCAGCACTGCGGTCAACCCAAGCCGAATCATCCAACGCATGGCGTCGCCTCCTCTATAATCGGTTTCCATATCAATTGTATCATCGAAAGTTTCATTTGGAATATCCATCCAGAAAGTTTCAGGCTTTCGTTCACAACAAATGCATCTTGGCGACCTTACTTGTCGGTCGCAATTTCAAAATCAAAGTCGCTAATTCGTTCGCTTCAGCATCCGTCATTAATTTGTCGGGAATCGCATTGAAAAAGAGCAAATATTCCTTCAAATCTATACGGTTAGTATCAAGCTCGGCAGCACGTTTCGCGTGTTCAAACGCCCGTTCATAGGCGTAAGGATGGTGACAGAACGGTTGGCTCATTAGAAGCGAAGCGGTCTCTTCCCAATCAGCAGTCTGCTCAACTTGAATCTGATCGCATACGATTTCGTAGACCATTAAATCATCCGTTTCAAACGCCACTTCAAGAAATGTATTTAACACCACTTCATGAGGGAGCGACTTCCCTAGACGTTGAACGGTCGCTCTGTCGTCTGAGAGAATTGCCTTGTGTAGTTGTTTTTTCAGACGCATTTGAACGTTTGCCCCTTCCTATATAATTTGTCTAAGCTCTTTTTTTCATTCATTTCCTTCTTTCTTTTTTTAGTCTGACTTCACCTATCCATCTTGACACACTATCCCTTTAGTGTAAAATTACACTTGTAAGTAAATGTAAATATAACCCTCATCAAGAAAGGGGTGTCCTGATGGGCAATCCAAAGAACTGCCTCATCGTGTTGTCATCGCTCTATGTGCTCGCATTTATCGTGAACCTGATTCCTTCCATCATGTTCCCTGATGCGACGATTCAGCCGATTCATGCGGTCGCATCCGGCTTACTGCTCGTCTGCATGTTCGGGACGTGTTTATTACGGAATCGTGTCGCCAAGCTGTTGATTATGGCTATTCTGTTCGCAAGTGTGACCGTGTTCACCTTGATCAGTTTCGAGTCGTACGTCTATGACATCGTGCTATTGGACGCCTTGTTCTTAATCCAGTATCCGCTCTATATCCTGTTCGTGACACCACTGTTCGGGCTCAACTACTTCCTGAACGTCAATCCGGAATACGTCGCCTTGCTCGTCTTTTTCATCGCAATTTTGTTGCTCGTCATCCATGAACTCGCGGTGACACGATTCGATCGAATCAAACCATGAGCGGAAGTTGCATCACGCGTCGTTTTCAAGCGATGATGATCTGCGGCACGAGCCTTTTCATATCCATCGTATACCTTTTGTTCTCCCCGAATTGGATTGGACCAGGATTCATGTGGATACTCGGAACGATGATATTGTTGGCAACCTCTTCAATAGGATTAACGGTTCACCTTTCCAAACATCGGGGATGGTATCGATCTAAGTACATTTTCGTAGGCATCGGCATATTCTTGATGCTTGGACTCATTTCCCTGTATATCTTGTGGTACGTTATTGCCATCAACATGAATCACACGACATCACATCCGCTAGGAGGACTCATATGAACTTCTATATCAGCTCCCGTTTCTCGAACATAGAAAAGGTCAGAGCCCTACGCAATCACCTACTCAACGACGGCCACACGCATACATACGACTGGACGACGAATGACCGCGCCACGTCACTTGAGGACTTGCGAGCCATCGGCACGAACGAGTTCGAGGCAATCAAGGCGTCGGACTTCGTCGTCATCTTGCTGCCGGCCGGCAACAGCAGCCATGTCGAGCTCGGAATCGCCCTCGGTGCAGGTGTTCCACTGTTCATCCATGACGCTACAAATCGTTTCGACGATGTCGAGACGACGAGCACGTTCTATCATCTTCCCCACGTCATCCAACTGACGGGATCGCTCGAGGACGTACCTCGGGCCATCACGACCCACTTCGCAACATGTGTTTCGCCTTCTGGAGCCGTAATCGGGTGATGTATTGATATGGGGTGTACCCGGTCAACCCATTAAAGTTGCGGATGAACTGATATTTGCTCTGGTTCGCCAAGCGGCACAAGTCGTCGACACGGATGACTGTCGCATAATTCTGTTCGATATACATAGAGACGGGTCCATGTGTTCGACTTTGAAGAGACGGGCGCGATGAAACGAATCTGTTCGGGCGAATCGAATGGCACATTGATTCACGATGGCCAGACCAACCTTGCCACATGACTGACGACATCACCGGCATCCGTGTCGGTGGTGTCATTTACTTGATCTCGAAGAACGCACTCGCTCCGATTCGAAAAACGAGCTCGTCGTTTCAATCTGATGTTCTATAATGAAGATGATGGACACCTTTGATTGGTTATTCCCCACATATAGCGGGTAATTGAGGATGTGGCTCAGCACGAGCCGATTTGAAACGGATGGAGGGATGAACATGAAGCAATGGACCACTGACTCGATTTATTTGTTCGGGCTCATCGCTTGTATGATGATCGGCACGATGGCGTTCACCGTCCTTTTGTTCGAAAGTGACACCGGCCTTCTCGGCTATTTGATTTTACCTGCCATCGTCTTATCTTCCCTCATCTTCGGGATGCGGGCCGGGCTCACCTTGTCTGTCACGCTCCTCCTCTCTTTATTCATCTATTTCCGATGGTTCGCGTCCATCTATGAAGCAGGAAACATTCAGTTTTTCAACGGCAGAGGCATCAGTTTCACGATTTTGCTGCTCGTCATGTCCATCTTGTCCGGCCTCATTCATCAACTCGTGAAGAACGTGCAGCTGTCACGGCTCGAGTTAGAGGAGCGCGCCCGACAGCTCGTGGCCGTCGACCCTGAGACGTGGCTCGATAACGCCGAACGGTTTCAGATGGACTTGACTGCCGAACGCGATCGCCTCATCCGCCACGGTGAAGCTTTCACGGTGTCGTTCATTCAAATCCATGAGCTGAGACAGTTCGAGGAACGGTTTGGACGGACCGAATATGAATGGTTCTTGAACTACTTCAGCGACGAGCTCCACCTGGCCACGAGACGAACGGATCATAAGTATCGCGTCGCCCTAGACACGTTCGCCATCATCTATCCACACACGTCCCCTGAGGCCGCCCGTGTCGTCCATGACCGGATTCGCCCGTTACTCGAAAAGTACGAGCTTCAAAGCGGTGAACACGTGTCGTTGATGCATGTGGATACGTTCTATGACGTGAATCGAGAAAATGGCAATGCGGTCGTCGACGAAATCATTGCGAACATGTCCACGTTCAGTTGACTGTCGCCCGATAAATATCCCCAATCAGACCATCCATTTGATGCACCCCTAATTCTGCATTCGTCATGATGATCAGTGACTTGCCGATGTACGGGTACGCCACGAGCATGCTTTGAAAACCAATCCCCCAGCCGAGCGAGGATAGCTCGCGTTGCTCCTGTTCACCATCCAGAAAGACACCGAGCCCGGCGAACAGGTTCAACGACGAAGCAGACAGCATGTCTTCGACCGTCCGATGAGACAGTTCGCGACCGTTCCCTTTCACCGCCTCCATCAGTTCGATGACGACGCGCGACAAATCCTCAGTCGTCGTCCAGAGCCCGGCCGCCGCTGGATATGGATAGTGCGGGATGATGGGGGCGACGGAATGGCCGTGCTTGTCGTGGCCGCTCGCGAACGTCACACCTTCCACCTCAAAGTCATACCCACTCGCATGCATATCGAGCGGGATGAACAGCTCGTCACGCATCACATCCGCGAACGGACGCTTCATCACGTCCTCAACCAATAGTTGAATCAGACAGAACCCGGCGTCCGAAAAGTGAAACGCTTGGCCCGGCTCGCCCGTCACATGAACCGGCCCGTCATGATACGGCGTGTCTCCGTTCATCAAAGCAGCCATCGACGGACGTCCGAACGTGACATCAAGTGCTCCGAAACCGCCCGTCGCATCGACAATTCCGGACTCATGACGCAACAACTGACGTAACGTCACTTCGGATGGTGTCGAGACAACATCCTTTAGTTGCCACGAGACGAGCCGATCATTCACCGGTTCATCTAACGCCAACTGTCCCGCTTCGACCAACTTCAAGACGAGGACACTGGTCAGAAATTTGCTCATCGAACAAGCATTGAAGCGCGTGTCAGCCGTCACCCGTTGACCGCTCCCCGTCGCCACCGTTCCCAATTGTTTAGCGTCCATCAGTCGCCCGTGTTCAATCCAGGCGATGCTACAACCCGGGACGCGATAATGTTTCATCCGCTCCTCGATATACGCTACATCTAGCGACATGCCGCACCTTCCTCTCCTAAAGATAATCTCACCGCATCACGATCAATTCGGACAAATCGTCAATCGAATCATCGGCGTCTGCTTCAGACTCTTCCCACCAATCGTTCCGTTTCCAAACCGTCCGTATGCCGACTCGCTTGGCGGCTTGGATGTCATGGAGCGCGTGATCCCCGACGAACATGGCAGTTCCTGGCGTAACGTCTAATGCCTCGAGAGCCCGATGAAACAGCTCGGGCTCTGGTTTCTTCATGCCTTCCCATTCAGAGACGAGAATACAATCGAAATAGTCGCGGATCCCTAGACCACGAATCGAATTCATTTGAAATTCGCCATACCCGTTCGTGATGATGCCGAGCCGAAGCCCACGCGCTTTCAAGGCGCTCAGCATCGGATCAAGATTCGGGAACGCGACGCAGAAATGCTGAAACTGGTTCTCATAATCATCGAGTAGTTCTTGTTGGGTGATCCCGGTAATCTCAAACTCCTGAATCAACTGATCATACACCGCGTCTTTCCAGCGATAGCCGTGCTGGTCGAGTTCGATGAAGCGCGTGACATAATCTCGTTCTTCGATGCCGGTCAGATGTCTGTTCAGTCTTGCATACTGGTCATGGATGAAGCGTCGCACGGATTCATCCCGGTTCAGCAGCGTGCCATCCAAATCAAAGAGCACGGCTTTTAACGCCGACACCTCGGTCGTTTGAATCGATTGAGTCAGCGACATGGGATTGAATCTTCGAGCACGACGACGGTCTTCGTTTCCGTATCGATAATCCGCGTGCGCGTATCGTTTTTCGACAGCAAAATCGCCTTGCCCGTCTCGTCAAAACAGTAGGCCATCGGAATTGAAAATCCACAGTTTCGATACGACCCGTCGGCATGGCTCGTCCCGAGAATGATGGAGCGTTGTTGCAATGCAATCTGTTTCGCTTCTCCAGACCAGTCACTGTACTGTTCTTCACTGAACATGCCGACTCCAATCGGATTGAAGATAATTTGGATAGGTTCTTCCGATTTGAGTCCGTCCAGCCCCATGAAGATTTCTCGACAGAGCATATATCCGTATCGAAGACCGTCGTCATCGACAGTTGACGGCATGAAGAGCGGCATCGCCTCCGGAGTCTTGGCACGGTCCAACAGTGTCTCCCCACGTTTGTTGATGATGAGGGCCCGGTCCACATTCTGCTCGTTCCGATAGCCCATCACGACTGCTGTCTGAAATGTCTTCGCAAGCTCCTTGACCTCGTCCAGATGTGTGTATTGACAATAACCTTCCGGATACAACATCAAGTCGACCGCAGGGTTCGCTTTGATGTCTTGAATGAATTGCTCTAAGTGTTGCTCCATTTTGGGTTGACCGATCAGAATCTTCATTTGTACCGCACATCCTTCTCTCATTTGCTTTGTTTAGAATCAATCGTCTCACTTCGAAGTAAACCCGACTGAATAAAGAGGTTTCTTCTCTTGAACCGCCTCGACCACGCCTCCAGCTATCTCTTCATGCGTCAACCAACGGCGCTCCCCCTTCTCGATCTGATAGCCGAGCTGCACTTGGTGATAACGGACGTCTTCAGGGATCGTCAGACCGTTTCTCATATCGCTCGAGTTGGCGTGAGTACCGAGGACATGGAACACGTCCGTGCCCCCGCGCAGTGCTAACAACACACACGGCAAGGCATCAGCTGCGTCCGAATGAATCCAGGCAACGACCAGGTCGAAATCTCCATGAATCGCCATCGAACGTCGCAGCGCCTCCTTCAGACGCAAGTCGTACCGATAGTCGACCAATACGGCAGACAGCCGGCCCGGCGATCGCTCGGTCAATCGGCTCATTTTCTCGGCATCCCGTCCGATGATGGACACGTGATACCCAACCTCTGCCAACCAAAGGACTGTTTCCGCCAGCATCCCGCTGCCGCCAATCACTAACGCATGTTTCACGCTCTATCCGTCCCTTCTGTCCGTTTATAAGTAAGGAAAGGAATCCTGACTGACGAGAGCGAAATCTACATACAATATCCCCTCAAGGAGGCATGATTCCCATTCCATCGACCATCTATTCCATCAAACCAATCGAGTCGTCACGCGAACTCAATGACTCGTTCCTTGTCATGAGCCAACTGCGCACCGACCTGACGCTCGATGCCTATCACGAGCTCGTCGCCGCCATGCGACCGCAAGGCTATGAACTGTATGCGTTATACGCCGACGATACCATCGTCTCACTCGCGGGGATCGAGGTACGTGTCAATCTCTATCTCGAGAAGCACGTCTTCATTTACGACCTCGTGACGTGCGCGAACCATCGCTCGAACGGATACGGCGAGATGTTGCTTCACTTCGTCCACGAATACGCCCGCGACCTTGGTGCCAAATACGTCTCCCTCGAGTCAGGACTCGCTCGAACCGAGGCGCACCGTTTTTATACAGATAAGATGGACTACGCCATCACGAGTTATTCGTTCCGTAAACAACTTTGATTTCTATGTAACGAAAAAGGAAGAGCCGAACGCTCTTCCCGTCTTTATTATATCGTGATTCACGAGCCAAAAACAGACTGTCTTCTCCTAAATTCATCCACTATACTGTGAAGACAACCTGACTGAAGGAGAGATGAAGCATGACCGATGACATGAGATCGCTCGACCCCGGCCCGTTTTTCCACGGGACGAAAGCCGAACTGAAACTAGGGGATTTGCTTGAACCGCAGCGACGCTCGAACTATCAAGACAAGCAGTCGAACTACATCTATTTCACCGCCACCCTCGACGCCGCCAAATGGGGTGCCGAACTGGCGAGCGGTAAGGCTCGTGAGCGCATCTATCTCGTCGAACCGACGGGTGACTTCGAGAACGACCCGAACTTGACGGACAAGCGCTTCGCCGGCAACCCGACCCGGTCATACCGGTCGAGCGCCCCGCTCAAAGTCGTGGCCGAGCTCGGGGCGTGGGAACGCCATCCGGACGATGTGATCACGCATATGCTTGAATCGCTTGAGAAAATGCGACAAGCCGGGGAAGATGTGATTGACGACTGACACGAAGGAGAAGCACCTTTAAGAAATCCCACAACAAACGCAAGTATCTCTTGATGTCTATCGAAGTGACTGATTGGCTCTACGTCTCGACAGCAAGAAGATTAGCATCAGACTGGCTATCGCTGAGATTGCAACCTTAAGCTGAAATCCATTCGTCAATCCTTCTATCACATATCCTTTTAGTTTTTGGGACAGACTCGCATCCGGTATCCAATCAATCACATAGCCAATTCCTAACATTGCGGGAAGGCTTATCACGACATAGATCATGATAAACATGGACGTGAACGTCTTGATCTTTATCGTCTCCTACCTCCATTTCTGGTTGCACTGAATCGTAAAGTCTCCCGACCAAATAGAAAATGATACAATCCATCCAATAATTGGCTCAAAAATAATAAAGAATAGACACTCTGTGTATATGTCGATGCCAACATGTATACAGAGTGTCTTTCGTATTAATTTTCTCTAACGTACTTTGCGAAACTATCGAGGATTGCCTGCCAGCCTTGGCGCTGTAACTCGAGCGGATTCATCGATTCCGCATCGAAAGTTTCAACGATTTTAGTCTGCTCACCTTCTGAAACAAATGAAATGCTTACTTTACGGTCGTCTTCGAGGCGATATTGAATGAGGTGATTAATTTGAACCTCATCATACACACCTTCAAAATCGAAGGCCATACTCTTGTCTTTCGCCTCCATCCGACTTCGAAACTTTCCTCCGGCTCTCAAGTCATTTTCAGCTTCCGTCGTATGCCAATCTTCGGATGCATGATTCCACTGTTTGATGTGTTCAGGGTCCGTCCAAAGTCGCCATACTTTGTCGATAGGTGCTTCAATAATTGATGACACCGTCACTGTATTTGATTCCATCTAATGATCTCCTTTGAAATGAATTGTTTCTAAACGCTTTAACGTCGACACTGGATGACATCCAACTATCCTTTACATCACTTTCATTCGATATGCGTTCGATGAACCCCTTCTCCAATCTAACTAAATAGAAGAAGGCGGTTTTTTGAATTGAGTCGAATGATTTGTATGAACGAGTGTGAACGGATCCGCGAGCGACGCGGCCGCCGCCTCCGTTTGAGACATCGTCTCTTCCGTGACGACCGCCTCTTGGCGTCGTAATCGGAACGCCCGCTCGAGGCGGCTCGTCAGCAAGTTGCTGAGGAAGACGAGCAGTGACAGGCCGAGAGCCGGAACGAGGAACATATGGTTCGTCATCCATGTCGTCGCTGTGAACTGCGTGAAATAAAAACCGAACATCGACGACCATTCAAACAGCGTCGGTCGGACCCCTTCAAACAGGAAGACGGTGCCTCCGAAAAAGACGCCGAACAACGACAGATGAATGAGCAACATGAGTGTTTGCACGAACTGTTGCATGAAGACGATGACCAACGTCGGAACGAGGTGCGGCCATAAGTGTTTCCTTGTCCGGTGCCACACACTGCCGCCCAACGTCTCGGCGACGATCATAAACTCTTGTTTGAGCAATTGCCGGACCTCTGTAATGAGATAAAGCGTGACCGCAGGCAAGCCGAGCGCCACGAACACCGTCAACTGCAGCGTCACGCGGTCCAGCAGCGGCGGCACCATGGTCGAATCCGCGAAGAAAAAGGACGGGAATAGCATCATCATAGCCAACAAAGAAATCGGTAGAATCAAAAACCCGTCTAACACCATTTTGAAGATTCGGTTCACGCGCGCCCCGCGAAACGCGAGTGGAATCCCGATCAATAGGCCGAACGCCATCCGTCCGAGCGCAACGGTCGCACAAATACCGACCGTCCACTTAAAGCCTTCGATCATCATCTGGAACAAGTCGTTGCCGGCCCGGTCGGTACCGAGCCATTGATCTTTCGACGGTTCAAGCGGTGGAATGCCAATCAACCGACCTTCGTCGGAGTAACGGTTCAAAAATTGGTCGACTTGGCCATCGCGGAATACGGTATTCCCGATACTTAGTAACAGCAAGCTGGCAAAAATGACGAACCCGATGATGAAAATCGGGTCCCGCAGTAACGTGCGTCGCATCAAATCCCTCCTTTCCAGGCGTTCGGGATGAGCCATTCCGCTACTAAATCCAATATGAAAATCGGGATATAGACGACCAACAAGATGACGAGCAGGATCGGCATGACCGGATTATAGACGGCGAACCGGAAAATCCCTTGCACGTTGAACAAATACTCGATAATCAACAGACTCGAGAGCACCGTGATCAAGTTCGAGCGGAAAAAGAGGTAGAAGCGGTACACCAAATTCGGGAGCAAATGTCTCCAGAACAGGGCGGCCGGTCGGACGCCTTTGGCCCGGGCCAGTTCGAGAAACAACGACACCTCCTCCTCGAGGATATGTTTCGTCAACCACTTGAGGAAGAAGAACAGAATCGTGAGCGTCAACGTCACAATCGGCAAAAAGCGTATGTATTCGGCGAACCCACCTGCGACTTCAATTCGATCGAACCCTGTCTTCTTATAAATCGTGATGGCAAGAAATTGCGAGAAGATGAGCCAAAACAAATCCGGGATCATCTCGAGTGTCTGGCTCGTTTGCTGGAGCACCGTGCGCACGCGCTTTCCGCTCCGATAAAAGAAATAGGCGTACAGAAGGGCGAACCCGACCGAGACGATGAGTGACGTCATAAAGATGATGACCGTCTCTTTCATGAGCGGGGCGAGGTCTGGCAATAACGGTAACTCGCGTTGTGCGGTGACGTTGTAGTATGTAATCTCATCGAGTTTCGCCAACTGACTGAATTGTTGTTGAATCCCATTCCAGTAATTTGATGGCACGAACTCGAGTTGCACGACGAGTGACGGCAAGGCACTGATCGCAATCAATACAAATAGCGTGATGAAAAACTGAGCCGATTTTTGAGCAATCCAATTCATCCGATTCTCTCCTTTCAAAAAACAAGTACAATCTCATAACCGTTTCGAGCTTGCTTATAAACCATAAACTATAAAATCCAAAAAACGCTTCCAAAATAAAGCATATCCTTCATCCCGAAGTAAAATTTCCCCATTTACACTGTTATGATTTTATCATAATCATTTATGAATAAAAACAATATTCCGAAAATTTCAGAAATCTAAATTGTCTCTTGATTAAACAGTTTCTACATGAAAATCAGCGTTCTTTAAAACTTGACGACTTCCGTTGGACTCACCTTATTGCTTTATCGGAAAAGTAGATTTCAATTAATAATTAAATTCATAGGATGAATGGCAGAAAAACCATAAAAAAATATCCTTCTAATTAGAAGAATACTTTAGTATGTTGAAAAGAGCGTATCGCCATCTTTCGACTTCAACACATAGTCAACTCCAGTCGAATTCACTTTCGTCAACGTGACGGTACAATCAAACAACGTGCCTGGTCCATATGCAACGTCCTCCGGTATGTCCGGAAAATCGTAAGATTCCTCTTCAAACCAGAGCGTCACGCCGCCTTGTTTCGACTGATTGTCAACGACATAGCAACTCCCAGTTTCTGTCTCATAACGGCCAAGCGCGCGATCATATGTATCAGGTATGGCAATCATAAAACAAATGATTGCGATGCATATGCTGAATATAGCTCCTAGCAATTTCATCAATTTGCGCTCGCTCCGCCATTGTGACATATATACAAATGTCGAAAGCACACATATGAATCCGACAAACCAAAACGCAATTAATTGTGCCAACCTGATCACCTCTTTCATATTATACGAACATTGCCGTATAATGTTTCATCATCCTATCAGATTAAGGAGTCCTATATGGCCCACTTCCTCAAGTTACAATCTATCTCCATTTTCCTCGCGGTTCTGCTATTATTGAACATTCAACTGCTCGCCAACAGCGGACGGCTTTATTTGTTGATGGGTGATGCTTATATGCTAGCCATCACTATGTTCGGTCTTGTTTCACTCATCTTGTTCACGCGGCTCATCATCAAACGTGTCAGGCAACTCGCACCTTCACCATGGAACCTATCCCTGTACGTGTTATGGCTCCCTTATTTGGCGCTGTTCACCTATGCCTGGACACAAATCGTCCCCGCCCCTGGTGAAGCGGCATGGCCAAGTCGGGTCGTCGGGCTATTGATTATCGCGCTCACATTCACGTTCCCGCTCTATGTGTTCATCGTCCATATGGTCGCCTGCTCCAAACAACGAACGACGTAACCAAAAAACGTGTGCAATAGACTGACCTAGCGAAATGAGACACTAATAAAAACACCTTGATTAGGCTGCCATCCCACCGTATTTTATCGGTGTGAGGTAGCCTAAT